>JAITMV010000177.1 GCA_031277295.1 Burkholderiaceae bacterium | reverse complement strand
ATGCGGATTGGGATGGGCTGCAAGGCGCAATCCGCAGCCAATGGCCGGTGTCATTGGCAAGGATTGCAACGCCGCAGAGCGTCCTAAGCCCGCGCCCGCACGCCCGCGCCGGGATCGTGGACACGTTCTTATTGCTCAGCGCACCAGCAGCACCGGCGTTTTGCACTGCGCCAACACCTTGGTGGCAACCGATCCCATGACCAGGTTACTCAGCGCGCCGTGGCCGTGCGAGCCCATGATTACCAAGTCGAATTTGCCGCTGTCGGCGGTCTTGGCGATGGTCTCGCCCACGGAGCCAACCTTGCATACGCTGTCGGCATCAAGGCCGTGGCGCGCCATGAACTTTATCGATGGCTCCAGCACCTTCATCGACTCCTCGGCGTAGTAAGCCTCCACCGCCTCCTTGCCGGCGGCGGCGCGCGCGCGCGGCGGCAGCGGGCCTTGCACGGTCAGCAGCGTGAATTCGTTTTCACCGGAAAACATCTCCATGTGCGTGGCCAGATAAGCCAGCATCTTTTTGGTATAGGGGCTGCCATCGACAGCCAACAGTATCTTCATGAGGTCTCCTTGTGAACACGAAGGTCGGGGGCGCTCAAGTCTAAAGCAGGAACAACCATCCAGAACCGGCCTTGTCAACCGGGGCTTGATTTGCGTAGGTATGACGGAACGGTCTCACGACCTGTTGCCCGGCCACGGGGCGGGATTCAAACCAAAGTCAGTTTACGATCAGAACCCCGACCTTCTTGGTTGGGGTCGCGGCCTGCCGTTCCAAAGGGGCGGGGTTTCAACCTAAAAACGGCAGCCCCCCGCTTGTTATCTTCAGGAAAACCGCATGAGCGTTGGCTTTCGTCGCTTCGATCACGTTCAACTGCCGTTTCCAGGTTCAAACCAGAGTCAGTTTACGATGAAATGGACATTGCGATTTCTCTGCGTGGCGGTCATGGCGGGCGTGCTGGCCGGTTGCGTCGTGCGGCGTGCGGCGCCACCCGGCGCCGAAACGTCGCCACCCACCTCAGCCGGTCCCGACACGGCGCCGCTCGGCCCCGACATCGTGCGCGCGCACAGCCGCTGGGTGCCGGTGCGCTGGGCCGATCTGCCAGGCTTCGAGCAGGACGCCACCGCCGAGGCCTGGAATGCCTGGATCAAAAGCTGTGAGCGCCCTGGCCCGGCCCTGGGTTCTTTGTGCGGCGAGGTGCGCCGCCTGTCGCTGGCCACGCCCGAGGAACAGCGTGGCTGGATGCGCGCGCGCCTGCAGCCGTACCGCGTCACGTCGCTGGACGGCTCGATCCGCGACGGCCTGCTGACCAGCTATTTTGAGCCGGTATACGAGGCTTCGCGCGTGCCGCGCCCCGGTTTCAGCGTGCCGATCTACCGCCCGCCCGCCGACCTCGGTCGGCGTCGGCCCTGGTACAACCGCTATGAGATGGACACCCTGCCGGAAGCGCGCGCGCAACTGGCCGGCAATGAACTGGTCTGGCTGGCCGATCCGGTGGACGCCATGATTTTGCATATTCAAGGCTCGGGCCGTGTGCGCATTACCGAAAGCGACGGCGGCCAGCGCGTCACGCGCCTGTCCTTTGCCGCCACCAACGATCACCCTTACCGCAGCCCCGGCAAGTGGCTGCTCGATCAAGGCGCCATCCGTGACGCCACCTGGCCCGGCATCAAAAGCTGGCTGGCCGCCAACCCGCAGCGCGTGCAGGAGTTTTTGTGGAGCAATCCGCGCGCGGTGTTCTTTCGCGAGCAGGAACTGTCGCCGCTGGATGCGCAATTCGGCCCGCGCGGCGCGCAGGGCGTAGAGCTGACGCCGGGCCGATCCATTGCCGTCGATCCGCAAAGCATTCCCTACGGCACCCCGGTCTGGCTGGCCTCCAGCGGCCCGGTGGCCCAGTTGCAGCGGCTGGTGCTGGCGCAAGACACCGGCAGTGCCATCACCGGTGCCGTGCGCGCCGATTATTTTGCCGGCTGGGGCCCGCTTGCGGGTGATCTGGCCGGGCGCATGAGGCAGCCATTGCAATTGTGGGTATTGTGGCCAAAGTGAGGCGGAAAAAAGGCCGGATGGCGCTGGCTTCGTGCCTGCTGCTCACCGCCTGCGCGGCGATGCTCGAAGCGCCGCGGCTGGCGTACCAGTGCCCGCTCGGGTTGAGCTTCGAGGCGCGGCTGTATCAGGACATGGCGCTGCTGGAAGGGCTGCGCGGCCACGCCGTACTGGAGCGGCAGACGGCGACGGGCGATGAAAATGCGCTGTACTACGCTGACGCCACCGTGCAGGCCCAGTTCGGCCTGGGCGTGGATCAGCGTTTGGCGCGGCTGCTCTACACCGGCATCCCCGAGCCGGTGTACTGCGCGCGTGCGCCCACCACCAGCGGCGTGCCGCCCATCCCGGTGCAAGCCGCCGAGCGTGCCGGCCCGCGTCCGCCGCCGCCGTTCAACCCCGACGCGCCGATACGGACCAACATCCGCACCGGCGACGGCCGCAACGGGCCGGGGTGAAATTTCGCACGCAGCCCGCGTCCGCGGAGCAACTCACGCTCTCTTCAGAACGGGATATCGTCATCCATGTCGTCAAAGCCCGACGCCGCCGCGGGCTTTGCCGCCGCAGGCGCGCTTTGCGGGGCGGCGGCCTTGGCGGGCGGGGCGAAGCGGGCCGGGGCGGGGGCGTCATGGCCGCCGCCGTCATCCGTCGGCGCGCCCATGCCCTGGCGGCTGCCGAGCATCTGCATCTGGTCGACGCGGATTTCCGTGCTGTAGCGGTCCTGGCCGGTCTGCTGGTCCTGCCATTTGCGGGTGCGGATACTGCCTTCAACGTAAATTTGGCTGCCCTTGCGCAGGTATTGGCCGACAATTTCGGCCAGCCGTCCGTTAAACACCAGGCGGTGCCATTCAGTGTGCTCGCGCGGCTCGCCGGTTTGCTTGTCTTTCCATTTGTCGGTGGTTGCCAGCGTGACATTGGCGACCTGATCGCCACTGGGAAAGGAACGCATTTCAGGGTCGCGTCCGAGGTTGCCGACGAGGATGACTTTATTGACGGAGGCCATGTTGGGTTCAATTGAGGAGTTGAGCGTTAAGCGTACCGAATGCCGCCTTGAGGGCGTCACCCTGACGCGCCACATTGTGCCCCAAGCCCAGGTGTCAGAATGTATCGGGTGCAGCGGCGCGACGCCGATTTTTACCAACACCCGCGGGCTATCAGCGTCCCAGTACCTCAGTGCGCTGTCGTCGCCGACATCGGCTGACGCCAGCCTAGCGCCAGCCACAACGCCGCCAGCGCCGCCGTCGCCGCAAACACCGCCTGGGCGTCAAAACTCTTCAGCAGCCAGCCGCTCAACGCTCCGCCGGCAAACAGCCCCAGCGACTGCAAGGTGTTGTAAACACCAAGCGCCGCGCCGCGCGCTTGCGGTGGAGCCAGACGCGAAATAAGGCTTGGCTGCGTCGCCTCCAGTACGTTAAAGGCGGTGAAAAACAAAAACATCAACCCGCCCAGCGCCCACGGCCCCGGCGTGTGCGCCGCCGCCATCAGCAGCGCCAGTTGCACCGCCATCAGCAGCGCGATTGCCCCGCGCCACACCATCCGCAGCCGTCCGCGCCGTTCGGCCGCAAATAACCCGCCCAGCGCCATGAACGACGCCAGCACCGCCGGCAAATACACCTGCCAGTGCTGCACCTTCGCCAGCCCCGCATGTACCAGCAGCCCCGGCACCACGCCCCACATCGCCATCTGCACCGTGTGGAGCGTGAATACGCCCAACTCCAGCCGCCACAGATGCGGGTGTCGCCACACTTGCGACAGCCGCCCGCGCGTCTGATCGATCTGACGTGTCGGCTCCGGCGGCGTCATCCACAGCACCAGCGCAACCCCGGCCAGCGCCAGCAGCGCCGTCAGCCCGAACAGCCCCGGTAGCCCCGCAATCCCGGCCAGCATTGGCGCCAGCACCAGCGATAAAGCGAACATGCCCGCAATGCTTGCCCCGATCAATGCCATGCCCTTGGTGCGCACCTCGTCGCGCGTCAGATCTGCCAGCAGCGCCGTCACCGCCGCCGAAATCGCCCCCGCGCCCTGCAACGCCCGCGCCGCCGCCAGCATTTGCACGCTACCCGCCCGCGCCGCCAGCACGCTGCCTAGCGCAAACACCAGCAATCCCAGCACAATTACCGGTTTGCGCCCCAGCAGGTCCGACGCCAGTCCCAGCGGCGCTTGCAGCACCGCCTGCGTCAGCCCGTAAATTCCCATCGCCAGACCGATCAGCGCCGGATCGTCGCCGCCCGGCAAATGCGTGACCTCCAACGCAAACACCGGCAATACCAGGAACAGCCCCAACATGCGCAGCGCAAAAATCGCCGCCAGCGACAGCGTGGCGCGGCGTTCGGTAGCCGTCATGCGGAAAGCCGAATGCGCTGACGGCTGATCGGCGGACGCACCGCCGGACACAACAGGGGCAGAGGAATCGGCAGGAGAAGACATACACGAACGCCTATTGTCCGCTGATGCCGGAGCAAGCCGGCTTTCAGAAGACAGCCTTTCAAACACGCACGGCGCAACGCAATGGCGCGGCTGGCGGGGATCGAACCCACGACCCTCGGCTTCGGAGGCCGATACTCTATCCACTGAGCTACAGCCGCGCGGCGATGTAACCTTGCATTATCGCCGATGTTCCCGATGCGGCCCGGCAGCGGGTGCGATTGAAAGTGATGTGCGCTTGGTCTGACCCCTTCCTCCATTGGGGGAGGGCAGGGGTGGGGGCTTGCAGCCTTGAAAGTACGCGCGGCACATGTTTGATACGCCGTCAGCCCCCATCCCTGTCTTCCCCCAAAGGGGGGCGAGGTAGAACTGCCCACCGCCTCGCACCGCCCAAGCAGGCGCAGACCTTCAGGTTAGCGCCCATGCACCTTCGCGGGAATGACGAGGGGCGTGCGGGAACGACGACAGGGCGTGAGGTTTCGCCAACCAGAAAAGGCCGGCCAGCCTCACGCACCACACCTGAGTGCTCCGTTCCATCAAAACCTTTACATGAAATCGCGTCTTTGCCCGTCATGCTGCGTTGCAAATCCTCGCAATACCACTCGGTATTGCTCCGGTTTGCGCCTTGCCTGACGAACAAACCCATCGATTTCATTTGTAAAGGTTTTGATGGAACGGAGCACTGAGGCGCAAGCACAGCACAAGCAGCGCAGGGGTAAAAAATCTTTCATCCTCATCGGGACACGCATGGACACGCAAGGTGGCAACGACAGGTGAGGCCATGCCAACCTCCATGAAGCGAGCTGAACATCCCGGTTGTTGAGTAATGCAAGAGTCGCACCATCCATCACTTGCCATTCACCGAACCTGGCCTGAACACGTTCTAAGATACGATGGCCGACCCGCAAATTCCAGCACCCCATGAGCACCGCCACGACGCCTTGCGAACCAACCGACCGCGGGCAAACCAGCCCTGAGACCCACGTGCATGACCCCGTCGGCGAAGCTGCCGTGGCCACGATCAGCGCGCTGGAAAATGCGCTTGACGCCATTGCGCAACGCCATCCCGAGGACACGCCGCAGTGGGAGTACTGCGAAGGCTTCATGACCGCGCTACTGTGCATGCGCCGCGCCGTCAGCGATGACGAATGGCTTGTGGCGCTGTTTTCTCATACTGCCGACGAGCTATTCGCCGACCCTTCGGAGCACATCCGATTCCTGACGGCCTGGACGGAGCGTGAATCGCAATTGCGTAGCGCGCTGACGCAATCGATTGACGCGCCGGATGAGGAGTTGCCGTTTTATCCCTACGTCTTGGACTGGCGCGGCATGCTGGGCGCGCTATCCGAAGAGGAGCGCGCCGTGGCCATGCAAGACGGCCCGCCGCCCCCGCTGGGCTTGCTGTGGGCAACAGGGTTCACGTCCGTCGTTATAACCTGGCTCGACGACTGGGCGCTCCCGCGCGACAAGGAGCTGGCCACGGCCATGATCGATGCGCTCGAATCTATCCATAAGCTGCTGGACGACGACTGCGATCCGCCAGCGCTCAATCTGCACGATCCGCACGCCGCGCCCAGCGCCAGCGACGAGCGCAGCCAAGCCTTTATCGACGCCATAGCCGGCGTGTCGGCGCTGTTCGATATTGCGCGAATCCTGGGCCCGCGCGTACCGCAGTTGCGCAATCAGGACAAGCGCGGGCGCAACGACCCGTGTCCGTGCGGCAGCGGCAAGAAATACAAGAAGTGTTGCGGCCAATGACGTCGGCTTTCAACCTAGAAACCGCAGTTGGGCGCGCCCGGATTCGGCTTTTGGGATGCGAGGCGCAAAGCGCAAGCGCACCTCGTGGTATTGCGCGCATTTAGCCGACAGAGGCTGCCTTGATTCTGAATTACGTCTGGCTCGGCTTTTTCCTCAGCGCCTTTGCGGCGGCGTTGGCGCAAACCTGGTTGGGCGACGCGGACGCTTTTGCGCGCCTGATGACGGCGTTGTTCGAGTCCGCCAAGACCGGCTTTGACGTCGCCTTGGGCCTGACCGGCATGATGGCGTTGTGGTTGGGCTTCATGAAAATCGGCGAGCGCGCGGGCATGATCGGCGCGCTGGGACGCGCCGTCAACCCGGCGCTGCGCCGGTTGTTTCCCGGCGTGCCCGCGGGCCACCCGGCGCAAGGCGCGATGACCATGAACCTGAGCGCCAACCTGCTCGGACTGGACAATGCCGCCACCCCGCTGGGCCTGAAGGCGATGCAAGAGCTGCAAACGCTCAATCCCCAGCCCGATACCGCCAGCAACGCGCAGATCATGTTTCTGGTGCTCAACACGGCCGGGCTGACGCTGATCCCCACTTCGGTTATCGCCATCCGGCAGACACTGGCCCTCAAGCAAGGACTGGCCGACTTCAACGCCGCCGATATTTTTTTGCCGACCCTGCTGGTGACAGCCATCACCTTGGCGTGTGCGCTGACCGCGGTCGCGCTGGTGCAGCGCATTGCACTGCTGCGCGCCGCCTTGCTGGCGCCGCTGGCTGCCTTGGCCGCGCTAAGCGCGGCGCTGGCGTGGTGGCTGCACGCCATGCCGGCGCAGCAGGCCGCGCGCTGGATGGGGCTCATCGGCGCTGGCGCCATCCTGTCGGCAATCACGTTGTTCTTGCTCGTCGGCGCGTTGCGGCGCGTCAACGTATACGAGGCCTTCATTGACGGCGCGAAAGAAGGCTTCAGCGTCGCCGTCGGCATCATCGCCTACCTGGTGGCGATGCTGGCGGCTATTGCCGTATTTCGCGCCGCCGGCCTGCTGGACGCGCTGCTGGCGGCCATAGCCTGGGCCGTGGCCGCGCTCGGCCTGCCAACCGACTTTCTGCCCGCGCTGCCGGTCGGGTTGATGAAAGTGCTCTCCGGCTCCGGCGCGCGCGGCCTGATGGTGGACGTCATGCAGACTTACGGCGTCGATTCCTTTGTGGGCAAACTAGCCGCCATCATCCAGGGTTCGACCGAAACCACCTTCTACGTGCTGGCGGTGTATTTCGGCAGCGTCGGCATCAAACACACCCGCCACGCCCTGCCGTGCGCACTGCTGGCCGACGCGGTGGGGCTGGTAGCGGCCATCGTGGTGGCTTATTTTGTTTTCCGTTGAGCAAACCCCTGCGCCTGGATCTGGGTTGGACACCGTGACCTCAAACGTGAAAGCGCCTCCTGTGGCCGACGCCGTGCGTCTGAACAAACGCCTGGCGGATCTGGGTTTGTGCTCACGGCGCGAGGCCGACGAATGGATCGGGCGCCGCTGGGTGCGCGTCAACGGCGCCGTTGGCGTGATGGGCCAGCAAGTCACGCCGCAAGACCGCTTGACGGTGGACGCCCAAGCCGGCGCGGCGCAGTCCCGGCGCGTGACCATTTTGCTGCACAAGCCGGTGGGCGTGGTCAGCGGTCAGGCTGAAGACGGCTACCGGCCCGCCGTGGCGCTGATCGACGCGCGCAGCCGTTGGCGCGGCGACACATCGCGCACGCGCTTTGCGCCGGCGCAGTTGCGCGGACTGGCCGCGGCGGGGCGCTTGGACATCGACTCCTCGGGTCTGCTGGTGCTGACGCAAGATGGCCGCGTGGCGCGCCGCTTGATCGGCGAGGATTCGGACGTTGACAAGGAATATCTGGTGCGCGTGGCCTATGGTCGCGTCAGCGCCAACGTGCAGGCGGTATTCCCGGCGGCGGGCTTGGCGCGGCTGCGCGAGGGCCTGAGTCTGGACGGGCAAGCGCTGAAGCCGGCGCAAGTGAACTGGCAAAACCCCGAGCAGTTGCGCTTTGTGCTGCGCGAGGGTAAAAAGCGCCAGATACGCCGCATGTGCGAGCAAGTCGGGCTGACCGTCACCGGCTTGAAGCGCATCCGCATCGGCCGCGTGATGCTGGGAGCGTTGCCGCCGGGGCAGTGGCGGTATCTGGGCGGCAATGAGGAGTTTTAAGGCAACATGAGTATCCTCTCCCGCGAAGATCAATATCACTCCGGGAGGTGAGCACGGCGCGAAACTTCCTCTAAGAACACGTTCTTAGCGAGCTTTTGGAAAAACGCAAACTGTCCCGCGCTCAAAACGGCTTGTCCGCGCCGCTGGTATCGACGGCCACGGGGGTCGGGCGGGGGCTGCCGCCGTGGTTGTTGCCGAGTTGGCCGGCGTCGTTGTTACCCCAGCAATATGCCTGATCGTCGGAGGCGATGGCACAGGTGTGATACCCGCCAGTGGCGATTCGACCGATGGTTTTGCCC
>JAITMV010000113.1 GCA_031277295.1 Burkholderiaceae bacterium | reverse complement strand
CATGCTGCGTTGCAAATGCTCGCAATACCACTCGGTATTGCTGCGCTTTGCGCCTTGCCTGGCGAACAAATCCATCGATTTCATTTGTCAACCTTTTGGTGGAACGAAGCACTAGAAACCGTAGTTGAACGCGCCCGAGCAGGTCGTCATCGGGTGGGCTGGCAAGGGTGAGCGCCGCGGCTCCAAGGGCGAGGACGCCGCAGGCTTCTCGCCTGCAAGGACGAGCTTGCGCCGCCAGCGCGCCAGAAGCTCCAAGTTTTGGCGGCCTGATCATCGGTGCGTAGCGCTCTCACCCAAGTGGTGAAGGCTATCGAAGCCACAAAAACCAATGTTCATGCGGTTTTCTTGAAGATAACAAGCGCTCAACTGCGGTTTCCAGGTTCAATCTACGCTTGCGACATGCCTTTGTCGGCGCGAGCGGCGTCGTAAGCATCGACGATGCGCGCCACCAGCGGGTGGCGCACCACGTCGGCGCTGGTAAAGCGCGTGAAGGCCAGCCCTTTGACGCCGCGCAGCACGTGCTCGGCGTCGATCAGACCGCTGACGGCGCCTTTGGGCAGGTCGATCTGGCTCACGTCGCCGGTGATGACGGCACGGGCGCCGAAGCCGATGCGGGTGAGGAACATTTTCATCTGCTCGGGCGTGGTGTTTTGCGCTTCGTCGAGGATGACGAAGGCGTGGTTGAGGGTGCGCCCACGCATGAAGGCCAGCGGCGCGATTTCCAACTGGTTGCGCTCGAACGCCTTGGCCACGCGCTCGAAGCCCATCAGGTCGTACAGCGCGTCGTACAGCGGGCGCAGGTAGGGATCGACTTTTTGCGTCAGGTCGCCGGGCAGAAAGCCCAGGCGCTCACCGGCTTCGACCGCCGGGCGGGTGAGCACGATGCGCTGCACCGACTGGCGCTCCAGCGCATCGACGGCGCAGGCGACGGCCAGGTAGGTTTTGCCGGTGCCGGCGGGACCGATGCCGAAGGTGACGTCGTGCGCGGCGATGTTTTGCAGATAGACGCTTTGGCCGGTGGTGCGCGCTTTCAACGCTCCGCGCTGGGTGTGCAGCACGGGCGCGCCGTCGCTGCTTTCGGCCAGGGGAGCGCCGTCGCCGGCCAGCATGAGTTGCACCGTGTCGGCGGCGATGGGGCGGGCGGCCAGTTCGTACAGGCTTTGTAATATGGCCAGCGCGCGCTCGGCGGCCTTGGCCGGCCCTTCGATGCGAAAGTGTTCGCCGCGGCGGGCGATGCGTAGGCCCAAGCTCAATTCGATGGCGCGCAGGTGCTCGTCGGTCGGGCCGCACAAATGCGCCAAGCGTGTGTTGCTGGGGGGGGTGAAACTGTGCTTCAGAAGCATTGCCGCATTCTCGCACCGGTCGCCGGCTGTGTTACCCGAAGCGAAATTGACACGTTTTTTGCGGCGCTTCAATGAACGCCGCCGTTGGACTTGAAATACGCCTATGGTCGATAGTGCTCAAGACGGCCCGAGCTTTGGGCGATGGCGGCGGTGTGTTCGGCGATCATCCGCTCTTCGTCGGTGGGGAGGACGAACACGCGGGTTGTGCTTTGCGGCGTGCTGATGGTTTGCTCGCCGCGCTCGTTGGCGGAGTCGTCAAGTTGAATGCCGAGCCATTCCATGCCGCGCAGCACGGCTTGGCGGGTGCTCCAGGAGTGCTCGCCTATGCCGCCGGTGAAGACGATGGCATCGACGCCGCCCAGATCGGCGGCCAAGCCGCCGAGTTCGTGGCGGATGCGGGCGACGAAATATTGCAAGGCTTCGCGCACGCGCGGGGAGGCGGAATCGGCGAGTACGCGCATGTCGTTGGATAAGCCGGACATGCCTTTGAGTCCGCAGTCGTTGTATAGCAGGTCTGACACGGACTCTGGTGTCATGCCCTTTTGGGTGATGAGGTACAGCACCACGCCGGGGTCAAGCTGACCGCAGCGGGTGCCCATCGGCAGCCCGTCCAGCGCGGTAAAACCCATGGTGGAGGAGATCGATTTGCCTTCGCGCAGGGCGCACATCGACGCGCCATTACCCAAATGGGCGATGATGACGCGGCCGGCCGCCAGTTCAGGGGCGACCGTGCGCAGACGCTTCGTAATGAACTCGTATGACAGACCATGAAAGCCGTAGCGCCTGATGCCTTGGTCGTAATACTGCCGCGGCAGCGCAAAGGTGTCGGCGATGAACGGGTGGCTGCGGTGAAAGGCGGTGTCGAAGCACGCCACCTGCGTGGCATCGGGAAATGCGTGCCGCGCCGCGTCGACGCCGGCCAGGTTGTGCGGCTGATGCAGCGGCGCCAAAGGCGTGAGATCGCGCAGTTGCGCCAGCCGGAGGTCATCGATCAGGATCGGCTTGGCAAAGTCAGGGCCGCCGTGTACGACCCGGTGCCCGATTGCGGCGATGCGGCAGTCTTGCTGCGACTGGTTCAACCAGCCGATCACGGCGGCCAGTGCCGCCTTGTGGTCGACCGGGCCGCTGCCGGCGATGGCGCGCTTGTCCGCACGGCCACCGGTGAGCGTGACCGAGAAGGTGGCCGCGCCGCCAATGCCATCGACCAAGCCGGTGGCCAGCGCGGTTAAATTCTCCGACTCGACGCGGTAGGCGGCGAATTTGATCGACGAGGAGCCGGCGTTCAGGGTCAGGATGACGTCGTTCATGATAGGTCTCCCTGGTTGTCTTTGAAGGCCGCGCCTTCGCGCCGCCAGTAGTCGTATAGCAGCGCCAGCGCGCACGAGGCCAGGCGTGCGCGGTCGTTGTCGGCGCGGCTGGTCAGCATGACCGGTACTTTGGCGCCTAGCACCAGGCCGGCGGCCTCGGCGCGGGCGACGAAGGTCAGTTCCTTGGCCAGCATGTTGCCGGCTTCCAGGTTGGGCACGATCAGTACGTTGGCGCGCCCGGCCACCAGCGAGGCGATGCCCTTGGTGCGCGCGGCTTCCATGTCAATGGCGTTGTCCATGGCCAGCGGGCCGTCGACGATGGCGCCCTTGATTTGGCCGCGCTCGGACATTTTGGACAAGATGGCGGCGTCCAGCGTCGAGGGGATGTTCGGGTTGATCGTTTCCACCGCCGACAGCACACCCACGCGCGGCTGCTCCAGACCGCAGGCGCGCGCCAGATTGATCGCGTTTTGCGTGATGTCTACCTTGGTTAGCAGGTCGGGGGCGATGTTGATGGCCGCGTCGGAGATGAACAGTATCTCATCGAGCGTCGGTACGTCCAACGCGAATACGTGGCTGATGCGGCCATGAGTTCGCAAGCCACCGTCCTTTTTGACGACTTGGCCGAGTACCTCGTCCGAGTGGATTGCGCCCTTCATGATGGCGCCCGCCTCGCCAGCATTGACCATGGCCACCGCGCGCGCGGCTGCCGCGCGGTGATCAGTTTCGGCTATCTGCGGCCAGCTTGAAATATCGGCTTTCAAATCGGCCGCGGCCGCGGCAATCAATTTCGGGTTGCCGATCAGGATCGGATGAATCAACCCCCGTTCAGCGGACAACAGCGCGCCGCTGAGCGAGTTGTGGTCTTCCGGACATACCACCGCCGTGCGCAACGGCGGCAGTTGCGCGGCCAGCGCCACCAAGTGCGCGAAGTGATCTTTTTGGTCGACGATCAGTGTCGGCAGCTCGCGCACCGGTGTTTCAATCGTTATCGTGGGAGCATCGACGGTTGCCGTGCCTTCGCACACCACTTCGCCGCTGACGACGTTGGTGATCGCGGTCTGAAAAGTAGCTATTGGCGCGGCTTGCTTGCCGGTACACGTCACTGTTACGCGCAACCGGTCGCCGACGTGGGTACGCCGACGGAAATCGAACGATTGCGTGCGGTATAGCGTACCCGGACCAGGCAGCACATTGCCCAATACCGCCGAAATCAGTGATCCGATCCACATCGACGGCGCTACCGGATCGCTCGGCGCGGCGGTGTCGTCAAGCCGCGGCAGCGACAACGGATTGATGTTGCCCGACATGTGCGCAAACAGCAGCAAGTCCTGTTCGGTGCATACGCGCTCAATCGTCGCCGTGTCGCCGGTCTTCAGTTCGGCCCAGGTTTTGTTGCGGATGATGGCGTGGGGATGCATGTTTTGATTGACCTGTCTTGAAACAAGCGGTGAGACCGTGACAGCCGAATGGGCAAACCGCACAGCATACACATACGCGCGGCTGCAATGGCGTAACAATTTGCAGCGATCATCCAGAATCGGCTTTCAGGCCGTGCCCGTGTGACGATCAGCCCGAGGCGTCGTTTGCGATGTCTTTTTCAACACCGCTCAGCCTGGCGCGCAATAACTCGTTGACCTGCGCCGGATTGGCCTTGCCCTTGCTCGCCTTCATCACCTGGCCGACCAGGGCGTTGAAGGCTTTGTCCTTGCCGGCTTTGAACTGCGCCACATTGCCGGGGTTGGCGGCGATGGCCTCGTCCACCATCTTTTCCAGCGCGCCGATGTCGTTCATTTGGCGCAAACCCTTGGCTTCGATGGCCGCGTCCACCTCGGCGGCCTCGCCGTTCCACAGTGCGTCAAACACCTGGCGCGCGGCGTTATGGCTGAGGGTGCCGTCCTGGATGCGGGCGATCAATTGCGCCAGTTTTTCGGCCGGCACCTTGACCGCTTCGATGCCGATTTCCTCGGCGTTGAGCCGGCGCGAAATCTCGCCCATTACCCAGTTGCTGACCAGTTTTGGCTGGCCACTGGCGCGCGCCGCCGCCTCGAAGTACGCGCCGGTAGCCGGCGTTTGGGTCAGCATGGTGGAGTCGTATTCGGGCAGGCCGTAGTCGGCCACGAAGCGCGCCGCCATGCCGCGCGGCAACTCGGGCATTTGCGCGCGGGTTTGTTCGATCCATTGCTCGGAAATGCAAAGCGGCGGCAGATCGGGATCGGGGAAGTAGCGGTAGTCGGCGGAGTCTTCCTTGCTGCGCATGGCGCGCGTCTCGCCCGTGTCGGGGTCGAACAGCACGGTGGCCTGTTCAATGGCGCGGCCTTCTTGCAACTCGGCGATCTGCCAGCGAATTTCGAAATCTATCGCCTGCTGCATGAAGCGGAAACTGTTCAGATTCTTGATCTCGCGCCGCGTGCCCAGCGGCTCACCCGGCCGGCGAACCGAGACGTTGGCGTCGCAGCGGAACGAGCCTTCTTGCATGTTGCCGTCGCAGATGCCGATCCAGGTGACGATTTTGTGCAGCTCTTTCGCATAAGCCACGGCCTCGGCGGTCGAGCGCATGTCCGGCTCGGTGACGATCTCCAACAGCGGCGTGCCGGCGCGGTTCAAGTCAATGCCCGACTGGCCGTGAAAGTCCTCGTGCAGCGACTTGCCGGCGTCTTCTTCCAGATGCGCGCGCACCAGGCGCACGGTTTTTTTCTCGCCTTCGACAAAGAACGACACCTCGCCGCCTTGCACCACAGGCAGCTCGAACTGGCTGATCTGGTACCCCTTGGGCAGGTCGGGATAAAAGTAGTTCTTGCGCGCGAACACGCTGATGGGCGCAATGCGCGAACCCAGGGCCAGGCCCAGCTTGATGGCGCAGCGCACCGCCTCGCGGTTCATCACCGGCAGCGTGCCCGGCAAGGCCATGTCCAGCGCGCAAGCCTGCGTATTGGGCGCGGCCCCGAACGCGGTGCTGGCGCGGCTGAAAATTTTGCTGGCTGTGGCCAGTTGGGCGTGCGTCTCGAAGCCGATGACGACTTCGTGGCCTTGGATGAGGGGTGGAACGGTGTTTATTTGGGTCATGTCGTTGCGGGAGGCAGGAACCAGGCCGGAGGCTCTGGTTGATTGGGCGAGAGTTGGCGTGACCACGATTACGAGGGTGAAGTGAACTATCGAAAAGTCTTGGAGAAGGTGACGCTGACTGATAGCCGGCCATGTCAGTAGTCGAGTCCTAATTCGCGTGCGTTTTCAGCCATCCGCCCCAGCGCGGCTTCTTGGCGGCTGCGCATCTCGCGCGCATAAGCCATCAGATCTTCGAACGCGATCCTTCGATGCGTGCCAACTTTGCGAAACGGCAGCCGACCTTCTTCGATCTCCTTGACAACAAAGGGGCGCGAGACGTTGAGAAGGTTCGCCGCTTCGACGGTGCTGAACTCCTGCTTGGAAGGTATGAGAGTAATGGGGCGTCCTTCGCTGATGACGACTTCCCACTCCATTGCGTTTCTTTCCTACGGGGCAACCCCGATCATGACCAGAGGAACGGAAGGTACACCACGACCGTTGCGAATCACGTTGTAAAGCTCGCCCTCAAAATATCCAGGGCCAGATGACATATCTGCTTGCAGGGACTTCATAGGCAGGATTTCGATGCCGACGTCGATTTCATCTCGGACATAAAAAGCAAGATGTTTGACGAACAGGTCGTAGGCAACAAATGCGTATTTTCCGAATTGAACTTCGATGGCCACCCGGTCTTTCACAAAGTCCGTCTGGTTGTAGCTGAAAATCGGCTGCTCGCCTGCCGCCTCAATCTGTTTTTTTTGTTTGTCAGCTGGCAGCATCATGGTACTGCGTATCAGCTTTTCATTACGTGTCACCCAATATGATACTCGACTCTCGTTCCATTTATTTTTCTTCAGTTCCGCGGCAAATTTTTTATTCATTTCTATCGGGCTGAACTTCAGCTCACCTTTCATGCGAACTTCTTTGCTTAATTTTGTTTTGCATGAAGTGGCATCAACGGCTGATATAACGTTCTCGACTTCTTTCCAGAGTTTTTTCTTGTGCACGATCAAATACTCAAACCCATTCAGATGTGAGTATGTTTGTACAATTTTCAATTTATTCTCCAGAATCAGAAGATACTTTCCAGAAGCTGAAACTGCATGCTGCCAGTCACATCTTCCGCAGGGCGTGTCATGAGAGCTTTCCCGGCCCTTTTGGGGTCATAAATCGGTTGATGCATGGGCCGTGACTTGAGCATTCCAGTGATGGATTGATTGATCCGTTCCTCGGCGATTGCGCAATATTCATGCAATAACTCCGATCCCACCGCCCGGCGGCCAGACTTAAGCGCCGCCACCAAGGCGGAACCCACTCCAGCAAACGGATCCAGCACCCAATCCTGCTTCTGCGTCATCGAAAGTACCAACCTTTCCACCAACTCTATCGGGAATTGGCAGGGATGGATTGTTTTTTCGACGTGGTTGTTCTTGACGTTCGGAATAGCCCATACGTCGCCAGGATTTTTTCCCAATGGATTACATGAATATTGTCCAGCTTTCGGTCCTTTGAAATATTTTTTTCCTGGATATTTTTGCGGCACTCGAATAGGGTTCAGATCGAAAATGTATTTATCAGTCTTGGTAAACCACAAAATTGTTTCATGCCTCCCAGACAATCGGCGTGAACAATGCAGGCCGTGTTCAAAGTACCAGATGATGCGATTGCGCAACTTCAATCCACGATTGGCAAATGACGGGTAAAACATAATATCCAAAGGAACAACCGCACCAGCTTCAACATAGTTACCCACTTGCCAGCAAATACTGCCTTCTGGTCGAAGCACTCTAATGCATTCAGCAATGACTTGATCCTGCCACTGGAGATATTTCCCCAGTGCGTCCTTGCGCTCATATGACTTACCTAAATTGTATGGCGGAGAGGTTACGACCAATTGCACACTTCCATCCGGGATCGTGGCAAGCAATTCCAGGCAGTTCCCCTCGAACAAAACAACCTGTTTGTCTAAAGAAAAGTCAGAGGGTACAGAAAATTTCGGCATCATCATCTACTTCACCTCTTTTATCGCTAAAATAATAGCCTCGTACCAGTTGAGGTAATCTCCCATCCGGTCGCCCACTCTCCTGATTTCATCGTCACCAAGCTCGCGAAATCCTTCTTGCTCCGCCACGGAGCGAATGTCGCTGACATCAAGCGAATAGAGAATTTCATCGTCACGCAATTTCATCTCAATACCCCTGCGGCACGCGCAAATGCCAATCGGTGGCCTGCTGCAACCGATGCGCCACGTTCAGCAGCCGGCCTTCTTGCAGATAGTTGCCGATCAACTGCAACCCCACCGGCAACCCATCCGCGCCAAAACCGGCGGGCGCGCTCATGGCGGGCAGGCCGGCCAGCGAGGCCGGCAGGGTGTAGATGTCGGCCAGGTAGTCGGCCAGCGGATCGGCGCCGTGTTCGCCCAGCTTCCAGGCGACGGTGGGCGCGACCGGGCCGGCGATCAGGTCGCAGTCCTGGAAGGCGCGTTGAAAGTCATCGGCGATCAGGCGGCGGATTTTTTGCGCTTGCAGGTAGTAGGCGTCGTAGTAGCCGTGCGAGAGCACGTAGGTGCCGGTGATGATGCGCCGCTGCAC
>JAITMV010000107.1 GCA_031277295.1 Burkholderiaceae bacterium | reverse complement strand
CATGCTGCGTTGCAAATGCTCGCAATACCACTCGGTATTGCTGCGCTTTGCGCCTTGCCTGGCGAACAAATCCATCGATTTCATTTGTCAACCTTTTGGTGGAACGAAGCACTAGAAACGGCGGTCGGCCGCTTGTTATCTTCAGGAAACCCGCATGAACATTGACTTTCGGGGCTTAGCTCCCCTTCACCTATGGGGTGAGAGCGCTACGCACCCGATCAGGCCGCCCTCGGGCGCGCTGGCGGCGCAAGCTCGTCCTTGCAGGCGAGCAGCCTGCGGCGTCCTCGCGCCCTGCCGGCCCACCCGATGACAACCTGCTCGGGCACGTTCAACTACCGTTTCTAGGTTTATAGGACTGCCGGCCATTGATCGGAGCGTCGTTCGACGCGGCGATGGCGGCCAAGTACGCATGGCAACCAACTTCCTTACCAAGCTTTTCGGCAGCCGCAATGACCGTCTGCTTAAACAGTATCGCAAGATTGTGCAGCGCATCAACGCGCTGGAACAACAATTCGAGCAACTCGACGACGCGGCCTTGCGTGCCAAGACGCAGGAGTTTCGCGACCGCCTGGCCAAGGGCGAGACATTGGATCAATTGCTGCCCGAGGCGTTTGCCGTGGTGCGCGAAGGCTCCAAGCGCGTGATGAAGATGCGCCATTTCGACGTGCAGTTGATGGGCGGCATGGCGCTGCACGAGGGCAAGATCGCCGAGATGCGCACTGGCGAGGGCAAAACGCTGACCGCCACGCTGCCGGTGTACCTGAACGCGCTGCTGGGCAAAGGCGTGCACGTGGTGACGGTCAACGACTATCTGGCCGGCCGCGACGCGCAATGGATGGGACGGCTGTACAACTTTCTCGGCCTGAGCGTGGGCGTGAACCTGCCGCAGGCGCCGCGCGAGCATAAGCAGGCGGCGTACAACGCCGACATTACCTACGGCACCAACAACGAATACGGCTTTGACTACCTGCGCGACAACATGGTCTACGACCCGCGCGAGCGCGTGCAGCGCAAGCTGAATTACGCCATCGTGGACGAGGTGGACTCGATCCTTATCGATGAGGCGCGCACACCACTGATTATCAGCGGACAGGCCGACGACCAGACGGCGCTGTATCTGGCCATCGACAAGGTGGTGCCGCTTTTGACCCGGCAAGAAGGCGAGGCCGACCCGCGCACCGGGCTGGGCGTCATCAAGCCAGGTGACTTCACGGCGGACGAAAAGTCGCATCAAATCCACCTGACCGAGCAGGGCCACGAAAACGCCGAGCGCATCTTGGCCGAGCAGGGCCTGATTCCACCCGGCGCCAGCTTGTACGACCCGGCCAATATCGCGCTGATGCACCACCTGAACGCGGCGTTGCGCGCGCACCACCTGTACCACCGTGACCAGCATTACGTGGTGCAGCAGGGCGAGCAGGGGCCGGAGATCGTCATCGTCGATGAATTCACCGGTCGCCTGATGACTGGCCGCCGCTGGAGTGACGGCCTGCACCAGGCGGTGGAGGCCAAGGAGAAGGTGCCGATCCAGGCCGAAAACCAGACGCTGGCCTCGATCACGTTCCAGAACTACTTTCGCCTGTACGGCAAGCTGGCCGGGATGACTGGCACGGCCGATACCGAGGCGTATGAATTCCAGGAAATCTACGGCCTGGAAACCGTGGTGATCCCGCCCAACAAACCGAGCCGCCGCGACGATCAGTTGGATCGCGTGTACAAGACCACCAAGGAAAAGTACGACGCCGCCATTGCCGACATCCGCGAATGCTACGAGCGCGGCCAGCCGGTGCTGGTGGGCACGACGTCGATAGAGAACTCCGAGATCATCTCGCAATTGCTGCAAAAAGAGAAGCTGCCGCACCAGGTGCTGAATGCCAAACAGCACGCCAAGGAGGCCGACATCGTGGCCCAGGCCGGGCACTCGAAGATGATTACCATCGCCACCAACATGGCCGGCCGTGGCACCGACATCGTGCTGGGCGGCAACGTGGAAAAAACGGTGGAGGCGCTCGAAGCCGACCCGGCGCTCGACGAGGCCACCAAGCAAGCGCGCGCCAAGGATCTGCGCGCCCATTGGGAGAAAGATCACGCGGCCGTCAAGTCACTCGGCGGCCTGCGCATCATCGCCACCGAACGGCACGAAAGCCGCCGCATCGACAACCAGTTGCGCGGCCGCTCGGGCCGTCAGGGTGACCCCGGCTCGTCGCGCTTTTACCTCAGCTTAGACGATCCGCTGATGCGCATATTCGCTGGCGACCGCGTGCGCGCGATCATGGACCGGCTGAAAATGCCCGAGGGCGAGGCAATCGAGGCCGGCATCGTTACCCGCAGCATCGAAAGCGCGCAGCGCAAGGTCGAGGCGCGTAACTTCGACATCCGCAAGCAACTGCTGGAGTACGACGATGTTTCCAACGACCAGCGCAAGGTCATCTACCAGCAGCGCAACGACATTCTGGACGCGGACGATCTGGCAGGCCCGGTGACCTCGTTGCGCGAAGGCTGTTTCACCGATCTGGTGCGCCAGTACGTGCCGCCCGAGTCGGTCGAGGAGCAATGGAACATCGCCGGCTTGCAAAAAGCGCTGACCGAAGAATGGCACATCGATCTGCCGTTGCAGCAGGAAGTGGAGACTTCCAGCGCCATTACCGACGAGGACATCGTCAAAAAAGTGCTGGCTGCCGCCAACCAGGCTTACGCCGCCAAGGTGGAACTGGTTGGCGCGCAAAACTTCTGCCAGTTCGAGCGGGCGGTGCTGCTGCAAGCCATAGACGCGCGCTGGCGCGAGCACTTGTCGGCGTTGGACTATCTGCGCCAGGGCATCCATCTGCGCGGCTATGCGCAAAAGCAGCCCAAACAGGAGTACAAGCGCGAGGCGTTCGAGCTGTTCGGCAAGATGCTGGACATCGTCAAAAACGAGGTCACGCGCGTGCTGATGACGGTGCGCATCGAGTCGGGCGATGCGATGGAGCAGGCCGCCGAAGAAATGGAGCGGCATGGCGAGAACGTGGTCAACGTCACTTACACCGCGCCGACTGAAACCGGTGAGGCGCAGGTCACGCCCGAATCCGCCGCCGTAGTTGACGGGGCGGCGCAGGACATGCAGCACGTGGGCCGCAATGAACCTTGTCCCTGCGGCAGCGGCAAGAAGTACAAGCATTGCCACGGGGCGTTGAAGTGACATTCCCCCTGAGGCGCTGGCGCGCCTTCCCCCCAGGGGGACGCGCCCACTGGCCGGGGGAACCCCGGCCACGGACGCCCGCGCATGGCCTGCTCCGCGGCCTCCTGACGCTTTCGGAGATTTCGTGCACGCCGATCACGGCACTGGCGAGCGCGTTCAACTACGGTTTCTAGGGTAACGGATTTCATCGTACCAACAGCCATGCCAGTGAACCTTTCCCCCCCCAACCCCGCCAAACTGTTGCCCGTTGCCGGCCTGCGTCTGGGCGTGACCGAGGCGGGCATACGCAAGCCGGGGCGCAAGGATTTGACGGTGCTGCTGCTGGACGAGGGCGCCAGCGTTGGCGGCGTGTTCACGCAAAACCGTTTTTGCGCCGCGCCGGTACAGGTGTGCCGCCAGCATCTGGATCAGGGGCAGCCGGTGCGCGCCCTGGTCATCAACACCGGCAACGCCAATGCCGGCACGGGCGACGACGGCCTGCGGCACACGCGCGCCACCTGCGAGGCGCTGGCCGCGCTGCTGAAAATCGCGCCCGCTCAGGTACTGCCGTTTTCCACCGGCGTCATCATGGAGCCGCTGCCGGCGGAGCGCATCGCAGCCGGCCTGCCCGCCGCCATCGCCGACGCTCGGGCCGATCATTGGGCGCGCGCCGCCGAGGGCATCATGACCACCGACACCGTGCCCAAGGCGTTCAGCGCCAGGGCGACGGTGGGCGGCGCTGAAATCACCGTCACCGGCATCGCCAAGGGCGCCGGCATGATCCGCCCCAACATGGCGACCATGCTCGGTTTTCTGGCCACCGACGCGCGTATCGATCAGGCGGTCATGAAACAACTGGCGCTGGAGCTGGCCGAAGGTTCGTTCAACCGCATCACTATCGACGGCGACACCTCGACCAACGATTCGTTCATCGTCATCGCGACCAATCGAGCGGCCAACGCGCCCGTCACGGCGCTGGATTCGGCCGACGGCCAGGCGCTCAAGCGCGCCCTGCTCGATGTGGCGCGCCAGTTGGCACAAGCCATCGTGCGCGACGGCGAGGGCGCGACCAAGTTCATCACCGTGCGCGTCGAAGGCGGTCAAAGTGCCGAAGAATGCCGCCGCGTGGCCTACGCCATTGCCCATTCGCCGCTGGTCAAAACCGCCTTCTTCGCCAGCGACCCCAACCTGGGCCGCATCCTGGCGGCGGTGGGCTATGCCGGCATCGACGATCTGGACCAGACCCAAATCGAGCTGTACCTGGACGACGTCCACGTCGCCACGCAAGGCGGCCGCCATTCGTCGTACCGTGAAGAAGACGGCCAGCGCGTCATGAAACAGGCCGAAATCACCGTGCGCGTCAACCTGGGCCGCGGCAGCGCCGCCGATACGGTGTGGACGACCGATTTGAGCCACGAGTACGTCAGCATCAATGCCGACTATCGCTCGTGATGGCTGTTTTTTTAGCGAGAGGTATTCATGAGCACTGTCGAGTATCGCCAGGGCTTTGCGCTTGACCCGGTCGATGTGGCTCGCGTATTCAATGCTTCCGGCATTACAAGGCCCACCAGTGATCTGCCGCGAATCGCGCGCATGTTCGCCGCGCCCAGTCTGGTGATCTCGGCTTGGCAAGAAGGCCGCTTGATCGGGGTGAGCCGGTCGCTGACCGACTACAGCTATTGCTGCTACCTGTCTGATTTGGCGGTTGACAAGGCATTTCAGGGCAAGGGCATCGGCAGCGAGCTGATTCGCCGCACGCAAGCGGTTATCGGCGAGGAGGTTTCTCTGATCCTGCTGTCCGCGCCCGGCGCCATGTCCTACTATCCGGCAGTCGGTTTTCAACTGGCAGACAACGCTTTCGTGATTAAGCGCAAGCGGTGAAATCTGATCATCATTGTTGGTTTCTGATTTGCGCAAGTCGTGTCAATAAATGAACGAAAAATTCGCGCACCTGATTGAGCGCGCCGAGCAGCTCATTACCCGTATCGAAGCCGTGCTGCCCCAGCCGCTGGGCGCGCCCGACTGGTCGCAGGCCGTGGCCTGGCGCTATCGCAAGCGCGCCACCGGACACGGCGCGCTGGAACCGGTACGCCACATTGGCGCCATCGCGCTGGCTGATCTGAAAGAGATCGACGCGCAGAAAGACAAGATCGAGCGCAACACGCGCCAGTTCGTCGAAGGCCGGCCCGCCAACAACGTGCTGCTGACCGGCGCGCGCGGCACCGGAAAATCGTCGCTCATCAAAGCCTGCCTCAACGCCTATGCACCGAGCGGGCTGCGCCTGATCGAGGTGGACAAGACCGATTTGACCGACCTGCCCGACATTGTCGACGTGGTGGCCAGCCGGCCGGAAAAGTTCATCGTTTACTGCGACGACCTCAGCTTCGACGAGGGCGAACCGGGCTACAAGGCGCTTAAAAGCACGCTCGACGGCAGCGTGGCCGCCAGCACGCCCAACGTGCTGATTTACGCGACCAGCAACCGCCGCCACCTGCTGCCCGAGTACATGAAGGAAAACTTGAGTTACACCCACACCGATGACGGTGAGGTGCACCCCGGCGAGGTGGTGGAAGAAAAAATCTCGCTGTCCGAACGCTTTGGCCTGTGGATCAGCTTCTATCCCTTCAGCCAGGACGAATACCTGGCCATCACCGCCCAATGGCTGGACGCTTTTGGCGCGACGGCGGCGCAGATTGAAACCGCGCGCCCGGCGGCGCTGGTGTGGGCGCTGGAGCGCGGCTCGCGCTCGGGCCGCGTGGCCTATCAGTTTGCGCGTGACTTCGTGGGCCGCGCCAGGGGAGAGTCTTGAGCGGCAGGCGCGATGTGCGCGCGGACGTGCTCAAAGCCGATGCGCACCTGCCGCGCACAGGCGACGCCGAGCGCGCCGCCATCGACGTGGCCGTCGGCGTGCTGCTGCGGCCCGGCGGCGAATTCCTGCTGACCTCGCGCCCCGCCGGCAAGGTCTATGCCGGCTATTGGGAGTTTCCGGGCGGCAAGCTCGAAGCCGGCGAAACCGTCGAACGCGCGCTGGCGCGCGAGTTGCATGAGGAACTGGGCATCGATGTTCATGCTGACGCGGTACAGCGCTGGCGCGAGCAATTGGTGGACTACCCGCACGCGCTGGCGCGGCTGCACTTTTGCAAAGTCAGCGCGTGGCAAGGCCGACTGCAAATGCGCGAAGGCCAGCAGTATCGCTGGCAGCGTCTGCCAGTGCAGGTCAGTCCCGTGCTGCCAGGCGCGCTGCCGGTGCTGCAATGGCTGGCCGGGCAGACAAATGACTGAACCTGGAAACGGCAGTTACTAACCTTTTAGAAAGCATTGTCATTTTTTGATAAAATACGAGCATGAAATGCAAGAGAACGACAGACGGGCGCAAGCATGGCCGAGTGGCGTTGCCGGTGATGCGGCAGCAGGCG
>JAITMV010000087.1 GCA_031277295.1 Burkholderiaceae bacterium | reverse complement strand
ATCAAATCGCGCACCTGTTTGACGATGCCGCGCGGGGTAATGCCGTGCTCTGCATTGAAAGCGATTTGCCTGGCGCGGCGGCGCTCGGTTTCGCCGATGGCGCGGCGCATCGAATCGGTCATGCGGTCGGCGTACAGAATGGCTTTGCCGTGCACGTTGCGCGCGGCACGGCCAATGGTCTGAATCAGGCTGCGCTCGGCGCGCAGAAAGCCTTCCTTGTCAGCGTCGAGAATGGCGACCAGCGACACCTCGGGAATGTCCAGCCCCTCGCGCAGCAGGTTGATGCCGACCAGCACGTCGAACGCGCCCAGGCGCAAATCACGGATGATTTCGACCCGCTCCACGGTGTCGATGTCGCTGTGCAGGTAGCGCACCTTGACGCCGTTGTCGGCCAGGTACTCGGTCAATTGCTCGGCCATGCGCTTGGTTAGGGTGGTGATCAGCACGCGCTCGCCCTGCCCGGTGCGCAGGCGGATTTCGTGCAGCACGTCATCAACCTGGTGCGTGGCCGGGCGCACCTCCACTTCCGGGTCCACCAGGCCGGTGGGCCGCACCACCTGCTCGACCACCTGGCCGGCGTGCTCTTTCTCATAGTCGGCAGGCGTGGCGGACACGAAGATGGCCTGGCGCATACGCTGCTCGAATTCGGCGAACTTCAGCGGCCGGTTGTCCAGCGCGCTGGGTAGCCGAAAGCCGTAATCGGCCAGCGTCTGCTTGCGCGCGCGGTCGCCGTTGTACATGCCGTTCAACTGGCCGATCATCTGGTGGCTTTCATCTAGAAACATGATCGCGTCGCGCGGCAGGTAGTCGGTCAGCGTCGGCGGCGGCTCGCCGGGGGCCGCGCCGGAGAGGTGGCGGGTGTAGTTCTCGATACCCTTGCAGTGGCCTAATTCAGTGAGCATTTCCAGGTCGAACCGGGTGCGCTGCTCCAGCCGCTGGGCTTCGACCAGCTTGCCCTCGGCAACGAAGAACTTCAGCCGCTCGGCCAGTTCCAGCTTGATGGTTTCCACCGCGGCCAGCGTTTTTTCGCGCGGCGTGACGTAGTGGCTGCTGGGGTAAATCACGAAGCGCGGCGTCTTTTGCTGAATGCGGCCGGTCAGCGGGTCGAACAGGGCGATGCTTTCCACCTCGTCGTCGAACAGTTCGATGCGTACCGCCAGTTCTGAATGTTCGGCCGGAAACACGTCGATGGTGTCGCCGCGCACGCGGAAGGTGCCGCGCGCGAAGTCGGTATCGTTGCGCTGGTACTGCATCCGCACCAGTTGCGCGATGGCCTCGCGCTGGCCCTGCTTGCCGCCCACTTTCAGGATCATCCGCATCTGTAAATAATCGTCCGGCGCGCCAATGCCGTAGATGGCGCTCACCGTGGCGACGATCACCACGTCGCGCCGTTCCAGCACGCTCTTGGTGGCCGACAGGCGCATCTGTTCGATATGCTCGTTGATCGCACTGTCTTTTTCAATGAACAGATCACGCTGCGGCACGTAAGCTTCGGGCTGGTAATAGTCGTAGTAGCTGACAAAGTATTCCACCGCGTTCCTGGGAAAGAACTCGCGGAACTCGCTGTACAACTGCGCCGCCAGCGTTTTGTTGGGCGCGAACACGATTGCCGGGCGCCCCAGCCGCGCGATCACGTTGGCCATGGTGAAGGTCTTGCCCGAACCGGTCACGCCCAGCAGGGTCTGAAACACCTCGCCGTCGCGCACGCCCTCCACCAATTGCTCGATTGCCGTTGGCTGATCGCCCGCGGGCAAATAGGGCTGGAAAAGCTGAAACGGCGAATCGGGAAAATCAATGAACTGGCCTTGCGTCGGCGCGGCCTTGGGCGGCGCGGCGCGGCGCGGGCGGGATTGGGCGGCGGGAGACGGCATCGGGAAAATGCGGAACAACGCCCTACAAATCCAACTCAGAATGTGAACCAAGCCGCGCCAGCACCATCGAGAACCAGAAGTCCCTCATGACTTGCGCATTTTCCGCTTGCCCACGAGACGACCCGCCGGCAGTTCCAGATCGACAACGTGACTTGCCTTTGTCGCCTGCCCCTCTTCAATCTCGCGGGTGACGGCTTGATTGACGGGACTCAGACCGACCTCGAACGGGATTTGCCTCGTCTTGGCCGTTTTGATGACCACGAGGCGAAGCAAGTCCGAGAGAGTTAGCCCAATCTCCCGCAGCACTTCGGCAGCCGCTGCCTTGTCGGCCCCGTCCACCCTTGCTCTGACAACCGCATCCATGGAACATCTCCAATTTTGACGCTCTATTGTAGCCACAAACGGCTACAGAAGCTGCTGGATGAGCGAAAAAATCAACCTCCTCGCCCAAAAGCATTGCGTGCCTGTTTCACACCCCGGCTCAACACGGCACGACCCAAACTTTCGGCCAGCGTTGGGCATACCGTTTGCTCGCGCCCCGCTGACGATAGGCTTCGACGCTCGCTCGCGCCGGATTGCGCCGAATGATCATTGAGAACACATCGTCAAGGCCATGGGGCGCGATGACGGTGAGAACATTGTTTGATTCCAGGCGAACGCCAACGCAAGTAGCAAACTCAGGCCATGAAGCCACGGCTTGTTCAAGCGATTGCAATGGCTCGACACGATGCCCGAAATGACTTTCGTACCAGAGATGAACACCCGCCTGGTTCGTGACTTCCCAAGGCACGCCCGGACCAAACACGCCAAGCCGCGCTTGCATGGCGCTATCGCGGTCGGCTGAAATCGAAACCGCATCGAAGTACGCCACATCGACATCGGGCAGAGCAGACGGTGGTGTGTGGTGATGAAGGGCGTCCCAAACCAGATTGCGAACCGCTCCAGCGCCGATACACCAGCAGGGCAGATCGAGTTCGCGCACGGCGCGAAGGGCGCTCATGAACCACGGCGTGCGGGTCGCGATCTCGATGAGCCATCGTTCGTGGCGCTCTCGGTTCGGCATGGGCGTTTTATTCCGACACGACGCCGCTCTCATTGGGATGGCGTGCGTAGGCTCGTGCCATAACGCAGATTCCCAAGCAACTGCGCGGCAATTTCAGCAGGCGTGTGCTGCCCTGGCCGATACCAGGTGCTGCTCCAATTCATGGCGCCCAGAAGATGCAGGCGCAGCAGGGTTTTGGATACCCTGGGCGCCAAAGTCAAAGCCTTGATAAGTTCGCGAAAGCGGCCTTCGTATGCGTCGTTGAGCGCGTCAATGCGGCGCCGCGCGGGCTTGGCCAGCATCGGCATGCGCAAGGGCACCGAGATGGCGGTGAAGTCGTCGCCGCCAAGCAAGCTGACCAGATGACAGGCACATGCTTTTTCCAAACGCTCCCAAGGGTCCGCCACGTGACGGATGGCGTCGTCCAAAAGACCTTGCAGACGCCGTAGCCCTTCTTCATACACCACCGTGAAGAGTTCTTCCTTGCTTTGAAAGTGGTAGTAGATCGAACCGAAGGGAATTTGCGCCTTCTTCGCAATATCACGCAATGTGATGTTCTCGAAGCCTTGTTCGCGGATCAGCGCCGCCGCCATCGAGAGGATATGCATGCTGCGTTGGCTGCCGTCATGCACTGGCGTATCGCCTGGCGAGGTGGCGTTCAGGTTGGATTCTTGCGGACGGTATAGACGATCACGGGCCGCCAACTGCTCTTTGCTCCAAAGCCTGTCGTTGCTCCCCAGGCGGGAGCGGATGTGTACCACGCGCTTGTGCAGCGTCTCCAGGTTGTGCCGCTGCCAGATGTAGCGCACGCCGGAAGCTGAGACGTTTATCCCCGAGGCGCGCAGATCGCGTGACACGCGGTCTTGTCCCTGGTTGGGGTGCCGAAACGCCAAGTCCAGCACGGCCGACTCGATCTCTGGGGCAAGGCGTGCACGGCGACGCCGCGCTTCGGTCGGGTTGCGATCACGGTCCCATCCCGCGAGTTCATGAATGTTGCGCCGCATTATAAATAACCGAGATAGTCAATTGACTTGGCTAGTTTAAGTTCATACACTGCCTTAGAACGTGTTCACGATCTCGGCGTGAGGTGTGCGGGATGCGGATTGGGATGGGCTGCAAGGCGCAATCCGCAGCCAATGGCCCGTGTCATTGGCAAGGATTGCTTGCGCCGCAG
>JAITMV010000258.1 GCA_031277295.1 Burkholderiaceae bacterium | reverse complement strand
AACATCTACAACGGTTTCACGGGAGACCCGTTTGTTTACACCGACAAGGCCTTCGACGTCTGGCACCACAGCGGCAGCGATACGGTGTACGACCTGTTGATTCAGGCGGGAGTGCAAGTTACGGTCTAAGGAGGGTGTGGATGCGCCCAGTATGGCGATCCGGGGGGGGCGCAGCCACCTAACTATTCACCCCTGTCACCGAATATCAAAGCGCAGCAGACGGCATTCGATTGGCCCGTTCCACAGGGGCACGCGGCGCGTTTCTTTCAGGCGCAGGCGGGCCGGTAGTTTGGCGTCGGGCGTTAGCAACCAGGCGCTCCAGCCGGTGTAATGGGTTTTCCAGTGGGTGGCTAAGCGGGCGAAAAATTCGTCACCGGTGTCGCTGCCGCTGGCGTTTTGTCGAGAGCGGCCCGGATGCGACAGCGTGGCGCTTTGGAATGCTTCGCGCCCGCGCCCCTGTCCGGCTACGCCAGCGGTGGCAATGCGCTCGCCATAGGGCGGGTTCATCACGATCACGCCGGGAAAAGGCGTGGGCGGCTGGCGTTGCAGCGCATCGCCGCCGCGCAGTTGCATGGCATGGGCGACGCCGGCGCGTTCGGCGTTGCGCTGGGCAAAATCGACCATGCGGTGCGCGACGTCGCTGCCGAATAGGCGCACGGCTGGCGTTGCCGCCCCTTTGGGGGGTGTCTGAGCGCCGCTGGCGGCTTGTTTTTTGACGGCGTGCCACCCGGCGGCGTCGAATGGCCGCAGACTCTCGAAGGCAAAGCGCCGCAGGCCGCCAGCGGGCGCCCCCAGCAGCAGTTGCGCGGCTTCGATGACGATGGTGCCGCTGCCGCAGCAGGGGTCGTATAGCGGCACGTCGAGCACACGCCGCGTGGCCGGTTGCCACCAGCCGCAGGCCGCCAGCATGGCGGCGGCCAGGGTTTCTTTCAGCGGCGCGTCGCCTTTGTCGTGCCGCCAGCCGCGCTTGAATAGCGGCTCGCCGCTGGTGTCGATGTACAGGTGTACGCGCTCGGGCGTCAGGTGCGCGTGCACGCGCACGTCGGGCGCGCGGGTATCCACGCTGGGGCGCACGCCGCCAGCGCGCTGGCGAAAGCGGTCGGCCAGCGCGTCCTTGATGCGCAGGGCAGCAAAGTTCAGGCTGCGCAGCCCGCTGGCTTGCGCGGTGACGTCGACTTTGAAGGTCTGGCGCGGCGTGAACCAGTCTTCCCACGCCACGCCGCCGGCCAGCCGGTACAGGTCTTGCTCGTCACGGTACGGCGCTTGGACCAATTCGATGAGCACGCGCTGCGCCAGCCGGCTGTGCAAGTTCAGGCGCAACATGCAAGCCCAGTCGCCGCGCACGCGCACGCCGCCGCGCAGCGTCAGCAAGTCCAGGCCGCTCAGAGCGGTCAGGCCGTGGACTTCGTCGGCTAAAAAACCTTCAACGCCGCTGGCGCAGGGGAGAAACAGGGTAAGAGAGTTCATGACACGTGCGGGCAAGCCGGCGTTGGCCTGGATCGCCCCAAGCTCTGGGCGTCCGGGCGGATTACTTTGCCCAACAACTTGGGTTGTATCCGGTTTGTCCGGATTTCTTTGCGCCCGCGCCTTGCAGCCCGGTATTGTCCAGCGTCAAGACGCCGCATTCGTCGCCGCTTTGCGCGCCGGCGCGGGGAGTCGCGGCAAGCTCGAATCCGTCACCGGCGCTTGAGCAGCCCGGACAGCCAATGTTGTAGCGCCTGGAGGTGTCGCCGACCCAAGTGAGCGCGGCCGGCAGCGTTTTGGGATAGCGTCCTGTCGCCGTGGCCGCCCGCTCCAGCCACTGAGCGGCTTGCAGCAGCCCCGCCCGCGCTTCGGCCCGGTGACCGCGGCGGACGTAGGCGGAGTAGCCGGGCACGGCGATGGTCGCCAGCACTGCCACGACGATGATTACGATCATGAGCTCGATCAGCGTGAAGCCGCGGTGTTTGCGCTTGTTGGAGAACCTTTGAAAAACCATTTCCCCCGCATGAATGCCGTTGCCTTTACCCCATCCCCACCCCAGCCCTCCCCATGAAGGGGAGGGAGCAACAAGCACGATAGGGCCAGGATTTCGAGCCACCCCGGTGGGGACGTTGCATGCAACGCCCTTACGGTTTGGGATGAGGTTATGGCGCGCCATTATCCTGGAAACTATTGCAACTGACGCCAGCTCGGACGGACAGATTGTTTGGGTATGCAAGCCAAGCTGAGGGGGGCCAGCCTGTTTACGCATCCTTTACGCTTGCCGACGTCTGGCTGGCTCTGGATCATGGTTCGCGAACCCGGTTCGGCTTTCAGCGGTGTGTACGATACGGCCCCATCGCCCTGGTCGTAAAAGCCGTCTCCATTGGCGTCTATCAGTTGTATCGAGGGGCGCTTGCCGTCCATGATGTTAATCAGCCCCAAGTACTCAAGCTCGGCGCTGAGCCTGGTGGTTTCGCAGCTTTGCGCGCCGGCACCAGCGCCCGTGCTCGCGGCGGGCACTTTTGAGAATACCGCCAGAATGTTCGAGCCGTCATAAAAACCGAAGGGTACGAGCACGCGCTCGCCCGTATGGGGAAAGTCCGCGTACCAGCCGTTGTGGTTTTGCCAGGTTTCTGGCGTCAGTTCTTCGGAGGCGTCGATGGTGCCGCTGGTGTTGATGGTTTGCTTTGCCAGCCTGGCCTCGACCACGCCCCTGCCCAATGGCCGCGGCGCCGGTATGCAGGCCGAGCCTGGGCAGGCGCCGCCAGCCGAGGCCAGCACTTCCAGGCGTCTGCCGGTATCCGGCTTGGGATTCCTGTAGCGGTAGCGGGTGTTGTCCAGCACCGAATACAGCGTTTGCACCGTCGTGTCGGCGGCGTCGCTCTGGGTGACATTGCGGCCGGTGCCAAAAGCGACCATCATGCCGCCGACACGCACCGGCGCCGCGCCGCCTTCGGCGCTGATGTTTTGCTTGCGGTCGTTGGCGCGCACGGTGGGCGCGGTGCTGATGGGCTGCGGGGTATCGCGCGCGGCATCGGCTGTCGCGCCGGCCGCCCTTGCGGTGGCGGTAAACAGCGGTCTGCCCTCGAAAGCGACCTTCCATTGGCTGTCGTCATCGCTGGTCAGATCGAACTTCCACATATTGCCCAGGCTGTCGCCGGCGTAGGCGATGTCGGGCCGGTTGTCGCCGTCGATGTCGACCAGGCGCGGCGCCGCCAAGCCGTTGTCGCTGGCGTTGCCGACGCCGGGAGCTTCGGCGGTGACGGCAAGGGTTTTCAATGCCTTGTCATGGTCCAGATACTGGATCAGCAGCACTGGCCGCTGGTTGGCGCTGTTGTAGCCGTTGCCCAGTACCACGGCCCAGCGGTTGTTGTTCATCAGCGTGATCTGGGTGGCGCGCAGGCCGTTGTACTCGTCTTTCACGGGGACGGCGGTGATGTTGCCGATGTCTTTGTTTTGCTCGCAGATGGTCTTGGCCTCGCCGCGCAGGGTGTCGCAAGCGGGTTGTTGCCAGGCGTTGCCGATGCTGCGCTCGATCATGACCAGCGAGCCGGCCCGGCCTTCGGAAAAGTCTGCCGGGTTGGTCACATCCAGCACGAAGTATCCCTTGCCGCCCGCGCCCAAGGCGCCGACCAGCAGGGTGCGCCAGTCGGGCGTGTGGGCGGCGCCGTCTTTTGCCCCCAGGCCAAGCCCCAGGTCGGCGTCACCGGTCATGGGCGAGCCATCGACGAAATAGCGATGGCTGTAATCGGGATCGGTCAACTGGTTGACGCTCGGCAGCACGCCTCGGGGCACATAGGCGATTTTTTCGCTGCCGTCGGCGGCGGCAAAGCCATGCAACATGCCGTCGTTGCCGCCAACGTAGATCATGGCCGGACGGTTTTTGTTTTTTTTGATGAAATCGGAGTAGCCCGGCAGCGCATAGTTGCCCACCGGCGCGCCGGAGGCATACCAGAGCACGGAGTTGACGATGTCGCCCTGCGCGCTTTCGCGGTCGCGGAAGCTGCCGCCGTTTTGCTTTTCCTTGCTGCGGTCGCCGCGCAGGTACGCAAGCCGGTCTTTGCCCGCTTGCCCGTCATTGCCGATGGCGCCGCTGGCGGGGTCCGTATTCAGCCAGGTCTGGGCGGTTTTGCTCAAAGCCTCGAACCTGAAAGCGACGCCGCTGCCGCCATCGTCGTTCCAAGACAGAATCACGCGGCTGTCAGGCGACAGGGCGTCGAGCATGGTGGCCGTGGTCGCGCCGCCCCAGTTATCCGCCTTGCCGCCTTCGTTTTGGATCAACTCGGACTTCACATAGCCCATCCATGCCTTGTTGGGATCGTAGCCGGCGTAGAAGGCGCCCACGTCAGCGCGCGAGGTGTTGAAGCCGCTGGTCGCGCTGGTGCTGATGGCGGCCTCGCTGGCGGTGTTGATTTGCCCAATGATCCGCTGAAACGCCTGCGCCAGATCGGTGGCTTTTTCCACGGCGTATAACTGCCCGCGGCTGTTGAGCGCCGCATGCCACATGTCGTGGCCCCGGTCAGAAGTGGCTTGCCAGCGGTAAGTGCCATTGGCATAGTCGGCAAAATTGCCATCGTACCCATAGGGCAGCATGGTGGTGGGCATGGTAATGGCGCCAGCGTCAGCGCCAGTAGCCATCAGGTAATTGGTGCGCGGATTCGCCTCGCTGCCAAAGCCGATGCTAAAGGTCACCATGTGCGGCCAGGTGGCCGGGTCGTAGCGCGGGTTCCAGTATTTTTCCAGTGTGGCCGTCGCGCCCGTGACGCGGTTGGTGAACGTTTCGGTTTCGGGGGCGTTGGTGTAGGCATCATCGGGCTTGACCGACCCGCTCAAGCCCGCCGTTTGCAAGGGCGTGGCCCAACTGTAAAAAGCCCAGTCGGCAATCGTTGTCACGCTATCGCTGTCGCGGTAAATCCGGGTTTGAGCGCCAAGCTCCGCCGGCGTGCTGTCGTAGGACGCGCCGTCGGGCAAGGTGGTCGCGGCGCCGTCGTAGTTTCTGGGCGTGGTTTGTCTTTCGGCGTCGTTCCAGCCCCCGCTGGTCAGCAGAATGTGATAGTTGCGGCGGCAGCCCAGATACGGCTTTTCCTGCTCGCCAGGTATCGATGCCCAAGGGCCATTTTTATGCAGGGGCGCACGCATGTACTGATCGGCGCGCTGCACCATGTCGTGGGTCGGCGTGGAGGCGCAGGCCGTGTAGTTGCCCATGTACTTGAGGAACTCGGCGCGGCGCGGATCGTCAAGTACGCGCATCAGGTTCTTTTGGGTCGAGGAGGATGCGGCGTCCGTGCTCAGGAGTTGCGCCCACTTTTGTCCATCAACACTGGTGCAGTTGCCCATCGTTTGCCAGGCAAAGCGAATTTTTCCGGCGGGCAGCAAATTGGTGTCGCTGAAAACACTGATGACCGCGTCTTTCAACACTTCCGCGCGTGAAGCTTGAGTGCCCGGCATACTGCCATTCATGCTGGTGGAATCGTCCAGGCTCAAAATGACGTTGGGCGCGATATGCGATTGCAGCGTCCCCGGCGGCGCTTGGCTCAAGTCGAGCGCTGGCGCGACGTGCGGCGCCAGCGCCGCGCCAATGGCCAAGGCCAGCAGGCTTGGACGCGAACGAAGGCGGGTCAGCCCGCATAGGGGTTGCCGCAACGGTTCAGTTCGCGAGCGGTTTGTCGGCATAGGTTTCTTGCAGCACGACCTTGGTGCTAGGTTTGCGGCCATAGGTCAAGGCGGTGATGCGGTACACCACGTTGGGGTTCAGGTGGAGCGGCAAAATCGCCGGCACGCTCGCGTCCACGATCACGCCGGGGCCACCTTGACCCTGGTGGTAGGGCAGCACCTCGATCCAGTACCAGCCGCCTTTGTTCGGGTCGCTGGCCTCGGCCAAGATGGGGTTGGCGCCCTTGCCTGCTTGCGCGCCAGTCATTTCGCCGTAACGAGCGCCGACGCCGGGTGCGGTCATCAGGGCCAGCGCGTTTTTGTCGTTCCAGAAGTCCCCAGGCCCCGCGCGCTTGATGCACAGGGCATCCTTGCAGCCGGTTGCGGGCGCTTCGCTCTGGAGTTCGACGAACCAGCCGGTGAGTTTGGCGCCTTCGCCCGGAAGTTGCTTTTTACCTTGGCGGCACGGCTGGCCGCCGTTTACGCAAGCGCCGCCGGTGGCGTTTTCATTGCGGATGTCGAGTTCAGCGTCTTGCAGCAACGCCTGAGCGGCCTCGAAGGCGCGCTGGTAATCGGCATCATTGCCGACCACCATTTCGCCAAACAACGCGGTGCGCGAGGCCCACAGCACCAGCAGCATGGACAGCAGCACGAATATCAGCACGACGTACAGCGTCACGCCGCGCTGGCGGTTCAACCACGATGCGCGGGTCACGCTCACGACGCGCTCACTCCCATGCTGCGCAGTTGGAACACGTTGCGAAAGACCAGGTGCATACGGTTGCGCCGCGCCTCTGGCAAGGCGGCGCCGGTCATATCGATCACATCGGGAACGCCGTCGCCATTGCCGTCGCAGCCGGTATACGTACTGCCGGTGGGCATGTCGATGCGCTCGTCACCGTACAGCGCCAGGCAGACTTCCACACCCTGCACCGCCGCCCAGTGGGTTACCGATGCGGCCAGGAGATACCGGAGCTTCGGGACGCCTGGCGCGCTGACGTCCTGCACCAGATACCGTATCTGAAAGTCGGCGACGTTTTCGACGATGGCCTGGCGGGTGGCGCTATTGCCGGCGCAGTACAACTGGGGCACGCCGGTCTTTGGATCCAGGGCGACACTGAATACGCTTTGAACCAATTGGTGGCCGTCGGATTCGCCTGGCCCTCCCAGGCAGTTGCGCGCCAGGGTGACGTAAGCGGCGCCGCTGCCGGCAGGATTGGCGAAGACGTGATCCTGGTAGCGGCGAAAGCCGACGCTCAACGTATCGGCCTCGGCGCCGCCGCCGTCCACGCCGGAGAGCAGCGTTTGCGGTTGATCGAGGTCGAAGTTGAAGTCCGACTCCGGTGAGTCCAGGGCCGCCACCTCGAAAGCATGCGTGGCCGCCGGGTCGTCGGCCGCGAGGCTGGTATCCACAACGGCGAGTTTGAGCAACCCGGCCTGGCGCAACTGGCCGCCGATGACGCGCAGGGCGTAGGCGGCTTGCTGTTGCATGTTGCTGGCGTCGCTGACCGTGCCAGAAACGCCGCGCGAGACCATGAGCGCCGCCATGGCGGTGGCCACCACCAGCAAGCCGAGGGTGATGCCCACCATCAGCTCGATCAGGGTAACGCCGCGCTGAGCACGCAGACTGGATGCCCGAATGCAACAACGGCCACTCATGAAAAATTCAGACGGCATGGTCAAAGTCCAGGGCAGTGAAACTCGGCACTCGCGTTCGCGTGGCCGCCTGGAAAGTAAGGCGCGCAGCGGGCAGCCAAAGTGATGTATTGCAAGTGGCAGATTCGAGCAGCGGGGCAGGCCGCAGCAGCGCCGGCTGCGTCGCTGAGGGTGCCGTCTTCGGCCCGGACTTGGGTGGCGTCAATGTCCTTTTTGTCGGCGTCATTGATGCCGAAACGCTCGTTTTCGCGCCAACTGATCATCACGCCCAACTGGCGGCGGTCGCTGGAATTGTCACCGGGGGCCAAAAAAACGTTGGCGTCTCCCGAGGGCAAAGTGTCCGTGACCCGTTTCTTCCAGTTGGCCAGGTCGTAGGCAGCCAGTTGCTTGTGATCACACAAGGATGTGTCACAGTTTGCGCTCGTCTGCGGGCTGTCTTTCCAGTCGCTCACATAATCGCCGGACAGGAACAGGGAATTGGGATTGACCTTCAGGCGCTCGTCCAGGTCTTCGATCAGCCGGATCGCCTGCTGCCGACGCACGCTGTTTTGGGTGTCGGCCAGGGTGCGCAACTGTACCCCGGCAATACCCAGCACGCCCAGCGCGGCAACGACAAGGGCGACCAGCGATTCGATCAGCGTCATGCCGCGCTGACGCCGCACACGCGGAGAAGTCACGAAGAGCATGGCACGATCCTGATACGTCCGCCGGAAGAAAGATTCAGGCAACTGGCGCTCGGATCACTGCCGGTTTTATCCTTGGGGTACAACTCGAATCCGACCCCCATGTTTGCGCTCGTCATGCCCCACCTGTCGAATGAAATCTCGCCCTCATCCTCCGACCTGAGCACACTGACGTTGGACGGGGCGTCAAACCGTTGCAGGGTGCTGCCGTCGCCGGTGACGACCCAGCCGCAACTCCAATCATCGCCGCCACCGGCCGCACACCCCTTGCCGCCGTCAAGCTTTTGCATGACCACGTTGCCGCCGCGCCTGATCGCCTCCGAGCGCGCGTAGTACAGCGAGGAACGCAAGCTTTCCACCGTCTGGCGCACGCGCCAGCGCTCCATGATGGCGTTGAAGCTGGGCGCGGCCAAGGCAAGCAAGACGGCCAAAACAGCCACCACCGTCATCAACTCGACAATGGTAAAGCCGCGCATTACGCAAAGCCCGCTCTTGCCGCCGGTCACAACGGGCAAAGGTTCCATGCCGCCCATTGTTAGCGAGCAACCGTGTTCAGTGTGATGCAAAAAGGATAAGCGGCGCCGCAAGAGTGACCGATGGCGTTGCTTTTGCTGACCGGCTGGTGTTTTGAGGTAAAGGGCATCCGATTGCACACAAGTCCTGAGCAGAGACTTGCGTTACTGACTGCAAATAACGTAATTCATTGATTTTTAAAAGATTTTTTAGTTGTGTGCCGTGAAGCGCCCGTTACCCCATCCCCACCCAACCCTACTCTTCAAGGGGAGGGCTGGGGTGGGGATGGGGTGGCGGCCGTTCCATTGCGCAAGCCAGCGTAGGGCGGGGTTCACCCCAATACCGTTCAGTTAACGACATGAACCTTTATTTCGTCATTCCCGCGCAGGCGGGAATCCAGGGGCGCTTGATCCAGCACCGGCTCTTGGGCAAGCCCTCCTTGGATGGCCGTTCCTCGAAGCTTCGCTTTCCCGCCTTCGCGGGAATGACGACACGCATCGGTTTGTGCGCTTAAGTGACCAGTATTGGGGTTCACCCCGCCATTGCGCCGCTTCACGAAACCGGAAATGGCGGGGTGAACTCCGCCCTACGCTGGCTGGCTACGGTCCTATAGTTAATCTTCCTCGTCGCAATTTAAATATTCGTTAATATCTATTCTTTGTGTTTTTCCAGTGGAGTAATTTATCAATATAGTGCATGAATACAGGCTTGGGTCGTTTAGGCGGTGCTCTGAGGCAATGCACATTGTTCCTTCACGTATTTTTACAACATCACCAGAAAGGCAAGTCCCCTTGGTTGATGCAGATAACAAAGCGTCATCAGGCATTTTATCAAAAATATTTTTCGCCCCTTGCCCAATTATAGATATGTCCATACAGCAAGGCATATATTTATTATCATATATGATATTTGGCCTGCTTGTGACCTTTTCCCGAAGTATCTCCAGCTCTTTTCGTTCTAGTTTATCTATTGGATTCACGCAACTTGCAATAAACCAAGGCAATAAAATGACCAGCAGGAGTCGAAATTTATTGAAATTCATATCTTTATCCTCCAGTGCATGGTTCGCAATAGATTTGCCCAGGAGTCACATCACCATAAATGAACGCCGGATCATATCGATGGAAAAGTCCGCTTTGACCTGGTGAGGGGTTGCGTTGATTCATATATTCAAAATGAAGATGCGGCCCAGCCAGCGTAGGGCGGGGTTCACCCCGCCCTT
>JAITMV010000186.1 GCA_031277295.1 Burkholderiaceae bacterium | reverse complement strand
GTTCGCCAGGCAAGGCGCAAAGCGCAGCAATACCGAGTGGTATTGCGAGCATTTGCAACGCAGCATGACGGACAAAGACGCGATTTCATGTCAATGTTTTGGTGGAACGGAGTACTAGGGTTCATAGCACCAACAATGCGCGAAAGTCGTTGACGTTGGTGTAGGTCGGCCCGGTGATGACCAGGTCGTCCAGCGCGGCGAAAAAGCCGTAAGCGTCGTGGCGGGTCAAGTGATCGGGTAGGTCGATCTTCATAGCGGTGGCGCGTGCCGACGTGTCGGGCCTGACCAGGGCGCCGGCGTTGTTCTCGACGCCGTCGATCCCGTCGGTATCGGCCGCCAGCCCCCAGATGCCGGGCTGCCCTGCCAGTGCCTGTGCCAACCCCAAGCAGAACTCGCTTGCGCGGCCGCCACGGCCTTTGGGTTTGTCAGCGCCGAGGGTCACGGTGGTTTCGCCGCCACTTAGGATCACGCAAGGCGTCTGGAAGGCTCCGGTACCCGTCGCGCAGGCGCGTGCCAGCGCTGCGTGCATGCGTCCGATCTCGCGCGATTCGCCCTCGATTGCATCGCTCAAAACGTGCGCTGCCAATCCGGCTTGACGCGCCGCCATCGCCGCCGCTTGCAGAGCCTGCAATGGCGTTGCGATCAGGTGCGTTTGATGGCGGGCGAATAATGGGTCGGTCGGCTTGGGTGTTTCCAACGCGCCGCTTTGCAATGCGCTGATGACTGCTGGCGGCAGCGCGATTTCGTAGCGGCGCGCAATGTCCAGCGCCTGCGCGCAAGTGCTGTCGTCGGCCACCGTTGGCCCGCTGGCGATCACCGGTAACTCGTCACCCGGTACATCGCTGATAGCCAGTGTCACCACCGATGCCTGCTTGCAGGCCGCCGCCAGCCGCCCGCCCTTGATGCGCGACAGGTGCTTGCGCAGCGTGTTCATCTCGTGAATGTTCGCTCCACTGGCCAGCAACTCGCGATGGATGCGCTGCTTGTCGGCCAGTGCCAATTGGGCGGCAGGCAAAGTCAACAAGGCAGAGCCGCCGCCCGAAATAAGACACAACGCCAAATCGTCGGCGGTCAGTCCGGCAGCTAATTCCAACAGCCGGGCGGCGGCACGCTCGCCGGCTGCATCCGGTACCGGGTGCGCGGCCTCGACGATCTCGATGCGCGCGGTCGCGCCGGGTGGCCTCGGCGGCGTATGGCCATAACGTGTGACCACCAGTCCGGACAAAGGGTTGTTGGAGGGCCAGACTGCTTCCAGCGCTTGCGCCATCGCCCCCGCTGCCTTACCCGCGCCGAGCACCAGGGTGCGCCCCGGTGGCGGTGATGGCAGAAAGTCCGCAAGCGTAGCCGCGGGATGGGCGCGCGCAATTGCCACATCGAGCAAGTAGCGCAAAAACTCGCCGGGTTGCGTCCTGGGATCGGGCACTGCAAACGAAAACTGACCAGTGCCGACAGAGCCGCCAATCAACACCCCCGTCGTGCGCGAGCGGCGGGTTTGCGGATCAACTGTCGCTTAAGCGTTGCTGCCGGCTGACGTGTTGGCCGAGTGACGCAGTTTCACCCACTCGCGCACGCGCTTGGCGTCAGCCAAGCGGTCGTGCTTGCCGGCGGAGTCAAGAAATACCATGATCAGCTTGTGACCGGCCACGCGCGCTTGCATCACCAGGCACCTGCCGGCCTCGGAGATGTAGCCTGTCTTTTGCAGGCCGATGTGCCAGTTCGGATCGCGTACCAACCGGTTGGTGTTGTTGTATTGCAGCACGCGGTTGCCGACCGCTACTTCATAGCCCGGCGAGGTAGATAACTCCCGCAGCAGCGAATCCTTCGAGGCGGCGGCGACCAGTATCGCCAGATCGCGGGCGCTGGAACGGTTGTCGCTGGACAGACCGGTTGGCTCGACGTAGCGCGTGTCCTTCATGCCCAGCATGATGGCATTGGCGTTCATCAGGCCGACGAAGCGATTCATACCGCCTGGGAAGGTGCGCCCCAGCGCATGGGCGGCGCGGTTCTCGCTTGACATCAGCGCCAGGTGCAGCAGTTCGCCACGCGTGAGGCGGGAGCCGATAGTCAGACGCGAGCGACTGCCTTTTTCAGTGTCGATGTCGTCCTGGGTAATGGTGATCACCTCGTCCAGCGGCAGGCCGGAGCGGGAAATGAGCAGGCCGGTCATCAGCTTGGTCAGCGAGGCGATAGGCAACACTGCGCGCTCATTCTTGCTGAGCAGCACTTCCTGCGTGTCCTGGTCGAGCACCAGCGCGACACTGGACTTCAAATCCAGCGGATCGTCGGTCGCGTGCAGCCCGGCCATCTGACCGAAGGACAACTGCGGCGGTTCGGCTCTGCGAGTGACGTGCGACACCGTTCGCAGCCCCCGCCTTGTCGCGATGCGCTTGGCGGATGCAAAGCGCGACGCCGTCCTGCCGCGCCTGCTTTTGTCGCTGGCCTGGACCGCCAACGTAACCTTGGTGCGTGTGTGAACCGTCTTGCCGGCTCTTTTGGCCGCCGCACTGGTTGGCGACAGCAGCGCCACAGTTACCAAAATGCCGGTCGTTGCAACTGCAACGTTATGTATCCATGATTGCATACGCTGTCTCAACATGCCTGTCGCCATCATTCGCCCCACTTAATTCACCACACCGCATACGATAACATACTTCGGTGCATAAGTGTACTAAAAATAAAAATATAAGCAATAACAGTTAGTTGTAGCCGATTTCTCTTCTAATGTAAAAAGTTAAGGGGCAACCCTAACCTTGTGCGGCCACTCGCTCAGCTTTGCTGTGTAACTTGTTGAGAGCACTCAAATAAGCCTTGGCCGATGCGACCACGATGTCAGGGTCAGCACCTACACCGTTGACCACTCGGCCTGCGTTTTGCAGCCGCACGGTGACCTCGCCTTGGCTTTCTGTTGAACCACTGGTGATGGCATTAACGGAGTACAGCAACAACTCGGCCCCACTCTTGACGTGCGATTCGATAGCCTTCAGAGACGCATCAACCGGCCCGTTACCATCAGATACACCTTTGAATTCCTTTTCGTCAATAGTGAATACTACCTCTGCGTATGGGCGTTCTCCGGTCTCGCTGTGCTGCGTTAGTGAAACAAAGCCATACTGCTCCTTTTCGGCGGTCACGCTTTCGTCGTTGACCAAAGCCAGAATGTCTTCGTCGAAGATGTCGCTCTTGCGGTCGGCCAGTTCCTTGAATTTGGCGAAGGCGGCGAGGACTTCGCTTTCGGAGTCGGGCATCACACCGAGTTCTTGCAGGCGTTGCTTGAAGGCGCTGCGGCCGCTGAGTTTGCCTAGCACGATCTTGTTGGTACTCCAGCCAACGTCCTCGGCGCGCATGATTTCATAGGTGTCGCGTGCCTTCAGCACGCCGTCTTGGTGGATGCCGCTGGCGTGCGCAAACGCGTTGGCGCCGACAACTGCCTTGTTGGGCTGCACCACGAAGCCGGTGGTGTGGCTGACCATTTTGCTGGCCGGCACGATTTGCGTGGCGTCGATGCCCACGTCGAGGCCGAAAAAATCCCGCCGTGTCTTGACTGCCATCACCACTTCTTCCAGCGAGCAGTTGCCCGCGCGTTCGCCCAGGCCATTGATGGTGCATTCGATCTGCCGTGCGCCGCCGATTTTCACGCCCGCCAGTGAGTTGGCCACGGCCATGCCGAGGTCATTGTGGCAGTGCACCGACCAGACTGCCTTGTCGCTGTTGGGCACCTTCTCACGCAGCGTCTTGAGGAAGTGGCCGTACAACTCAGGAATGGCGTAGCCCACGGTGTCAGGAATGTTGATAGTGGTTGCGCCCTCGTTGATCGCTACCTCGCAGATGCGGGCCAGAAAATCCATTTCGCTGCGGTAGCCGTCCTCGGCGCTGAACTCCACGTCGTCGAGTTGGTTGCGAGCGAACCGCACCGCCAGCCTGGCTTGTTCGAGTACTTCGTCGGGCGACATGCGCAGCTTCTTTTCCATGTGCAGCGGGCTGGTGGCGATGAAGGTGTGGATGCGCGCGCGCGCCGCGTCTTTTAACGCCTCGGCGGCGCGGGCAATGTCGCGGTCGTTGGTGCGCGCCAGCGAGCACACCGTCGAATCTTTGATGGCACGGGCAATCGCCTGCACGCATTCGAAGTCGCCGTTGGAACTGGCGGCAAAGCCAGCCTCGATCACGTCCACCTTCAGCCGCTCCAGTTGGCGGGCGATGCGCAGTTTCTCGTCGCGCGTCATGCTGGCGCCGGGCGACTGCTCACCGTCACGCAAGGTGGTATCGAAAATGATGAGTTTGTCAGCCATGTCGTGGGACTCCTTGATGTGCGAAAACCAGCAACCCTTGAAAAACGAAACGGCCCGTTGCTGGAGCGAACGGGCCGTGAAAATCGAGGTCGTTAAACAACTGAACGCGCACGCCTCTAGCCCGTGCCGGGTAGCCGTAGCGCCAGTAAACTCGCCACGCCCGCACGCAAACAAGCAGCTTGAAGGCAGGCAAGGTGAGGCACGGATTGACGAGCTTGCATAAGAGTGTCAGTGTAGCACGCGCCGCCGTTTACATGCCCGGCAGCAGCAGGTTGGTGAAGGGCCGCGTGTTTTTCCAGCGGTAGCCGCTGAAGTCACGCAAGTCAGTGGAAAGAATGCGGCCCTCATCCAAATGCTCAGCCAGAATGAGCAACGAGGCATCGGCCAAATCCATCGGCAGATCGCTGTAGCGGCGCATCAACGCGGCGGCGTGCGCCAGCGCGTTGTCGGGCAGTGGCGGCACGTCGCACGCGCCTTGCGCAATGGCATCCATGAAGTCCAGCGCTTGCCGGATACCCACGCGCGCGCTCAACAGGTGCGTGACCTCGGTGAGTACCGGCAAGGTGCTCACGAATCCCTCACCCGACCAACGCTCGGCGGCGGCGCGCGCAGCGGCATGATGATGGTCGCGCCTGTTGCCCAGAGCGATCCAGAATCCGCTGTCGGCCAGAATCATGAACCCGTAGTCAGCGGGGGGAACTGCGGAAGATTGCCTTCATGCGCCGCCAAAGGCATTTTGCGCTCCAGCGCTTGGGCCAGATAGGACTTGTAGTTGGCGGACAAATCACGTGGCCCGTCGCCCGCGCCGATGTAGTCGGCCAGCAAGTCAAGCGGCTTGCGCTTGGGCCGAGCATGCAGGCGGTAATACTCTCGCAATGCGGCGCGCAGCAACTCGGATGCCGACACGCCACCGCTGTCGAGCAACTCCTGAAACTGTTGGGCGTCGGCGCCGGTCAGGCGAGCATTGATACGGATGTCGGCGGTAGAGGGGAAAGGCATGGCAAGACTCACTCTGAAAAGCTTGTCATAAGTGTATGACAAACTCGGGAAAATGTCTATCCAGCGCATTCCATCGGCTCACCTTCAGTCATGCAAGCCGCGTTCGTCCGGCTCGTCGGTAGAAATGCTGACGATGCTGACGTACTGTCCCTTGGCGCGGCGCCAGATGTAGATGAGGTAGCCCGATAACGCATAGCCGACAAACAGCACGAACAGCATGGTGGCTGGCTCGATACTGATGACGGAGATCAGCAACGCCACCAATACCAGCGCGGGAAACGGCACGCTGCGGCGGCGACCAAAGTCCTTGAAACTGTAGTAGGGGATGTTGGTGACCATGGTCAGGCCGGCAAACAGCGTAACGCCGAACATCAGCCCCGAAAAGTCTCCGCGCGCCACACGTGCGCCGCCCAATGCGTTGATGAGCCAGTGAAACAGTGGCACGTCGCGATGGGTGTCCACCACGGCGACTGCCAGCCAGACGAAGCCGGCCACTAGCGCCGCCGCCGCTGGCGAGGGCAGGCCTTGAAAGTAACGCTTGTCCACTACCGCGGTGTTGACGTTGAAGCGCGCCAGTCGCAGTGCCGCGCAGGCGCAATAGACGAAAGCGGCGATCCAGCCCCAGCGGCCCAGCGGTTGCAGTGCCCACTGGTAGGCAATCAGCGCCGGGGCGACACCAAAGCTCACCACATCAGACAGTGAATCCATCTGTTCGCCGAATGCGCTTTGCGTGCCGGTCATGCGCGCCACGCGGCCATCCAGACTGTCGAGCACCATGGCCGCAAAAATGCCCATGGTGGCCAGATCGAAGCGGCTGTTCATCGCCATCACGATGCCGTAAAAACCGCCGAACAACGCCGCTAGCGTGAACAGGTTGGGCAGCAGGTAGATGCCTTTGCGGCGCACGCGGGCAATGCGTGATTCGGGTGGGCCGACCGTTTGTTGGCCGGGCGATGAATCTGGGTCATGAATGGGCATCGGAAAGCCTTCGTTTCTTGCGTCACATGGGCTTGCTCTGGCTGCGGATATTTCACCGCGGTTGCGCTTTTTGCCGTCCTGTTTCAGAGGGAAAAGCCATCTCGCATAGCCTCCCGTCTTTTACTGAGGGAAACACCACGGCAGCCATCACATTCAACCTAGGTTTAAGCAATAAGAGTCTGGCCGCGCTGCGTTCCAACGCTAATGGCGGCAAATTTTGACCATCGGCACAACACGCCATGACGTTCAGTGTAGTGCGTTATCCATATCTGCACATGAAACCGCGCCCTCGCACTCTCTCAGGGCGGCGTTGCTTGGTTCAGAGGGACAGCAGCCGGGCGAATGTTGTCGCCATAGAGGAGAATCAGGAGTCGAGTAGGGTGGGACCCGCGCGGTTGGTTGTCAGCCGCCGCGCCGCATCATGTCGAAAAACTCGACGTTGGTTTTGGTCGCCTTCATGCTCTTGATGACCATCTCCATTGCCTCGATTTCGTCCATGTTGTACATGAACTGGCGCAAGATGCGGGTTTTTTGCAGTACCTCGGGCGCGAGCAACAGTTCTTCGCGCCGAGTGCCGGAGCGGTTGAGTTGGATCGAGGGGAACACGCGTTTTTCGTACAGTCGGCGATCAAGGTGGATTTCGCTGTTGCCGGTGCCCTTGAATTCTTCAAAGATCACTTCGTCCATGCGGCTGCCGGTGTCGATCAGCGCGGTGGCGATGATGGTCAGGCTGCCGCCTTCCTCGACGTTGCGCGCTGCGCCCAGAAAGCGCTTGGGCCGGTGCAGCGCGTTGGCGTCCACGCCTCCGGTCAGCACCTTGCCCGACGAAGGCACGACGTTGTTGTAGGCGCGTGCCAAGCGGGTGATGGAGTCCAGCAGGATCACTACGTGCTTTTTCAACTCGACCAGGCGCTTGGCGCGCTCGATCACCATCTCGGCCACATGCACGTGGCGCGCAGCGGGTTCGTCGAAGGTGGAGGCAATGACCTCGGCCTTGACCGAGCGCTGCATGTCGGTCACTTCCTCGGGGCGCTCGTCGATCAGCAGCACCATCATGTGGCTGTCGGGATAGTTGGCCGAAATGGCATGGGCGATGGTCTGCATCATCACCGTCTTGCCGCTCTTGGGCGGCGCCACGATCAGCGCGCGCTGGCCCTTGCCGATGGGCGCGATGACGTCGATGATGCGGCCGGTGATGTTTTCCTCGCCCTTGAAGTTGTCACGCTCCAGTTTCATCTGCTCGCGGGGGAACAGGGGGGTGAGGTTCTCGAACATCACCTTGTGTTTGTTTTGCTCGGGCACGCCGCCGTTGACGGCGTCGAGCTTGGTCAGCGCGAAGTAGCGTTCGCCATCCTTGGGGATGCGCACCTCGCCTTCGACCATGTCGCCGGTGTGCAGGTTGAAGCGGCGCACCTGGCTCGGACTGATGTAGATGTCGTCGGTGCTGGCAGTGAAGCTGGTGTCTGGGCTGCGCAGAAAGCCGAAGCCGTCGGGCAGGATTTCCAGCACGCCGTCGGCAAACACCTGCTCGCCGGCACGGGCGCGCTTTTTGATGATGGCAAACATCAATTCCTGCTTGCGCATGCGGCCGGCGTTGTCAATTTCGAGCGCCTCGGCCTGCTTTAGCAGTTCGGAGACGTGCAGCACTTTCAGTTCGTTCAGATGCATGAGAGGGCGTTCGGCGAGGAGGTTCGCGGTTCGCGTCGGCACGAATAACCGGCGGCGAAGATGACGGGCAAACTCAGTTAGGGGAATAGGGCGACGCTTTGCTTGGGCGTTGCCGGAATGCGCGCGGCTTGGGTGGGCCAGGGCACACAGACACGCGCCAAGACTACATGGCGCGTGGCTCGCGGGTGATTATGGCAGGAAATGCGGCCCAGATCAGGCCAGTTGTTGGTTGATAAATTGCGACAGTTGCGCCTTGGTCATGGCGCCGACCTTGGTGGCCGCTAGTTGACCGTTCTTGAACATCATCAGCGTCGGGATGCCGCGGATGCCGAACTTGGCCGGCACGGTACGGTTTTCGTCCACGTTGATCTTGGCGATTTGGATCTTGCCGTTAAAGGTGTTAGCCAACTCGTCCAGCGCCGGCGCAATCGCCTTGCAGGGGCCGCACCACTCGGCCCAAAAGTCGACCAGCACAGGCTGGTCTGACTTGAGTACATCGGTTTCGAATGAGCTGTCGCTCACGTGTTTGATCAGATCATTGGCCATCTTTGACAATGGGGGTTGATTCCCCCGGCGGGTAAAGTAGCTTCTCATTGTGACAGAAACCGGCGTACCTTTGCCGAAAAGCCGACATCGATTCACCCCATGGCCGCAATCGCTCATAACGATGATTCCGCCAGCGCCAGCCCTGCGTTGGAACAGTGGCGCGCGCTGCTGGCCGAGGCAGGGCATCATTTACGCAAGCTCGCCGCGCACCCGGCGCGTAGCGTGCTGTTGCTGCCCTACGCCCAACTGATCCCGTTGGCGGCGCGGTTGTGGGCGACACAGTTTCCCGACGGTTTTGCGCCGCGCTTTGAAACTACGCACACCTGGGCGGCGCGTGTCGGCTTGTTCGCGCCGGGGCCGACTGACTTGAGCTTTGACCACGGGCGTGATTTGCTCACCGCCGCTTCGCTGCTGCAGGCCGCGGGATTGGGCGCGCAGCGCGAGCATCTGGCTGGCCCGTTGGTCGAGCAGGCCGCGCAGTTGGCGCAAATCGCCGCTAGCCTGCCCACCGCGTTGCGCACCGATTGGGCCGAGCAAGCGCGCGCCGCGCTGCCGCCGCCGGGAGACGGCCCGATGGCGCTGGAAGCCGCGCTGGGTCGTATTGCCTTGGCTTGGGCGGGCCATTCCGACTACGCCACCGATGTGCTGTTTGAGCCGCATATCGGCGCGGCGCTTGATGCGATGCTTGTCGTCCCCGGCTTGCAACCCGATCCGTTAGTCGTACATCTGGCCGAACATTACGCTGAAAAGGCTGTGTTGCTGTCACTGCCCGCTGCCGCTTCCATCGGCGATGTGTCACTGCACGAATGTGCCGACGCCGCCGACGAGGCTGAGCGCGCCGCCGCCTGCGTGCTGGCGCATCTGGCGCAAGGCCGCGTGCCGGTGGCGCTGGTTGCCGGCGACCGCGCGCTCACGCGCCGCGTCAGTGCCTTGCTGAGCACGCACGGCGTGCGGCTGCGCGATGAAACGGGCTGGAAACTGTCCACCACCCACGCCGCCGCGCAAATCATGACGCTGCTTCGCGCGGCGGCGCGCCATGCCGCTACCGATGCCGTGCTGGATTGGTTGAAGCGGGTTCCCACCGTTGATGCCAGCGCCTTGCGAGGGCTGGAAAAAAACCTGCGCCGGCACGTCATTCGCGGCTGGGCCGAAACCGTTGCGCGCAATCCCGGCCACCCGCTCGTGGCGCGCACGCAGGCGTTGCGCGCCGCGCTGCACGAGCCACGCCCGCTGGCCGACTGGTTGAGTACGGTACGCGAGGCGTTGGCGGACAACGGCCTTTGGCAACCGTTGCAAATCGATGCCGCCGGCGCTGCCGTCATCGACGCCCTGGGGCTGGCTGGCATCGCTGATTGGAAATCGTTTCCTCCCGCCCAGCCTCGCATGAGCCTGCGTGCATTCACTCGCTGGGTCGGCGATACGCTCGAAGCCGCCAGCTTCCGGCCCCCGCACCCGCTTGCCGAGCAGGTGGTAGTGCTGCCCATCAGCCAATTGCTGGGCCGTCCTTTCGTTGCCCTGGTGCTGCCTGGCGCCGACGAACAGCGCCTGCCCGCCGCGCCCGAGCCGCCCGGCCCGTGGACGGCGGCGCAGCGCCAGACGCTGCACTTGGCGGAGCGTGAGCAACTGCACGCCGCTCAAGCCGCCGCCTGGCGCGTCACGCTTGCTGTCCCGCATACAGACGTGTTGTGGCGCATCAGCGACGATAACGGCGAACCGCTGCTGCCTTCGCCCCTGGTGCAGGCGCTGCAATTGGCAGGCCAGGGTCGCACCGGCATCGACCCGCGCGCCGACCGCATCCTGACCGCCCGGCCCGTACTTCCGCCCGCGCCCAGCGGCGCCGGCTTGCCCACGCAGCCGCTGTCGGCCAGCGCCTACGATATGTTGCGCGCCTGTCCTTACCGCTTTTTCGCCCTGCATCAACTGGGCTTGAGCGAAGACGGCGAACTCGACCTGGACGTGGACAAGCGTGACTTTGGCAACTGGGTGCATGAGACGCTGCAACGCTTTCACCGCGCGCTGCAAGCCGACGCCCGAGCCGACCGCGCCGCCTTGCTCGACAGCGCGGCCCAGGAGGCACGGCACGGCTTGCCCAGCGGGGAGTTTCTGCCCTTCGCCGTCGCTTGGCCGCGCTTGCGCGACGGCTATCTGAACTGGCTGGCCGGGTATGAGGCCGCCACCGGCGCGGTTTTTGAGCAGGCCGAGCAAGCCGTGCGGCGGGCACTTGGCGATATTGCGCTCAAAGGCGTGCTCGACCGCGTTGATCGCCTGCCCGATGGTGTGCCGATGGTCATTGACTACAAAACCGAGAATCCCGCGCGCACCAAGGAGCGCCTGAAAGCCGGCAGCGAAGATACCCAACTGCCCTTTTACGCCTTGCTTACCGGCCACGACGCGCCGCGCGCCGCCTATCTCAACCTGTCTGAGCGCGACCCCGTCAGTCTGCACGAACCGCAAGACCTGACGCACCTGGCCGCCGCGCTGCACGACGGCATCGCCGACGACCTGGCTCGCATCGCCAAGGGCCACCCGCTGCGCCCGCTGGGCGAAGGCAGCGTCTGCGGTTGGTGCGCGGCGCGGGGGGTGTGCCGCAAGGATTTTGTGCAGGCGGATGGTCAGGGGTAGGGTTATTCAAGATGATCGGTCGATAATTTTTGGGTTGGCTTGAAGTTCGTCTCAACTGCGGGTTCGACGATGAGGAAGTTTCTTTTATTCGTTAGAGGAGCACATGAAGATTTCAGATGAGTGTATTAAGGACATCATTTGTCAAGCAGGCGAAAGTTTCGATTCACATGAGATCATTAGACGCATCGCACATCGCGAGCAGCATCAATACATAGAGGCGCTTTACGAGTGCCGTGGTGGAGACTTTCCTTTTCAGACTCTGCACGCATCTCTTGGGCGTCGGATCACGGGTATATGTGAGGAGCTTGGCTACGAGGGTAAGGCGTCAAGCAGCCGGGACATATTCGGCCAAGACAGCAGTTGCATTCACTGGCAACGCCGGTGACTTTCAAGCGATTCGTTCGATCAGAAGCCACTTCACGGTTCGCTATGCCACAGCCCGCCTACCAGCACAACAATCAGCCCTGCACCCGCGCGCAGTTTTACGCCATCGCCTGCGACCCACGTCGGCATGTGGCGGTAGAGGCGTGCGCCGGGGCGGGCAAGACGTGGATGCTGGTGTCGCGCATCCTGCGCGCGTTGCTGGCCGGCTGCGCGCCGCAGGAGATATTGGCGATCACCTTCACGCGCAAGGCGGCCGGTGAGATGCGCCAGCGCCTGCACGAATGGCTGGCCGACTTTGCGCGCGCGCGGCCCGGCGAAACGCGGCAAGACTGGGCCGCGCGGTTGCAAAAGGAACTGGCGGACAGAGGCATCGAGCCGCAAGCCGCTGCTGATCTGCACGAGCGGCTGCGCAACTTGTACCCCACGCTGCTGGCGCAGGGCCGGGCGGTGCAGATTCGCACCTTTCACAGTTGGTTCACGGCCTTGTTGCGCAGCGCGCCGCTGCAAGTGCTGGCCGATCTGGGTTTGCCGGCTGGCTACGAACTGCTGGAAGACAACACCGACGCCGTGGCCGAGGCATGGCGGCGTTATCTGGACGCGGTCGAGCGCGATCCTGAGTTATGCGCTGACTATGCTGGTCTGGTGATCGAGTTGGGCCGTACCAATGCGCACAAGGCGCTGGAAGGCGCGCTGGCGCGGCGCATTGAATTTCAACTGGCTGACGAGGCTGGCCATGTGGACCAGGCCGTGGCGCGGTTCGACGCCGTGTACCCGCATCTGGCCGGCGTTGGTCACCCCAGCGACTGGCTGTTGCGCCGCACTGCCGGGCGCGAGCTGCTGCAAGGCGCTGCCCGCGCGCTGGCCGCATTGAAGGCGCCCACCTTCGCGGCCAAGGGCGATGAACTGGCCCAGGCCATGCAGGCCGAGGACTGGAACGGCGTGGTGGACGCCTTGTTTACCAAGCAGGGTACGCCGCGTATTTTTGGCACCAAGCGCCCGGATGTGGTGACGGCGGCGCAACGTGAGGTTGAAGTCATCATCGCCGCCTGCCGCCAGCACGACGCCCACGTCTACCACCAGCGGCTGGCGCGGCTGACGCGCGCGTTCAACGCGGAGTTCGGGCGTCTGAAATACGAGCGCGGCTGGGTTGATCTGGCCGACGTGGAGCGCGCCGCGCTGACGCTTCTGTCGGACGATTTTTTGAGCGGCTACCTGCAGCAGCGGTTGGACGCGCGCGTACGCCATTTGCTGATCGACGAGTTTCAAGACACCAACCCGCTGCAATGGCAGGCGCTGCATGCCTGGCTGCAAGGCTACGCGGGCGCGGGCGGCGGCGGGCTGGCGCCGCCCAGCGTGTTCATCGTCGGCGACCCCAAGCAGAGCATCTACCGTTTTCGTGGCGCCGATCCGCGCGTGTTCAGCGCGGCGCAGCAATTTATCGCCGACGGGCTGGGCGGCGATTTGCTGGCCTGCGACCACACGCGCCGTAACGCGCCGGGGCTGCTTGAGGCCGTGAACGCTGTCATGGGCCAGGCGCATAGGGAGGGCCAGTTCGCCGGCTGGCGCGAGCACACCACCGAGTCGGGCGACGCGCAAGGCGAAGTTACCGCGCTGCCCCTGATCGCCCGCCTCGAGCGCGCCGCCAGCGCCGATCCGTTTGACTGGCGCGACAGCCTGAATACGCCGCGCGTCGAGCTGCAAGAACACCAGCGCACATTGGAAGCGCGCCAGGCCGCGCGCTGGATCGCCGCCCAAATCGCCGCCGGTACGCCCGCGCGCGCGATCATGGCGCTGTGTCGCAAGCGCCAGCCGTTGGGCGAATTGCAGGCCGAGTTGCGCGCGCTGGCAATCGCTTGTGAGCAACCCGAGGCGCAGCGCCTAGGCGATCAACCGGTGGTGCAGGACCTGCTGGCGCTGGCCGATGCGCTGGTCTCGCCGGGGCACGATCTGTCGCTGGCGCGGGCGCTCAAGTCACCCCTGTTTGGTTTGAGCGACGACGAACTGACCTGCATCGCCTTGGCCGTCAATGCCGCCACCGATGCGCAGGGCCAGCGCCCGGCATGGCTGGACGTGCTGCCCGATGTCGAATTGCCAGGGCGCGACGCTCGCGCCTTGCACACCGATCTGATGCAGTGCCAACGCTGGCTGGCTACCCTGCCGCCACACGATGCGCTGCAAGCCATTTATCGCCACGGTGACGTGCTGGCCCGCTTTGCCGCCGCCGCCCCCGCGCCTGAGCGCGAACACACGCTGGCGCAACTGCGCGCCTTGCTCGGCAGCGCGTTGCAAGCCGGCGGCGGCCGCTTTTTGACCGCCTACCAGTGGATACGCGCGCTGCGCCGCCAGAACCTGCCCGCGCCGCTGCGCGCCGCACCGGACGGCGTGCAGTTGCTGACCGTCCACGGCGCCAAGGGGCTGGAGGCCGATTGCGTACTGCTGCTGGGCAGCGCCGCCGACGCCGAGCGCGCCGCCCTATCTGGTCCCGGCGCGCTGATCGATTGGCCCAGCGACGAACCGCGCCCGCGCCGCATCGCCTTCGTCGCCAACGACCGCGATCCCCCGCCCAGCCTGAGCGAGCTGGCCGCGCAGGAAGACGCTGCCCGCGCGCGCGAAGAACTCAATGCTTTGTACGTCGCCATGACCCGCGCGCGCCGACGGCTGGTTATCTCCGGCATCGAGCCGCACCGCGAGCCGGCATCGAGCTGGTGGCAGCGCATCAAGCCGGTTGCCACGCCGCTGCCCGAACCGGACGCGCCCGATACCGTCGCCACGCCAACGGCTGAATTTGCGCTGAAAGAACTGCCGCCCGCGCTGGCAACAGACGAACCGCAGCAAGCGCCCGGCGACCCTGACCACGGCCCCTCCACCGACGCCTCGCGCCTTGGCGAGGCCATGCACTGGCTGCTGGAACACGCCGCCGACACGCCCCAAGGCTGGCGCGCCGAACGCATCGCGCAGGCCATGCAGCGCTTCGCCCTCACCGCCATCCAAGCCGCCCGCGCCGACACGCTGGCGCGCCGCATCCACACTGGCGAGGCGGCGTGGGCCTGGGACGCCTGCGAAATCATCGAGGCCTTTGACGAAGTGGAGTTGACCCACGACGGCCAGCGCCTGCGCATTGACCGCTTGGTATGCCGCCGCGCCTATGCCGACGCGCCCGAAACTTGGTGGGTACTCGACTACAAAAGCGCCGCCCAGCCCGAGCGCGACCCGTTGTTGCAAGCACAACTCGCCCGCTACCGCGCCGCCATCGAGCGCCTGCATCCAGGGCAGGCGGTGCGGGCGGCGTTTTTGAGCGGGGAGGGGAGGGTGGTGGAGTGAGGGGCGTTTTTGTCATTCATCAGCGGGGGACTAAAAGGGTTGCAATCGGTTCGACCGATGACAACCCGCTCGGGCGCGTCCACCAGCGCGGACGTGCCTAGTGATTAGTTGCATTAAAAATAGATAATAATCATGACCATCTTAACTTCGGTAAGGTGCGCTCATGTCCCGAGTTGCAGTGACGTTATCGTGTACGCCCGATGTCATGTCGGAATTGAAGCGTTTTTCTCGAAGCCGTAGTGGCGAGGTGCGCATGGCTGAGCGTGCGCGCATTGTGTTGGCCTGTCTGGGCGGCAAGCGCAACGACGAGATTGCCCGCGAGATGGGGCTGCGACCCAATACGGTGGGACGGTGGCGCCAACGTTTTTCC
>JAITMV010000163.1 GCA_031277295.1 Burkholderiaceae bacterium | reverse complement strand
CGTGTTCACGATCTCGGCGTGAGGTGTGCGGCGATGCGGCATTGGGATGGGCTGCAAGGCGCAATCCGCAGCCAATGGCCCGTGTCATTGGCAAGGATTGCTTGCGCCGCAGCGCTTCCTGAGCACGCGCCCGCCCAAGCCCACGCCGGGATTGTGAACACGTTCTGAGGTCTCACGGATTCAGGTAAATGGCGTTTAGACATTTTGCGCCCGCCACGGCGCGCTGCCGCACTGCGCCCGGTCGCGCAGGGCGTGGTCCATCACCACCAGCGCCAGCAGGGCCTCGGCAATGGGGGTGGCGCGAATGCCGACGCAGGGATCGTGGCGGCCCTTGGTGATGACCTCAACCGGCTGGCCTGCGGTGTTGATCGACGGGCGCGGCAGCAGAATGGAACTGGTGGGTTTGAGGGCGATGGCCACTTCCAGGTCCTGCCCGTTGCTGATACCGCCAAGCACGCCGCCATCATGGTTGGAGGCAAAGCGCGCGCTGCCGCCCGGCAGCAAGGCGTCGCCGTGCATACTCCCCTTGTGCGCGACGCTGGCGAAGCCGTCGCCGATTTCCACACCCTTGACCGCGTTCAGGCCCATCAGTGCGTGGGCGATGTCAGCGTCGAGCCGGTCGTAGAGCGGCTCGCCCAATCCCGCGGGCACGCGCTGCACGCTGACGCGCAGGCGCGCGCCGCAGGAGTCGCCGCTTTTGCGCAGGGCGTGCATGTGGTCTTCGATGGCCGATACGTCGGCCACGGGCGCGAAAAAGGGGTTGCGGCAGACATGCTCCCAGCCTTCAAACCCGATGGCGATGTCGCCGATGTGAGTCATGCAGCCGCGCAATGTGGTGCCGAACTGCTCGCGCAGCCATTTCTTGGCAACGGCTCCGGCGGCGACGGTGGGCGCGGTAAGCCGGGCCGACGAGCGCCCGCCGCCGCGTGGATCGCGCAGGCCGTATTTGCGCCAATAGGTATAGTCGGCATGGCCAGGACGAAAGCTCTGGGCAATGTCGCTGTAGTCCTTGCTGCGCTGGTCGGTGTTGCGGATCAGCAGGCAGATGGGCGTGCCGGTGGTTGTGCCCTGGTACACGCCCGAGAGGATTTCAACCAGGTCGGCCTCGGCGCGCTGGGTGACGAAGCTGCTGGTGCCCGGTCGGCGCCGCTCCAGATCGGGCTGGATGTCAGCCTCGCTTAAGGCCATGCCGGGCGGACAGCCGTCGATGACACAGCCAATGGCCGGGCCGTGCGATTCGCCGAAATTGGTGACGGCAAAGAACTTGCCGAGGGTGTTGCCGCTCATGGTTTCAGTTTTCCGCCGTCGATGCCGCCCGCGCGCCGCCGCCCTTCAGTCGCAGGATGTCGTGAACTTTCATGATCTTGGAGATGGTAGCCGAGCCGCAATCATCTTCGAAACCGTGGTTGAACGTGCCCGAGGGCGGCGAAGATCGGATGCGTAGCGCGCTCACCCAAAAGATTAAGGGCAGCCCAAGCCACGAAAGTCAATATCCATGCGGTGTTCTTGAAGATAACAATCGGCGGACTGCCGTTTCTGGGATCATGATTGGAGTAAAGCGGCGCTTTGCCAGAGTATGTCAAGACCCTGCGCTTTCAACCGCGCACTTCTGGGCGCCGGGCGGTGTGTCATTCGGGTTGGATGCCGGCAGCCTGGATTTTCGCGCCCCAGGCAGCCTTCTGCTCCGCCATGAATTTGACGAACTCGGCAGCCGAACTGGGAAACGGAGCCTGTCCCGCGGCAGCAAACCGCTCCTTGATGGCCGGTTTATTGAGCGTTTTGACCATCTCAGCATTAAGGCGGTTGACGACGTCCGCGGGCAAGCCGGGCGGGCCGATCAGCCCGCCCCAGGCAACGTAATCAAAACCGGGAAATTTCTCGCCCAGCGCGGGCACGCCCGGCGCAAGCACCGAGCGGCGGTCGGACATGACGGCAATCGGGCGTACCTTGCCGTCGCGCAGCAAGGACTGCGAAGGGCCGATATCAACAAACATCGCGTCGATCTGCCCGCCCACCAGGTCCACCAGCGCGGGTGGCGTGCTTTTGTAAGCGACGGACACGGCATCAAACTTGGCGACGTGCATCAGATGCGCGTTGGCGACTTGGCCGGTGGCGTTACCGTAGCCAAGTGAAACCCGGCCAGAAGAGTGGACGAACTTGACGAAGTCATCCAGGTTCTTGATCGGTGACGCGCCGTTGACGACCAGCAGAAAAGGGAAATCCGTGGTGCGCGCGATAGGGGTAAAGTCTTTCAACGGGTCGAACGACAGCTTCTTGACCAGCCATGGGTTGGCCGAGAAAGCGGAACTGGTGCCCAGCAGCAACGTATAACCGTCGGGGGCTTGATTCTTGATGTATTCGGTGGCGATGGAGCCATTGGCGCCGGGCTTGTTATCGACGATGATCGGCACCCCCAGGCTTTGCTGGAAATCCTCCATCAGGATGCGCGTGGTGACATCAGTTCCGCTGCCGGCGGCAAACGGCACGACCACGCGGATGGTTTTTCCGGACGCCGGATAGCCCTGAGCCAGGGCAACGCCGCTGGCGGCAGCCAACATCAGGGCAAGAATATGACGACGAATCAGGGTGTTCACGCTTTGTCTCCTTATCTCCTTGCTGAATCCATGAGACCTCAAGAGTGAAAGCGCCTCACCCCCACGGTCTACCGTATGCACACAGCGCGCAATCTGCTCCTATCGTCATCGCTGCGCAAACGGCAATGACGATCAGAGGAAATGTGTGCATACCGCTAACCCTCAGGGGTGAAGACTTTTAGCGAAACTTCGACCTTCGGCCTCATTTTCTCTCTTGAAGTCACGGATTCAGGATGTACTTGTACGACGCCCAATAATAGTTCAATAGGATTTGGGCAGCCCCAGCACGCGCTCGGCGATGTAGCACAGCACGAGTTCAGGACTGATCGGGGCGATGCGCGGCACCATGCATTCGCGCAGGTAACGTTCAACATGGTATTCCTTGGCATAGCCGAAGCCGCCGTGCGTCATTACCGCCTGTTGGCAGGCGTCGAACCCGGCTTCCCCAGCCAGGTACTTGGCGGCGTTGGCAGCCGCGCCGGGATTCAGGTTCTGGTCGTACTGCCAGGCAGCCTGCATCGTCATCAGCCAGGCGGCTTCCAGTTGTATCCAGCAGCGCGCCAAGGGGTGTTGGATGGCCTGGTTCTGCCCGATGGGACGATTGAAGACAATGCGTTCGCCAGCGTACTTGGTGGCGCGCGCTAGCGCCAGGCGGCCCAAGCCGATGGCCTCGGAGGCGATCAGTATCCGCTCCGGGTTCATTCCGTGCAGGATGTATTTGAACCCCTTGCCCTCTTCGCCGATCCGGTCTTCGACGGGCACTTCCAGCCCTTCGATGAACAGTTCGTTGGAGTCGACGCATTTGCGTCCCATTTTTTCGATTTCGCGCACGTCGATCTTACTGCGGTCGAAGTCGGTGTAAAACAAGCTCAGTCCGTCAGAGTGTTGTTTTACCTCTTCCAACGGCGTCGTGCGGGTCAGCAAAAGTATTTTGTCGGCAACCTGGGCGGTGGAAATCCAAACTTTGGCGCCCGAGACCACGTAATGATCGCCTTTGCGGATTGCCCGAGTCTTGAGTTGCGTGGTGTTTAGGCCGGTGTTCGGCTCGGTGACGCCAAAACAGCTTTTGACCTCGCCACGTGCCATCGGCGGCAGCATGCGCTGCTTTTGCTGTTCGTCGCCGAAGACGACCACCGGGTTCAAACCGAACACGTTGATATGAATCGCTGAAGCGCCCGACATCCCGGCGCCGGAACGGGCAATGGCCTCCATCATCACGGCGGCATCGGCAATCTTCAGCCCAGAGCCGCCATAAGCCTCCGGAATACAGATGCCCAGCCAGCCATCTTTGGCCAGTTGCTGGAAAAACTCCTCCGGAAAACCACCCTCGCGGTCGCGCTTGAGCCAGTAGTCATCGCCGAAATCCGCGCAGATGCGCTCGATAGAGTCGCGAATGGACTCCTGCTCCTTGGTCAATTCGAAATTCATAGCTGCTCCAAATTCATAGACATGTGTATTCTATTCTTACCTGTGAATAAATTGCCGAAAAATTTGCATTTCAGGTGATACGACAAGAAAAATTCTTGTATATGTACAATATTTAGATGCATATGAATTCATCGGAGATCACGGCCCCGCTGGCCGGCGTCCGGGTAATCGACATGGCGTCGGTGCTGATGGGGCCGGTGGCGACCCAAATTCTGGGGGATTACGGGGCCGACGTGGTCAAGATCGAAGCGCCCGAGGGCGACGTGATGCGCCATGCCACGGCGGCGCGCCACCCGTTGATGGGAGCGATGTATCTGTCCACCGGGCGCAACAAGCGCAGCGTGGTACTGGACATCAAAAAGCCCGAAGGCAAGGCCGCCGTGCTGCGGCTTTGCGAGAGCGCCGATTTGTTCATCCACAACGTGCGCCCGGCAGCCATGCGCCGTGCTGGATTGGCTTACGAGGACGTGCGAACGGTGAATCCGTCGATTGTCTATGTCGCGCTGGTCGGCTTTGGACAGGATGGCCCTTATGCCGAGCGCCCCGCCCTCGATGACATCATTCAGGCAGCGTCGGGCTTGGCCGGTCTGTTCGTTCGCGCAGGACAGCGCGAGCCTTGCTTCGTGCCCGCCAATCTGTGCGACCGGATGACCGGGCTGGCGGCAGCGCATGCTGCCATCGCCGCGCTTTACATGCGCCAGCGGACAGGACAAGGCCAGTCGATTGAAGTGCCAATGTTCGAAACGCTTGCACAGACCATCCTTGGCGACCATCTCAACGGTGAGGCGTTCATTCCCGCAACCGCGGGCACGGGCTACAACCGGCTGCTGAACGCCCACCGGCGCCCTTTGCGCACCCAGGATGGCTACATCGCGATGACGCCGTACAGCGACAAGCAGTTTCGCGCCTTCTTCGCTGCCATCGGCAAAACCGCCGAATTCGACGCCGACCACCGCATCAACCACCATGCGGCTCGGGCGCTAAATTACGACGTGGCATACGCCAAGCTGGCGGAAATCGTCGCCACGCGCTCGACGGCGCAATGGGTCAGTCTGTGTCAAGCAAACGAGATTCCGTGCCAGAAGGTGAACACGATTGAAGACGTGCTGGCCGACCCACACCTGCAGCAAACCGGCTTTTTTCAACAGGTCGAACACCCCACGGAGGGACGCATCCGGCTGATGCGCCACGCCGCCCGCTGGAGCGCGGCCGACGTTTCCGTCCGGCGTCTGCCGCCTTGCGTCGGCGAGCACAGCGTGCAAGTGCTGCGCGAGGCGGGCTATTCCGACGCCGAGATCGACCACATGCTGCAAAACGGTGTCACCGCGCAAGCGGTAGACCCTTCACCCGGCGCGGCTGGCGCCGTCCCCACTTCTGAAAGGTAAACCATCATGGCCGGACTCTACTTCGATGACTTTCAAATCGGACACGTATTCAAGCACGCCACGACGCGCACGGTCACCGAGGCCGACAACCTGCTGGCCACCGTGCTCAGCATGAACCCCCAGCCGCTGCACCTGGATGCGGAATTCGCCGCCAAGACGGAGTTCAAACGCCCCCTGGTCAACAGCATGTTCACGCTTGCCTTGGTCGTGGGTCTGTCGGTGCATGAGACGACCCTCGGCACCACCATCGGCAACCTGGGTATGAAGGAGGTCAATTTCCCGAAACCTGTGTTCGCCGGCGACACTTTGCGCGTTGAAACCACGGTGATTGACAAACGGGTATCGCGCAGCCGCCCCAACGCCGGTATCGTCGAATTCGAGCATCACGGCATCAACCAGCGCGGTGAGATTGTGTGCAGTTGTCGGCGCTTGGCGTTCATGAAACGCGCCGAAACCGCCGTCGCCGACGCTTGAGCAGACACCGCAGCCGAAGCCGACCGCCGCCGACACCATCGGCGCGCACCGCGTAACACCGAGAAGCCCCGTGGATGTACGTCAAATCGTCAATACGCTCGAATTGATGGAGTTCTTCGCCGAGCGAGGCCGACCGGCGTCGCTGGCTGAAATATCCAGACATTTCGGCTGGCCGCGCTCGAGCACCTTCAACCTGCTAGGCACGCTGGCCAATCGCGGCTATTTGTATGAACCACGAGCCAAACAAGGCTATTACCCGTCGCCGAAATGGTTGCCCTTGATCAACAAAATCGATCAGGCAGCGCCCATTGCACCTGAGTTGCAGGAATTGGTGCAAACCATCTGCGAGCGCACCAGCGAAACCACCGCCTTAGCCGGCATCAGCGGAATGCGAGCCGTTTTTCTGTGCGCGGCAGAATCCTCCCAGGCCATTCGCTATACCGCCCACGTAGGCAAAACCGTGCCGCTACACGCCACGGCGACGGGCCGCGCCTTATTGGCCCAGTTGCCGCAACAAACCAAGGCCACCATCTTGCGGCGCACAAGTTTCGAGCGCTACACGCCGACTTCGCTGATGAGCGTCGAGGCGGTCGAGCGGGAAATCGCCCTCTCGCTCAACCGCGGCTACTTCGAAGGCAACGCCGAATACTCCCGCGACTTGGGCGGCTACGCCCTCGGGTTGAATCACCGACAACGCCAACTTGCATTGCTGGTGGCCGGGCCTTTTGGGCGCGTGGCGCCGATGAAAGACGACATACTGCGCATCATGCAAGAAGAAATCTCGCGTCATGTGCCCGACGCGCCGACGACTTGAGGTGAGGCCTCATGCAGTCCCTGCGAACAAGCGCGCCTTCAGCTTGGAATGGCCTTGACGACTGTGCGCGAAGATAACGCGAGGCGCAAAGCTTGAAGGGTCGGCCTTTGCAAAACTCATCCCAGTTTTCCATAGCGCTCACGCGCCACCCACAACGCATGAAACGTTTGGCCTAGGGCCAACCCTTGTGCTTGCCCTGTGTGCGCGACACCGGCCCTTGCCCAGCCAAGCGCGGCTCGGGCTTCATCCCGGCGCTCCACCCTCGCTTGCGGCCAACCCATCACGCCGAAAGCCTATGCGCGACTTGTCTGACACCGTCAGACAAAATCAAAAATCTCTCTCTTAAGAATGCAAAAGTGAAAGGAAATGTGTTTTTCTGTTGCAAAACGTAAAAACGATGAATAGTGGCTAGATTTGTTGATGTGTATTGCTGATTAGCTATTAAATCTGTAGTTTTTAATACAAACAGATACACTTCTTTAGTAGTTTTACTAAGTCAAAACTTAGTACTTTTACTAAGTCTTTAGTGAAACTACCAATTAGTAATAGTACTAAAGTTTTCTGCTCCATTTCGTGTTTCAATGGATTCACCGGGTGAGCTGATGCGCTGCTGGCTGATCGGTTTATCCCCAACGTCCGCGAAAGCTTGTCTTTCGTCTATTGTCTT
>JAITMV010000150.1 GCA_031277295.1 Burkholderiaceae bacterium | reverse complement strand
ATGGGCTGCAAGGCGCAATCCGCAGCCAATGGCCCGTGTCATTGGCAAGGATTGCTTGCGCCGCAGAGCGTCCTAAGCCCGCGCCCGCTAAGCCCGCGCCGGGATCGTGAACACGTTCTCAGAACCATCGCCGCCGCGTACCGCACCGGCATGTCGCGTTAACATTCGGCCCATGTTCTACCTCGACCTTTTTTCCGCCTTGCACCGGCATGAGGTCGAATACACGCTGATCGGCGGCTTGGCCGTGGCCCTGCATGGTATTGAGCGCAACACGATGGACGTGGACATCGCGCTAGTGCTTACGCCGGGCAACGTGGATCGTTTTTTGCACGCCGCGCAAGACTTGGGCTTGACTCCCGTGTTGCCCGTGTCCATCAACATCCTGCATGACACCGATACCTTGCGAGACTGGCACCAGCGCCGCCGCCTGCAAGCCTTCGCCTTGCGCGCACCGGGCGCCGCCGGCGTCACGCTGGACGTGCTGCTGTTTCCGCCCATCGACCCGCAGGCCCTGCACCAACGCGCACTGACGCTCGACATCGCTGGCGCGGCGGTGTGCGTGGCCGCCATAGACGACCTGATCGCTCTTAAACAACACGCCGGCCGGCCCATAGACCTGGACGACGTGACGCATCTTCAGCACATCAAAACGTCCCCGCCATGAACCCCGACCCGTGGCCGCCCTTGCCCCCGCAACCTGACCGTGGCCAGCGCCGCTACCGCGTCAGCGACGAGCGCCTGCGCGAATTCGCCAAACTCACGGCCTACGAGCGGCTCAAATGGGTTGAAGAGTGCGCAAACTTCGTGCGTCTGGGGCAACAAGCCATGACGCGGTATAAACAAGCCATGCGGACAAAATAGTTTCCGCTTCGACCCCAGTTTTTCCATCAAGCGTTACCATGAGCGATCTTCTACCCCAGCCCCCCACCGTCACCCAATCCAAGCCGATCAAGCTCTCCCAGCCGGCTCTGACCGCCGCGGACTCGCCGGCTCCGTTTATCGACCTTGATGAGCGAGCCGTCTTGTACCCTGCCGGCAAAGGGGTCACGCGCATCACGATGACGCCGGAAAACGGCGGCATCGCTTTTGACGCCACTTTTGCGTTCAACAACAGCCGCACATCGCCGCGCATCCTGTGGCTGTCGCTAGCCGACGCGCGAGAATTCGGTCGCTGTCTGGTCGACAGCGTCTACCAAGCCAAACCACAGAACGCAATCACCGAAACCATGCGTATCGCGATCTCCGTGCATACCAATGGGTTTCACTTGTTAATTGGCGACGTGAGCAACCCGGTGGAACTGTTCATCGGCTTGTCTTCGATCTGGCGGTTCGCAGTGACGGTACTACGCGCCGTTGATCGCCTGTCGCCAATCGAAGCGAATTAGGACGACACTGAACAGGACAATGCCTCATCCAGTCCGCGCGAGTTGGCGCAGCACTTACGGCAACAATGACAGTGCGTGCAGATAGGCCGGCTCGCGCATCAGGTCGCTCCAGTCCGGCGCACAACCGCGCGGCAGCAGGGCGTGGCGGCGGGTTTCGCTGACTTCCCGAGGCTGCCATTGGCCAGTGAGCTGCGCTTGCGCCAAACCGTCGATAACGTCATCGATCACCAAGCCGTCATTCAGCGACTGATTACACAACAACACCAGATCGCAACCCGCCGCAAGTGCCGCCAGCACGGCCTCAGTGGAAGTGACAGCGCGGCCATCGATACGGCGAGCGGCTTGCATACTCAGATCGTCGCTGATGATCGCACCGCCAAAGCCTAGCCGTCCGCGCAAGATGTCTTGCAGCCAACGGGCCGAAAAACCCGCTGGGCGGCTGTCCACGCGCGAATAAATGACATGCGCGGGCATGACCGCGGTGAGCGTGCTGCTCATCCAGCCATAGGGCGCGGCATCGTTTTGCAAAATGGTTTTAAGCGGGCGCGCATCGCGCGGCAGATCGGTGTGCGAATCAGCGCTGGCCCAGCCGTGGCCAGGAAAATGCTTGCCGCAATGCGCCATACCGACGCGCAACAGGCCATGTGCCAAGCTTTTGGCGAGCATGGCGACAACGCGCGGATCAGAGTGCAAGGCGCGCTCGCCGATCACTGCAGAACGCGGCCCCGCGCCATCACCCGCAGCCCATTCCAAATCGAGCACGGGCGTAAAGCTGAAATCCACACCGCAGGCGCGCAATTCAGCAGCCAGCACGTAGCCACAAGCACTGGCCACATCTTGCGCGCGCAAGGCATCTCGCATCCACAACCGGCCCAGCGCGCGCATCGGCGGCAGATGCGTGAAGCCATCGGTACGAAAACGCTGCACGCGCCCGCCCTCATGGTCAACGCAGATCAGCAGATCGGGCCGCAGGCGCTTGACCGCAGCACACAGCGCGGTCAACTGCGCCCGGTTTTCCCAATTGCGGGCAAACAGAACCAGGCCGCCGACCAGCGGATGTGCCAAGCGGCGGCAGTCGTCGCCGGTCAGCGCCGTACCGGCAATGTCGACGATCAAGGGAGCGTGTGGCATGGTGCGGATTGCGTTGGGCTTTTTTTGTTGAGCGTTTGCGGCGCTGCGCTGGCGACGAAACAGGTATTCACGCAGAACGCTCAACGTCCCGCTCGACCACGCAAAAGCTGACCGCGTAGTCGTTTTCGTCCGACAGCGTAATGTGCGCCGTCCACCGGCGAGCGGCGAACCAGTCTTCCAAGCCACCGTGCAGCACGATCATCGGCTCGCCGCTGGGACGGTTGGCGATTTCGCACAGCCGCCAGTGCATCGGCAGGCGCATCCCCAAACCGATGGCCTTGCTGAACGCTTCCTTGGCGGAAAAGCGCGTCGCCAGATAGCGCACGCCACGCTCGGGCCAGCGCGTGCTGCGGCGTCGCCAGGCGGCGAGTTCGGCATCGGAGAGGATTTTTTCGGCAAAGCGCTCGCCGTGCCGATCCAGCGCGGCGCGGATGCGGCTGATGTCGCAGATGTCGGTGCCGATGCCTTGAATCATAATGAAAGATAACTGCAATAACCGCGTTTGGGCGGCGCATGACGCCAGCTTGCGCCGGGCATGACGAAATGATTTCCTGAGAAGCCATGCGCCGCAGCCCCCCCCCTCTTTCCGACTCTCCCCCAGCGGGGGAGCGCATTTCTCGCCTTCTCCCGCTGGGGGAAGGATGGAATGGGGGCTGACCTCATCGAAGCGTAGCGAAATCATTTTGTCATTTTTGAAATGCCTCGTCGATGCAGTGCAAATACGCCCGCACCGCGGCAGCGTAGCCCAACTCCAGCGCGTCGGCAATCAGGGCGTGACCGATGCTGACCTCGGCCACGCCAGGAACGGCGCGCAAAAAGGGCCTCAGGTTATCGCGGTTCAAGTCGTGCCCGGCGTTGACTTGCAAGCCGGCGTCCAACGCTGCGCCAGCGGCGGCGGCGTAGCGCGCCAGTTGCGCGCTACGCGCGTCATCGTCGCTGGCGGCCCAGGCAGCGGCGTAGGGTTCAGTGTACAACTCGACGCGATCAGCGCCCAACTCGCGCGCATCGGTCATCAACTCCGGCGCAGGGTCCATGAACAGGCTGACGCGCACACCCAGCGCGCGTGCCTCCGCCACCAGCGGACGCAGACGCTCACGCACTGGCGATTGGCTTAAGTCCCAACCGTGGTCGCTGGTGAACTGATCCGTGCTGTCGGGCACGAAAGTGCATTGGGTGGGCCGCAGGTCGCGCACGAAGTCCATCAGGTTGTGCGTGGGATTGCCTTCAATGTTGTATTCGCGCTGCGGCCAGCCGCGCAGCAGCGCAGCCAGATCGGTCACGTCGTGGGCGCGGATGTGGCGCGCGTCAGGCCGCGGATGCACGGTAATGCCGTGCGCACCCGCCTCCAGACACAGCCGCGCCGCTCGCACGACGTCGGGAATACCCAGATGTCGCGTATTGCGCACCAGGGCAACCTTGTTGACATTGACTGAGAGTTGGGTCTTGTTCATGACAATGAGCCGCCGCATTTTGCCCCACCCGCGACACATGAAACGCGCCGGTATTTCGTAGAGGCAGGTCTTGTGTCTGCCCTCGCGCAGCACAAACCCAACGCTTCAGACAGAGCGAGCACAAGGCCCGCCCCTACAAGATCGGCTGGGTTCAGGCCAGCGCCTGCAAATCTATCCTCATCCGCCGCGTGCGCAGTACACCGGCGCCGCAATGATAGTCAAGCAACCCGCGCAATTGCTGGCGCAAAGCAGCGCGAGCGCCGCCGGGCAGCACGGCCACCGCCTGCATCGTAGCCGAAAGCGGTGCGTCATCGGCCAGCGCGTCGGTCAAGGCCAACCACTGACAGCCATCGAGCCAAGCGCCGTCACCATCGTGCGCGGCGCGCAGCCCCCCTTCGGCCACCAGGCAATACGGCGCGTCGAGTGCAAGTGGCGCCAGCGTCAGCGTTTGCGTGTCCAGTGCGGGCAGCAAGCCGGCTTCGCGCAGCAACACCAACTCGAACGCACGCAACGCGGCGGCAATCAGGTTTTCAGTCTGGTTGGAGGCGAGCACATGCACCAGCGCAGCGTATGCGTCGAACAAGCGCGGGTGCGCGTCCTCGCGCGCCAGCAGGCGCAGCAGCAACTCATTGGCGTAAAAGCCCGACAGCAGCGCCTCGCCCACCGGCATGACCAAGCCGCCGGCCCATTCAGCGCTTTTCAGGGTGCGGATTTCAGCGTCGCCGCTCCAACTTAAGCGCAGCGGCTGCAACGGCAGCAGCACCGACCGGAACCCGGACGACGGCCGCTTGGCCCCTTTGGCCACCAGCGCCACCCGACCATGCGCGCGCGTGAACGCTTCCACAATCACACTGGATTCACTCCAGTCGTAGTGGTGCAACACATAGGCGGGTTCGTGGGCGATGCGTTTCATTGTTTGTCGTTGAACGTTTAGCGTTTGGCATAAAGACCTCTTTCGGCGCGAGCGCTTCGCCGCAAATCGGCTCACGCTAAACGTTAAACGGCATTCGTCATTCGTACCCAAAGCTGCGCACGCGCGCTTCGTCGTCGGCCCAGCCGGAGCGCACCTTGACCCAGAGTTCGAGGAATACCTTGCAGTCCAGCAGTTTTTCAAGCTCTTGGCGCGCTTCGGTGCCGATGCGTTTCAAGCGCTCGCCACGTTCGCCGATCACCATCGCCTTATGGCCGTCACGCTCAACGATGATGGTGGCGGCAATACGCGCCAAGCGGCCATGAGCGCGGCTTTTTTCTTCGTCGAAGCGCTCGATGACGACGGTGGAGGTATAGGGCAGTTCGTCGCCGGTCAAGCGAAACAGCTTTTCGCGCACCACTTCGCCGGCTAGAAATTTTTCGCTACGGTCAGTCAGCTCATCCTCGCCATACCACCAGGGCTGTTCCGGCAGATAGAGAGCACAAAGTTCAAGCAAACGTCGTATATCGCGCGGCGTCTTGGCCGACATAGGCAGGTATTCGGCAAACGGATGACGCTGCTGCATGTCGCGCAACCATGAAACGATTTCGGCGCGACGAAGCACGACATCCAGCTTGTTGGCCACCAGCACCGTCGGCGTACCGGAGTTCAGCAATGACAGCGCCTTGGCGTCGTCGAGCGTAAATTTGCCGGCCTCCACCACGAAAAGCGCCAGATCGACGCCTTCAATGGCGCCCAATACCGTCTTGTTGAGCGAGCGATTCAAGGCGCTACCGTGCCGAGTCTGGAACCCCGGCGTATCAGCGAACACGAACTGCGTGCCGCCTCCGTGCCCGTCCGCCAACGTGCGAATACCGGTGATGCGGTGGCGCGTGGTCTGCGCCTTGCGCGAAGTAATGCTGATCTTTTGCCCCACCAGTGCATTGAGCAAAGTGGACTTACCCACGTTGGGGCGACCAACGATAGCAATCAGACCGCAGCGCTGGCTGCCGACGCGCGGATTTTTTTTCCTATCAAACACGCCTTCTGAGAGGTCATCGGCGCCCGACGCTATGCCTTCAGGAGTATTCATGCCTTGGACTGAAGCGCTTTCAACATGGCGGCGGCGGCGGCTTGCTCGGCGGCGCGGCGCGAAGCGCCCTGCCCCAGCACGCGCAGTTGCCGTTGCGCGACGACGCAGGCCACCTCGAAAGTCTGGCGATGCGCCACTCCCAGCACCTGAACCACCTCATAGTGCGGCAGCGACATTCTGCGTCCTTGCAGCCATTCCTGCAAGGCGGTCTTGGCGTCCTTCGCCGCGGCAGACATGGCGGGGGTGATCTCCACCTGATCGAACAGCCGCCGCACCAGCGCCTGTGTGACGTCATAACCGCCATCCAGATAGACCGCGCCAATGATCGCCTCTAGCGCATCGGCCAGAATCGACGGCCGGCGCTGACCGCCGGAGCGCATCTCGCCTTCCCCCAGCCGCAGCAAGTTCGGCAACTCCAACTCCAAAGCCAGCCGGTACAGGCTGTCTTGGCACACCAATTGCGCCCGCATGCGCGACAAATCGCCTTCGGGCAAATCCCCCAACGCCTCATAAAGCATGTGGGCCACGGCAAGGTTAAGCACCGAATCACCCAAAAACTCAAGCCGCTCATTGTGATCGGCCGAGAAGCTGCGGTGCGTAAGGGCGCGCGCCAGCAGCGCCGGATTACTGAACCGATGCGCTAGGCGGTCTTGCAAGCGGCTGACCAAAACAGGCAAGGCAATGCGGTCCAATGGGAGCTTAACGATGGCCAGGATCGGTTGTCCCTGAAAATCTGATTAGCAGGTAGACTGGTCGAACGAGGGGAATTTCTTTGTCGTAGGCAAAGCTGATTACGACCTTGTCATCGTTTTGGGTCACTTGCAGATCCTTGCCGGAAATTGCGTCAATGTAATCGGCGGCGACAGCCAGATCGAATCGCGCCCGAACAGCCTGCGGCGAGTCGCCGCCCTCGGCGGCGACCTTCTTGGCCACCTTGACGATAGACATGTACTCCGTCACCGTTGGCACCACTCTAAGGCCGACAATCACCACCAACGCCAAGATGACGCCCAGAACCAGCAGACCGATGAACGAAATACCGTACTGGAAGGATTTGCCGCGCGCGTGCTTCATGGAGTCCTCACCTCATCAACGAAATGATCCGATGCGCCCCAAATCGCCGAAATTCATCCAGACAAAAAATGCCTTGCCCACAATATTAGCGTCCGGCACAAAGCCCCAGTAACGTGAATCCTGCGAATTATCGCGGTTATCACCCATCATGAAGTAATGCCCTGGCGGCACCTTGCACGTAACCCCCTCGACGGTGTAGCGGCAATTTTCCCCGTACTTGAACTCATCAACCCTGGGCAAGAAAACCGGCCGCCGCGGATCAATGATGATTCGGTGTTTTTTCCCGTCCAACTGTTCATCAAACTGTTTGAAGTACTCCATCTGCGATTCATCGAAGAAGTCAGGCACAGCGGTCTGGGGCATTGGCCGACCATTGACGGTAAGCGCCTTGTTCAGGTAAGCCACCTCGTCGCCGGGTAAGCCGACAACGCGCTTGATGTAGTTTTCGCTTGGTTTCGGCGGATAGCGAAACACCACTACATCGCCGCGCTGCAGCGGCTCGCCCTTGGTGATGCGTGCACCCAGAATCGGCACTTTCAGGCCATAGGTAAATTTATTAACCAGGATCAAGTCCCCCACCAGCAGCGTGGGAATCATTGAGCCAGACGGAATCTTGAACGGCTCGAACACGAACGAGCGCAGCAAAAAAACGATCAAGATGACCGGAAACAACCCCGCAGTCCAATCCAGCCACCAGGGTTGCGCCAGTACCTGCTGGCGCGCCGCGGCCAAGTCGCCGTCGACCTCGGCGATGCCTTGCATGGCCAGTTCCGCACGGCGCTGCTCGGCTTGCGTTTGCAGCCTACCGGCGGCATGGCGGCGACGCGGCAGAAAAATCAAATGCTCGGCCAACCAGTACAGGCCCGTCACCACGGTGGCGGTAAACAACAGCAGTTCAAAATTGCCGTCCACGGCCCCAAAATACCAAGCCACGCCGTAGCCAGCAAAGGCCGCCAGGATAAGTGCGCTCAGCAATGGCATTAGGATCATTCCTCCACTTGCAGAATGGCGAGAAACGCCTCCTGCGGCACTTCGACTGAACCGATTTGCTTCATTCGTTTTTTACCTGCTTTTTGCTTTTCCAGAAGTTTGCGCTTGCGAGTGATGTCACCGCCGTAGCATTTTGCCAGCACGTTCTTGCGTAGCGCCTTGATGTTTTCCCGCGCGATCACGTTGGCCCCAATCGCAGCCTGGATGGCAACATCGAACTGCTGGCGCGCGATGATCTCACGCATCTTGGCCGCCACCGCCCGGCCGCGGAACTGCGCCTGGCTACGATGCACGATGATCGACAGCGCATCCACCCGCTCGCCGTTGAGCAGAATGTCCACCTTCACCACATCCGAAGGCCGGTACTCCTTGAACGTGTAGTCCATCGACGCGTAGCCGCGCGAGACCGACTTCAGCTTATCGAAGAAATCCAGCACAATCTCGCCCAGCGGCAAATCGTAGGTCAGCATCACCTGCCGTCCGTGATAAGCCATGTTGAGCTGCACACCGCGTTTTTGGTTGCACAGCGTCATCACTGGGCCGACGTAGTCTTGCGGCATGTACAGGTGCACGGTGACGATGGGTTCGCGGATTTCCTGTATCCGGCCCTGATCGGGCATCTTGGACGGGTTTTCGACCATGATGACCTCGCCGTCAGCCTTTTCGACCTGATACACCACGCTCGGCGCGGTGGTAATCAGATCCTGGTCGAATTCGCGCTCCAGCCGCTCCTGCACGATCTCCATGTGCAGCAAACCCAGAAAGCCGCAGCGAAAGCCGAAGCCCAAAGCCTGGCTGACCTCCGGCTCGAAATGCAGCGAAGCATCATTGAGTTGCAGCTTTTCCAGGCTGTCGCGCAAGGCATCGTATTGATTGGCCTCAGTCGGGTACAGACCGGCGAACACCTGCGGCTGAATCTCCTTGAAGCCCGGCAGTGCTCGCTCGGCCGGCCCGAGATTGTTGGGCAGCTTCTTTTCCAACGTGACGGTATCGCCGACGCGGGCCGCTTTCAGCTCCTTGATGCCGGCGATCAGGTAGCCGACCTCGCCCGCCTCCAGCGCACCGCGCGCCTGCTGCGCCGGGGTGAACACGCCCAACTGACCCGCCTCGTAGGACGCGCCGGTGGCCATCAGCCGGATGCGCTCGCCCTTTTGCAGCCTGCCATCGACCACCCGCACCAGCATCACCACGCCGACGTAGCTATCGAACCAACTGTCGATGATCATGGCGCGCAACGGCGCATGGGCTTGGCCGCGCGGCGGCGGCACCTTGGCCACGATCTGCTCCAGCACGTCGTCAATGCCTAAGCCGGTCTTGGCGGAAATGGCGACGGCCTCACTAGCATCAATGCCGATCACATCTTCGATCTCGGTCTTGGCGTTGTCCGGATCGGCCTGCGGCAGATCCATCTTGTTGAGCACCGGCAGCACCTCCACCCCCAGATCCAACGCGGTGTAGCAGTTGGCCACCGTCTGCGCTTCCACGCCCTGCGACGCATCGACCACCAGCAGCGCGCCCTCGCAAGCCGACAGCGAGCGTGACACCTCATATGAAAAGTCCACGTGACCCGGTGTATCGATCAAATTGAGGCTATAGACCCGCCCGTCACGCGCCGTATAGCGCAACGCCGCAGTCTGCGCCTTGATGGTTATCCCCCGCTCTTTTTCGATCTCCATCGAGTCCAGCACCTGCGCCTGCATCTCGCGCGCCGCCAAGCCGCCGCAGCGCTGAATGAGTCGATCCGCCAGCGTCGATTTACCGTGATCAATGTGCGCGATGATTGAAAAATTTCTGATGTGATCCATCAAGGAGTCGAAGCAACTGATTGTTTTATAGAGAGGCACACATGAAAAAAGGGCGCGTCGGGATAGAGACGCGCCCTGAACCAACAATCTATGGCAACTGCGATAGTTGGAACCTCATTGTAGGCAGAAAGTGGGCCTTGCCAAGCCCAACCAACCGAAATTCCGACACGTTGTGGTGCGGCAACAGATTATTTATCCACAAATTATAAACAGTTTCAAAACAGCAACATGGGCGCAAGCTGTGGGCTTGCTGTGGACTTCCAGTGGACGGCCCCGCTTCATCTCACATCATGGTCTAGACGCAGTTTTATATACCTTGAACTAGCGTCGTCAACTTTCGATTCTATCGAAATTGATATTTAAGACAAACTTCTTTTTAGTTCCCCGCTCGGTACTGCTTCTCAATCAACGCTTCTCTGGTGTGGCAAAAACAACCAATCCCGAGTGCAATTCAGGGCTTTTCAGAGGATCAAGTCCTCAGCGCACGAGCCGGATCAGCATGTATTGCACCAGCTTGTCGCGCTGCACCAGCACCAACATGTTTGCCGACTTGCTTCGGTCGGCCTTGGCTGCGGCGGCTTCAAGCTCACGCACATTGGCGATTTCGGTGTTGTCGACCGACAAAATCACATCGCCAGCGCGCAGGCCGGCACGCGCGCTGGCATCGGCGGCAGCCTCGACGCGCACGCCATGTTTGATCTTGAGTTCCTTTTTCTGCGACTCGGTCAGATTACTTACCGTCAGTCCGAGCGCCTGAATCGCCGTCGCCGCTTTCTGCGGTTGTCTGTCGCCGTCAGTATTGGGCTTGCCGCTTGCGGTTTGGTCCGCCTCCATCTCGGCGACAGTAATACTCAACTCGCGGCTTTGGCTGCGGCGAAACACAGTGATCGCGCTGCGCGTTCCGGGTTTTGTGTTGCCTACCAGACGCGGCAAATCGGAGGCCTTATCGATCACATGACCATCAAAGCGGGTGATGATGTCACCCGCCTCCACACCGGCTTTGTCCGCCGGCGAGCCGGGATCGACACCACGCACCAGCGCGCCCTGCGGCTTGCCGAGTCCTATCGACTCGGCCACCTCACGAGAAATTTCGGCGATCTGCACGCCGATGCGTCCACGTGTTACGTGCCCGCTAACACGCAGTTGCGCGCTGACGCGCATGGCTTCATCGATAGGAATTGCGAACGAAATACCCATGAACCCGCCGGAACGCGAGTAGATATGGCTATTGATGCCAACCACCTCGCCACGCATGTTGATCAGTGGCCCGCCGGAATTGCCTGGGTTGACCGCCACATCGGTTTGAATAAAGGGCAGGTACTCGCCGGTATCGCGCTGTTTGGCGCTAACGATACCGGCAGTAACGGTGTTTTGCAGCTCGAACGGCGAGCCGATGGCCATCACCCATTCACCCACGCGCAGCCGGTTTACGTCGCCAACGCGCACCGCCGACAAGCCAGCCGCCTCAATCTTGAGCACCGCCACGTCGGTACGTTTGTCCGCGCCGACGATGCGCGCCTTGAATTCGCGCTTGTCAGCCAGTGTGACAATCACCTCGTCGGCCCCATCGAGCACATGCGCATTGGTCATGACGAAGCCGTCGGGCGAAATGATAAAACCCGACCCAACGCCGCGGGGCACCTCCTGCTCAGGCAGCGGTCGCGCGCCAGGCTGCGGCGTGCGCCGCGGCCTGTTAGGCAGCGGCACGCCGAAGAAACGCCGGAAGAACTCCTGCATGTCTTCGTCCATCAGACCATCACCGACATCGGGGTGTGATAGCCGTTGCGTCGTGCGGATATTGACCACCGAAGGCCCCACCAGATCAACCAGATCGGTGAAATCGGGCAATCCGCGCGCCGCCACGACCGACCCCCCGGCCGAACCGGAATCAGACTGTCCCAGCGCCGCAACCGGCAACGCCAACGCAACGCCCAGCAGCATCTGCGCTGACACGGAGACGAGGGTCGGTTTGTTCAAGTTCAGCATCATGTCGTTCGGCTCGCACCGGTTGAGATAGAAAAGGACGTCAGGACACAGGCATTCTGAACGCCCTGCACAGCAGAACCATCCGCCATCAGATCAGAAACCCCTACCCTGTTCGCGCGCCCACGCGAAAAATTTCAATTATGGGCGGCGCTCCAGATTGTCCACGAATGCGCCCAGCGTCGACGCCGGTGCCTCGCCCATGACCGTGACCCACCATTGCGCTTCGCCAGCAGTCAGCCGCCGTGTCAACGCGTGCGTGGCCCCCATGACCGCGACACCCTCGCGCACGTGCCGCTCGGGTTGGAAAGGCTCAACAAACACCGACACCGCCGCCAGACCATCGGAAAAAATCCATTGCACCATCTGACCCGTCATCACCGTCGCGTGCCGGTAACAGTTTTGCGGCTTAAAGCCCGGTATCTCGCTTTTCATGCGCCAGCCCTCGGCTTCGGCGCTGCTTAGCACCCGTGGGGACGCCTCTGCCTTGTACCCCCCGGTGTCACCCATCATTCGCTGAAGCGTCGATGCCTTGACAGGCGCGTCCAGCCGCAATTCCGAAAAAGCCGCCTGCTCCAGCACGCGACCCGAGCGATCAAGTGTCTCTGTCTTAATGGCTAATCCTGTGCGCTTTTCACTCCAGATCCGGTAGCCAAAACGCAAGCTGTCGCGTGGGCTTAATTGCACAATATCGGTCGCAACGCCAGCCACTCGGTCCTGGCCGATTTGGCGCGCGGTGTAAAAGTCGGCCGTCAAGCCGAAAATGTCGGCGTCCAACGGTTTGGAAGCGCCTTTGCCCGTATCCATATTGGGCCGCTCGGTCTTGAACGTGTGCGACTGGGGCAAGAAAGTCACCACCACGTCGTTGCGGCGAAAAACGGCACGCGGCGATCCGGTCAAGGCTTCGACCCGCTCCAGCTCGACATCGCCCTGGCGCACATGCCAAATGCGCGCACTGGACATGGCGCCATTGTCAGACGACACCACGAAAGTACCGACGTAAGACGGCACGCGCGAAGCTTGTCGTATGCGCAGCAGCCACTCGCTCACGCTGCGTTCGCGCGGCTCCACGGACGGCTCCCAAGCCTTGCCGCCGGAAGGCGCCGCCTGCGCGTTGGCCAGACCGAATGTTCCGCCGACACAGCTTAGTAAAACCACGCCAGGCCAACTGCGCAACCAGCGTCGGCGCAACGCGCGAACCGCAACCGCCAACATTGACGCAAACCGTGCCATGATTACCGCCCGGTTCCTTCGAAAGTCGCATAACGCAGAAAGCCGGCGCTGCTGCCTAGCGCCGAGACGCCCGCCGCAGCACGATGCGCCGCCAACAACTCGTCCAGCCGCGGATCTCGCCACATGTCCGGCTGCCCAGCCGACGACTCGGTCGGCTCAACCACGGGCGTGGATGAAGCGGCCTGCGCCACTACCTGCGCCGAGTCGACCACGGGCGCCAGAGCAAGCTGCTGCGGCTCCACACCCGCCGGAACGTCGTGGCCCAGCATCCCCCAGCCGATGGCGGCCACCGCCGCCAGCGTCGCCAAGCCGGCCACCACCTTCCAGCGCATGACACTGTCATTGGCCGCGTGGCGGCGCGTATCCGGCATCACACCGACCACCGGGACAGCGGCCTGTTCAGATGCGCCGAATTTATTCACACCCTCTGGACGCACTACCTCCTTCAGACGCTGGCTGACCTGTTCGACAAACGTCAAATCGTGACGACCGCGCGCCAACTCGGCAGAGCGCAACACATCGCCAATCAGGTGATACAACAACCAGCTTTCATGCACATCAGCGGTTTTGGCGCCGCGCAAGGCCGCTGACAGGTCGGTGCCGCGCAATTGTCCGTCCATCAGGGCGGAAATTGTCTCTTGATCCATGTGCGTACCGATCTGCGTGTTCATGTCGATCACCCCTACCAGCGTTTGCCCGTCTGCTGGCTAAGCAAGGGCTTGACCTTGGCCGAAATTGCTTCCCGCGCCCGGAAAATCCGGGATCGCACCGTACCAATAGGACTATTCATGGCCTGTGCAATTTCTTCGTAACTCAGGCCCTCAATCTCGCGCAAAACAATAGCTTGGCGAAGATCTTCCGGCAAAGCCTCCGTTGCCTCATTGACGGCGGCGGCGATTTCGCGTGCCGCCAACTCCGTCTCGGGCGTGGATTCCGTGGTTAGTTCGTTTTGGCGCCAGGAAGTTTCATCATCATCATCATCGTCCGAGACCCGTAACGCGGCCTCGGTCACCAAACGGTCGCGTTTGAGCTTCATTAAAAACTTCTTGGCCGTGTTCACCGCGATGCGGTACAACCATGAGTAAAACTGTGCGTCGCCCCGGAACTGACCCAGCGCCAACCAAGCCTGCACGAAGGTTTCCTGGGCAATATCGGCCACCAGATCCACGTCGCGCACCATATGTCCGATCAGCCTCTCGATGCGACGCTGGTACTTAATGACCAACAACTCATACGCCCGTTTGTCGCCGGCAACAGCACGCTCAACCAATAGCTGGTCGCTATCGGTCGGCTGAGTGGAAAACGGCTGATCAGACACGGCGAACGGCTCGGTCTACGGGCGCAGTTTTGAAGTGGGCACATTTAAACTTAAGCATACTCGTCCACCGGCGGATCGTCCGCTGCGGACAGCGCCGAAGAATATAGCGCACACCGTAGCAAATGCCAACGCACCGGATCGTGCGCCGCTTCAGCCCACAACCAAATACAGCGGCGGGCATGTACTTGCTTGAGACCGATCAGCATGGCACACTGAATATCCATCCACACCTGCGCCCGCGCCTCGCCGACAACGCCAGGCTCTGAGGGCTTCAGGCTCCAGCGTTCGCCGTCCCAGACCAGAGTGCGCAAACATTGACTTCGCCAGAACACCAAGCACGCCGCCGCACAAGCCGCGACAGACGTTACCAACAATGTAGCACTGTACCACTGAAAACGGCTCATGGAAGTCAAACTCAACACCCCTGCCGCCGCCGCCATGCCGGCCAGCCACAGCATCGCCAGCAACCATGCCAGCCAATGCCCCCGACCGACGGGATAAGTTACGGCGGGAGCGTCGTTAACCCGCATATTTCATCGTCGCGACGTCCGACGCGCCCGCTGCGGGGATGCGGTGGACGTTGAGCATTTTTGCCTGGTACGCAATGGGCTGGATCATGATGGACGACTGCTCCTCGGCAAGCAGGCCGCAAAACACGGCCATAGTGAAAAGTCAAGCTGCATGGCAAACGGCAAAAGGCCGGTCGGCAACCGGCCTCTGGTCAGCTTTGTTCGGGTTGGCAAAGAGCGATCAAATGCGCCTGAACACCAGTGAGCCGTTGGTGCCGCCAAAGCCAAAGTTGTTTTTCAGCGCAACATCGATCTTCACGTCCCGAGCTTGGTTGGCGCAATAATCCAGGTCACACTCTGGATCGGGATTCAGTAAATTGATCGTCGGCGGCGCTTTCTGCTCATGCACGGCCAAAACGGTAAACACACTTTCTACCCCGCCGGCAGCGCCCAGCAAGTGGCCAGTCATCGATTTGGTGGAACTGATGACGACCGACTTGGCGTGCTCACCCAGTGCCGCCTTCATGGCGTTGGACTCGTTGACGTCGCCCAGCGGCGTTGAGGTGCCGTGCGCATTGACGTAATCCACTTGATCGGCGTTCACCCCGGCATCGCGCAGCGCCGCCAGCATGGCGCGGCGCGGTCCGTCCATGTTGGGAGCGGTGATATGGCCGGCGTCCGAACTCATGCCAAAGCCCGCCACTTCGGCGTAGATACGCACGCCGCGTCGCTTGGCGCGCTCGTATTCTTCCAGCACCACGATACCCGCGCCCTCGCCCAGCACGAAGCCGTCGCGGTCTTTGTCCCACGGGCGAGAAGCCGCCTCGGGATCGTCATTACGGGAGGACAGCGCCCGCATCGACGCAAAACCGCCGATACCTAGTGGCGATACGGTGGACTCGGCACCGCCGGCCACCATTACGTCGGCATCGCCGTAGGCGATCATGCGCGCCGCATCACCAACGCAGTGCAGCCCCGTGGTACAGGCCGAGCAAATAGCCAGGCTTGGGCCTTTCAGGCCGAATTTGATCGACACATCACCCGCGGCCATGTTGAGAATCGACGCCGGCACGAAAAACGGAGAGATGCGGCGCGGGCCACGCGTCATCCATTCACTATGGTTTTCCTCGATCATCGGCAGGCCGCCAATGCCAGAGCCGATCACACAACCGATGCGCACAGCCTCGGCATCGTCGAGGTCCTCGCCAACAGGCAGACCGGCGTCACGAATCGCCTCGGCAGCAGCCACGATGCCGTAGTGAATAAAGGTGTCCATGGTGCGCGCCTCTTTCGCCGAAACGAACGCAGAGATGTCCAGCCCGCGCACCTCGCCCGCAATGCGGGCGCTGAATCGGCTTGCATCGAAGCGTGTGACCGGGCCGATGCCCGAGCGCCCTGCGAGCGCGTTGGCCCAGCTTTCGGCCACTGTATTGCCGATGGGACTTACGCAACCCAAGCCCGTGACAACAACGCGGCGACGGCTCATTACACGTCAGCCCTTCTTTGCGTTGGCGTAATCGATAGCTCCTTGGACGGTCGTGATCTTCTCGGCGTCTTCGTCCGGAATTTCGATGCCGAACTCGTCTTCCAGCGCCATTACCAACTCGACCACGTCCAGCGAGTCGGCACCCAAGTCAGCCACAAAGGCTTTTTCGTTGGTGACCTGAGACTCTTCCACGCCAAGTTGCTCGGCGATGATTTTCTTGACACGCGCTTCGATATCGCTCATGGGATCCCTTTGGGAGTGATGAAAAGTTGGCATTCTAGCCGCGCTTTCGCGCTGCGCTTAAGACGTGACATCCGAGTGTGCGCCGACGCCTTGCGCGCCAGGTTTAGCCGCCGGTAACTGGGGGGAAAAACGCCACTTCACAACCGTCGGGCAGCGCAAGGGATTCGTCGCTCATCACGTGATCAAGCGCCACGCGCACGGCCTTGCCGCGCGCCAAAACTTCAGCGTGCGGAGCGCCGCGAGCAATGAGCTGGTCGCGCAAAGCAGCCAGGGTAGAGGCGTCAGTGAATATCTGTTCGCTGGCCTGCCCAATCGCCTCGCGAACGGCAGCAAAGTAACGCACGGTGATGGTTTTCATATCAGTTATTCATGGCGCTCACGCGCCACCCGCGACGCATGAAACCAAGCGCGCCGCCTCGCCCCGTCATTCCCGCGCAGGCGGAAACTTCGCGGGAATGACGAAGGAAAGGACAGGGTGAGAATTTCAGTTTCACTTCAGTTGCTCCACCGCGCTTTGCGCGACCCGCGCCGCATGAAACTGTTTAGCGTAGGGGCAACCCTTGTGGTTGCCCTGTGTGCTCGACACCGGTCATGTCCAGTCGATACACGGGCAACCACAAGGGTTGCCCCTACAGCGGCCGCGTAAAACGGATCGGGTCTCACTTCAGTTGTTCATGGCGCTCACGCGCCACCCGCGACGCATGAAATGCAAGGAGACAAGTGGACTGCGGAGCAAGCCATGCCAGGAGGGCGCCTGCTTCAACTGGCTTTGCCAAGCCGCTGGGTGCGCGCCCCTCCGGGAGGATGGCGCGTGAACGCCTCAGAGGGGAGTGTTTCATGTCAGCAGTTCAACAATGGGCAGAAAACGCACCGTATCGCCGCGCGCAATACCCCGACCGGCTGGATGGTCGATCAGACCATCGGCCCAGTAGACTGAAGTGAGTACGCCGGAGCTTTGGTTGGCGAACAACTCGACCCCGCCTGTGGTGTTACGACGAGCGCGCAAAAATTCGCGTCGCTGGCCGGGCTTGGGCCAATCGAAGTCGGCGCGCAGCGTCAGCGCTGGCACATCCAACCGACTTGCCCCTTGCAATTTGAGCAAGAAAGGCCGCACCAGCAGTAAGAAGGTGACAAAACTGGACACCGGGTTACCCGGCAGTCCCATGAAGTGAGCCGCACCGCCGGAACGAGCGATGCGGCCGTAGGCAAAAGGCTTGCCGGGTTTCATGGCGATCTGCCACAGATCGAGCGTCCCCATCTGTTCGACGACGGGCTTGACGTGGTCTTCTTCGCCAACGGAGATACCGCCACTGGTCAGGATCAGGTCGTGTTCGCGAGCGGCGGCACGCAAAGCCAGCAAGGTGGCGTTGCGCCGGTCAGGCACGGAACCGTAATCTTGCACCTCGCAACCCATGCGGCGCAGCAGCGCGGCCAAAAAGAAGCGATTGGAGTTATAGATCGCTCCCGGCGGCATCTGCGTCGGCCGAATGGCGCCCGGCATGACCAGTTCGTCGCCAGTGGAAAACAACGCCACGCGCGGGCGGCGCGTGACTTTCAGTTCGGCCACGCCGATGCCGGCAGCCAGCCCCAAGCTGGCGGGCGACAAGCGCTCGCCCCGCCGCAGCACCACGGTGCCGCGCATCACGTCCTCGCCGGCTTTACGCACCCACTGGCCAGAAGCAGGCACGACATTGATGCGCACCCGAGCACCGTCGCCGAGTGGCTCGGTGTCCTCCTGCGCGACCACCGCGTCCGCGCCGACGGGCATGGGCGCACCAGTGAAAATACGTGCCGCGCTGCCGGGCGCCAACGGCTCACCAATACGCCCAGCGGGAATGCGCTGCGACACCGCCATTTCGACGCCAGGTGCGATCACAGTGGCAGCGCGCACCGCGTAGCCGTCCATCGACGAGTTGTCGTGCGGCGGCACCAGCACCTCAGAAACAACCGGCTGCGCCAGCACACGGCCGTCGGCATCGAAGGTGGATACGACTTCCGTTTCGGTCAGCGGTTCGGCGCGTCCAAGCAGGCGTCGCAGCGCCTCGTCCAGCGGAATCAGGGGCAGGCGGCGAATGGTGTCAGGCATGGCGGTTTTGCATATTGCGTATTGCGTAAATTTTCCGTTTTGGGTTCGCGCATCATCGCGAAATGGACGACGCCAAACGCTCAACGCAAGAATAGCCGAACCGACCACCCTGCCCCACCAGCCAGGCGGCAACGGTTTCAGGAGCGTTCAAGTCCAGCACCGGCTGAGCCGCCGACCGAGGCAGACGATTCGGCGCATCGGTGACGACGGCAACGACGAGCGGATCGTCGCCATAATGCGCCGGCTGGCCGCAGGCGGCGCGCCAAACTTCCAGTTTGGGTAGATCGCCGCCGCGAAAGCCTTCCAGCAGCACCCAATCGGCATCGCCGGACAGTTCAGCCAGCAAGTCCTGCGCCGACAACTCGGTGGCGTGCTCAAACTCGCGCACCAACGCCAGCCGGTGGCGCGAGGCGATCAGCACCTCGGCCGCGCCGGCCGTGCGGTGGCGAAATGTGTCTTTGCCTGGGTGGTCGATGTCGAAGCGGTGGTGCGCGTGCTTAACGGTTGAAACGCGCAGACCGCGCGCCTTCAGCGCCGGGATCAGTTGCTCGATCAATTGCGTCTTGCCGGCGCCAGAGTAGCCGGTGATGGCGATGACTTTCATGTCCTTGTGGCGTTGAGCTATTGGCGTTGAGCGTGAAAACCGCATTCGACGACGGCCGCTGTGCGCGCCAAACGTTCAACAGGATTCACATTCCCGCGCAATCACCTGTTTGACCCGCTCCACGTCGGCGGGCAGCACCTGTACACGACGCGGCAGTGACTCGATGCCGTTGAAGCGCGCGGGGCGCTCGGGAGCGCGGCCCAGGGCTTCTTCTATGGTGGCGGCAAACTTGATCGGCAGCGCCGTCTCCAGCACGATCATGGGTACGCCAGGTTGAACATACTGGCGCGCCACTTTCACGCCGTCGGCGGTGTGCGGATCGATGGTTGCGCCGTGGCGCTGGTACACCTCGCGGATGGTTTCCAGGCGATCAGCGTGTGTGCTGCGACCGCTGACAAAACCGTAGCGCGCGCCGGCCTGCGCGAACGCCGAATCGCCGCTCAAATCGCAGCGCCCCGTGCCCGCCAGCGCGTCGCCAAACAGCGCTCGGACACGCGCCGCGTCGCGGCCCAGCAGGTCGAACACAAAGCGCTCGAAGTTGCTGGCCTTGCTGATGTCCATGCTGGGGCTGCTGGTTTCGTGCGTGTCAGCGCCAGCGCGCACGCGGTAGACGCCGGTGCGGAAAAATTCGTCGAGCACGTCGTTTTCATTGGTGGCGACCACCAGCCGCTGGATCGGCAGCCCCATCATGCGCGCCACGTGACCGGCACAGACGTTGCCGAAGTTGCCGCTGGGCACGGCAAAACTTACCCGATCATCATCGCCCCGCGTGGATAAAAAGTACCCCGCGAAGTAATACACCACCTGCGCCAGCAAGCGCGCCCAGTTGATCGAGTTGACGGTGCCGATGTCGTGCCGTCGTTTGAAGTCCAGGTCGCCACTGACCGCCTTGACGATGTCCTGGCAGTCGTCGAACACGCCCTCGATGGCCATGTTATGGATGTTGGGATCTTGCAGACTAAACATCTGCGCCTGCTGAAACGGACTCATGCGCCCGTGCGGACTGAGCATGAACACGCGGATGCCACGCTTGCCGCGCATGGCATATTCGGCGGCGCTGCCGGTGTCGCCACTGGTCGCGCCCAGGATGTTGAGTTGCTTGCCGCGGCGTCCCAGTTCGTACTCGAACAGATTGCCCAGCAACTGCATCGCCATGTCCTTGAAGGCCAGTGTCGGGCCGTTGGACAGAGCTTGCAGATAAAAGCCGTCGCCCAGTTTTTTCAGCGGCGTGATTTCGGGCGTGCCAAAAATTTCCGCCGTGTACGTCTGTTCGCATAGCCGTCGCAGGTCGGCAGCGGGAATGTCGTCGATATACAGGCTGAGAATTTCAAACGCCAGCGCCGCGTAGCCCTGCCGCACATACACGTCGCGCCAGTGCGCCAGCGTGGCAGCGTCGATTCGCGGGTAGCGCGCGGGCAGGTACAGCCCACCATCGGGAGCCAGCCCTTCGAGCAAGATGTCGCAAAACCGGCGCGGCGTAGCGTCGCCACGGGTAGACAGGTAGTTCACGCCAGTTCTTCCTTGCGGATGCGCACAATCGGAGCCAGCACGCCTGGCAGCGCTTGCAATTGCGCCAACGCGCGGTTCATGTCGCCCTCGCGCGCCTCGTGGGTCAGGATGATAAGGTCGGTTTGCGGCTGGCCACCCGCCGCCACGCCGCCGACTTCGTCGGCTTCACGTTGCAGCAGCGCGTCGATGCTGACGCCCGCCTCAGCAAGTACTGTGGCCACGCGCGCGAGCACGCCCGCCTGGTCAGCCACGCGCAAGCGCAGATAGCAGCCGGTAACGGTTTCTTCCATCGGCAGCACGCTCACGTCGCGCAGCGCGCCAGGTTGAAAAGCCAAGTGCGGCACGCGGTGCTGCGGATCGCTGGTGGCCAGACGGGTCACATCTACCAGGTCGGCGATGACGGCGCTGGCCGTCGGCTCGCTGCCCGCGCCCTTGCCGTAGTACAACGTGGTGCCGACGGCGTCGCCGCTGACCACCACCGCGTTCATCGCCCCTTCGACGTTGGCGATCAGCCGCTTGGCCGGCACCAACGTCGGGTGTACGCGCAACTCCACCCCCTGCCCTTCGCGCCGCCGCGTGATGCCCAGCAGCTTGATGCGGTAGCCCAATTGCTCGGCATAGCGGATGTCGGCGGCAGCCAGCTTGGTGATACCTTCAATGTGCGCCTTATCGAACTGCACCGGAATGCCGAAGGCAATCGCGCTCATGATGGTGGCCTTGTGCGCGGCGTCAATGCCTTCGATGTCGAACGTCGGGTCAGCCTCGGCATAGCCCAGCCGCTGCGCATCCTTCAACGCGGCATCGAAGTCCAACCCCTTATCGCGCATTTCGGACAGGATGAAATTGGTGGTGCCGTTGATGATGCCCGCCACCCACGCGATGCGATTGGCCGTCAATCCTTCACGCAACGCCTTGATGATCGGGATGCCGCCCGCAACCGCCGCCTCGAACGCCACCATCACGCCCTGGGTATGCGCGGCCTCAAAAATTTCGCTGCCATGCACGGCAAGCAATGCCTTGTTGGCGGTAGCCACGTGCTTGCCGGCGGCAATGGCTTCGAGCATCAGTTGCTTGGCGATGCCGTAGCCACCGATCAACTCGATCACGATATCGATGTCCGGGTTGGCGATCACCGCGCGCGCGTCGCTCACCACCTGCGCGTGCGCGCCGACGAGCCTTTCAGCGCGTGCCGTGTCCAGATCGGCCACCATCGTGATTTCAATCCCGCGCCCGGCGCGACATTTGATTTCTTCCTGATTGCGACGCAGCACGTTGAACACGCCGCTGCCGACGGTACCGATGCCCAGCAAGCCAACTTGGATAGGTTTCATGACAATACAGAAAAAGGTTTCATGGTTTGTGAACTGGAAAACCTGCCTTGCCTATCAGGCGCGGGCAGCTTCCTTTTTGGCCGCAAAATCGACCACCGACGCCGCCTTGGCATGCCGAGCGCGATAACGTGCCAGAAACTCCGCCAGCCGCGTGATGGCTTCGCGCAGATCGCCCTCGTGCGGCAGGAACACGATTCGAAAATGCTGGTTGTCCGGGTAATTGAAACCCGAGCCTTGTACCAGCATGACGCGGGTGGCGCGCAGCACTTCCATGAAAAACTGACGGTCGTCGGTGATCGGATAGAGCTTGGGATCAAGCCGGGGAAACATGTACAGCGCCGCCTGCGGTTTGACGCAAGTGACACCCGGAATCTGCGTAATCAGTTCATAGGCCAGATCGCGCTGGCGGCGCAGGCGGCCGCCAGCGCCAACCAAGTCGTTGATACTCTGGTAGCCGCCCAGCGCGGTCTGGATCGCCCACTGACCCGGCACGTTGGAGCCAAGCTTGAGGTTGGCGAGCATGTTCAGCCCCTCAATGAAGTCGCGTGCGTCTTCCTTGGGGCCGGACACCGTCATCCAGCCAGCGCGGTAGCCGCAGGAGCGGTAAGCCTTGGACAGCGAGTTAAAAGTGAGCGTCAGCACGTCGGTAGACAAGCTGGCCATCGCGGTATGTTTGACGCCGTCATAAAGCACCTTGTCGTACACCTCATCAACCAGCAGCACCAGGCTGTTTTCACGGGCAATCTGCACGATGCCGTACAGCAACTCATTCGGGTACAGCACGCCAGTCGGGTTGTTGGGGTTGATGACTACGATGCCGCGCGTGCGCGGCGTAATCTTGGCGCGCATGTCGTCCAAGTCGGGGAGCCAGCCGCTTTCCTCGCGGCAAACGTAATGCACCGGCTTGCCGCCGGCCAGGCTGGAGACGGCCGTCCACAGCGGATAGTCGGGCGCGGGCACGAGCAATTCGTCACCCTCATTGAGCAGCGCGTTGGTCGCCATCTGGATCAGTTCGCTGGCGCCGTTGCCCAGGTAGGCATCTTCCAGCGTCACACCGGCAACGCCCTGCTGCTGGGTGTAGTGCATGACCGCCTTGCGAGCGGCAAAAATGCCTTTGCTGTCTGAGTAACCCGCAGAATTGGGCAAGTTGCGGATCATGTCCTGCTGGATTTCTTCCGGTGGGTCGAAGCCGAACGGCGCCATGTTGCCGATATTCAGTTTGATGATCTTCTGGCCCTCGTCTTCCATCTGCCGGGCGGCGTCCACGATGGGGCCGCGCACGTCGTACAGCACGTTGGCCAGCTTGGCCGATTTGAGCAGGGGCTTCATGGTGTTGTCCTCTTTCTCACAAGGCTTTCAGGAACAGCGAAACGTAGAATTGGAACACATCCCCTGCCCAGCCCCCATGAAATTCCAATCAGACCGTTTTGAGGTTGCCGTCACCGGTCACGGCCCCGGCTGGGTCGCCGTGGCCGGCGAGCGCATTGCCCATAGTCTGGTGTTGCACAGCGACGGCACGCGCGCCGCGTGGCCATGCGAGCGTTTCGAGATGTTGACTGCCGCCCACTTCGAGCCGCTGGCGCAAACACGCCCCGAGGTGGTGCTGTTCGGCAGCGGCGCACGGCTGCGCTTTGCCAAGCCGACCTGGCTACGGCCGCTGATTGATGCCAACATCGGCGTCGAGTGCATGGACACGGCGGCAGCTTGCCGAACTTTCAACATCCTGGCCAGCGAGGGCCGCCGCGTAGTGGCGGCGGTGTTGATTGAGCCGCTTGCCTGAAGTGAAACTTGACCCGTTTAGCGCGACCGCTGTAGGGGCAACCCTTGTGGTTGCCCTTGTATAGACTGGACCAGGACCGGTGTCGCGCACACAGGGCAACCACAAGGGTTGCCCCTAGGCCAAACGTTTCATGCGTCGCGGGTGGCGCGTGAGCGTCATGGAAAACTGAAGGGAAACTGGCCTTGATCTCGTCGGTTTTTCTTCCCCTTTGGGGAAGGCAGGGAATGGGGGCCGGCGGCGCGGTGGACAACTGCGATGGTTTTGTTGGACGCAGAACTATATTTTTAGCGTCTCTGCCTTCGGATGACGCTCCATCAGGACAGCAACGGCTTCAACCGGTTTAAGCTGGCCGTCCAGCAGCGCGACCACGCATTCGGTGATCGGCATTTCGATCTCCAGGCGGCGGGCGCGTTGCAGCACGGTGCGGGCGCTATGTACGCCTTCGGCCACGTGGCCGAGCGACCGCACGGCCTCGTCGAGCGTCTTGTCCCCAGCCAGCAGCAGGCCGACGCGGCGGTTGCGGCTCAAGTCGCCGGTAGCGGTCAGCACCAGGTCGCCCAGGCCCGACAATCCCATGAACGTGTCGTATCGGGCGCCCAGTGCCACGCCCAGGCGGGCGGTTTCGGCCAGGCCGCGGGTAATGAGGGCGGCGCGCGCATTCAGCCCCAGGCCCAAACCGTCGGCCAATCCAGTGGCGATGGCCAGCACGTTCTTGACCGCGCCGCCGACCTCGACGCCTATCAAATCGTCATTGCCGTACACGCGCAGCGTGGGGCTATGAAAGGCCGCCACCAGCGTTTGGCGTACCTGCTGGTAGCCACTGGCGGCCACCAGCGCGGTCGGCTGACCGCGCGCCACTTCCTGCGCGAAACTGGGGCCGCTGAGTACGCCGGTTTGCAGCGTTGGAGCAACCTGCCGGGCAACCTCATGCGGCATCAGACCGAACATGCCCGCCGCGCCAGACTCAGGCACCGGCTCAAAACCCTTGCACAACCAGCCCACCGGTACTCGAACTTCGCCCAACAGCGCCAGCGTCGACCGCAAACCGGCCACCGGCGTAGCGATGAGGATCAGCTCAGCCCACGGCGCAGCCTGCCGCAAATCAGCCGTATCACCGCTGCACACCCGCAGCCCCGGCGGCAATACAACGCCGGGCAGATAGCGGACGTTCTCGCGCACCTGAGTCATGGCTTGCGCCTGGGCTGCCTCGCGCGCCCACAACATGACTTGATGGCCGACCGGATGACGCGCCGCGCTCACTGCCACGGCAGTGCCCCAAGCACCAGCGCCGATTACTATTATTTTCATAGCTCTCAGCGCTTGACGGGAAAGCGTAAAAAGTATTCCTGAATCCGTGAGTTGAAGAGGGGAAACACTCTTGAGGTCACGGATTCAGAGTATTTTTAATGCTTGATAGCCGTAGGGGCGGCAGCCTGGTTTTTCGCCGCGGCCTGCTGTTGCTCGTACACCTGCTGAAAGTTGATTTCGGCCAGATGCACCGGCGGGAAGCCCGCTCGCTGAATCATATCGGCCACATTGCCACGCAGGTAGGGGTAAACAATTTGCGGGCAAGCGATGCCCATCACGGCGCCCATTTGTGGCTCCGGTATGTTGCGCACCTCAAAGATGCCGGCCTGCTTGCATTCGACCAGGAACACGGTCTTGTCCTCGATCTTGGTATGTACGGTGACAGTCACGGTGACCTCGAATACGCTCTCAGCAATATTCTCGGTGTTGACACCCAAATTGATCTCAACCGTCGGTTGCTCCTTTTGCAACAGGATCGCGGGCGAATTGGGCTGCTCCAGCGACGCTTCTTTCAGATAGACACGTTGAATATTGAACACGGGGTTTTGATCGGCCATGACTTTACTTTCTTAGGAAGAAGAAAAAACTGCGCCGCCAACTTGGGCGGCGGCGTACTACACGCGGGCATTATCTCAGTTGTCGAAGGCGCCGCGCGCCACCCGCTCTTTTTTACCCGGCCAGCAACGCATCGAGTTCGCCGCGCTGGTTCAACGCCGCCAAGTCATCGTAACCGCCGACGTGGGTACCACCGACGAAAATCTGCGGCACCGTGCGGCGTCCGGTGACTTGCATCATGTGTCGACGCTGCTCGTCATCCAAATCGATACGCACCTCCTCGATCTGCCTCACGCCCTTGACGCCCAACAACTGCTTGGCGCGCATGCAATAGGGACAGTTGGCGGTGGTGTACATCTTGACGGTTTGCATGGTAGGTTTTTCCAGAAATGACATACGACAAATGACTTCGCTGCGCTCACTGGCTCGCCCAACGGCGCACGCGCACATGGGTAATTCGTCATGCGCTGCGAATGCGATCACTTGTCATTTCAAGCCCGTTTCCACGGGCAGATTCGCCTCGCGCCAGCCCTTCAGCCCGCCGGTCAGCGACTGCGCCTTTTCGTAGCCCAGCTTGCGGGCAATCACCGCGGCGCGGCCAGAGCGCATGCCAGAGGCGCACACCAACACCAGCGGCACGGACTTGTTTTTGACGGCGGCAGGCAGCTTCTCCTGCAATTCGCCCAACGGAATATTCTTGGCGCCACCCACATGAGCAGCCCGGTATTCGTCCGGTTGGCACACGTCCACTACTACCGCTTTTTCGCGGTTGATGAGCTGCACCGCCTCACCTGGAGTGACGCCGCCACCGACTCCGCCCCGGAGCATGGGCGCCAGCAGCAGGCTGCCAGAAATCAACGCCACCAATATCAGCATCCAGTTAGCGAGCAGGAAGTCCATGTATCAAGTCCATTATTTCAATCAATGGCATACATTCTAAAATGTCGGATTTTGACCGCGCTTTGGCGCGAGTATTGTTCGCCCTGTCTCATGCACAAGCTTGTTCTCATCCGCCACGGCGAGTCGACCTGGAACCTGGAAAACCGCTTTACCGGCTGGACCGACGTGGCGCTGACGCCCACTGGCGTGAAGCAAGCCCATCAGGCCGGCCGGTTGCTCAAGACCGAGGGTTACGAATTCGACCTTGCCTACACCAGCGTGCTCAAGCGCGCCATTCATACCCTGTGGCACTGCCTAGACGAAATGGATCGCCAATGGCTACCCACTGTCAAAAATTGGCGCCTGAATGAACGTCACTATGGCGCGCTTCAAGGTCTGAACAAAGCCGACATGGCCAAGCAATACGGTGACGAACAAGTGCTGATCTGGCGTCGCAGCTATGACATCCCGCCGCCAACGCTAGAGCCAGCCGATCCGCGCAGCGAGCGCGGCGATCCGCGCTACGCCAGGCTCAAACCCGAAGAAGTGCCGTTGACCGAGTGCCTGAAAGACACCGTGGCGCGTGTGCTGCCGTTCTGGAACGAATCGATGGCTCCGGCCATCCGCGCCGGCCAGCGGCTGGTGGTGGCCGCGCACGGCAACTCGATTCGCGCGCTGGTCAAATATCTGGACGGCATTTCCGACATTGACATCGTCGGCCTGAACATCCCCAACGGCATCCCACTGGTGTATGAGCTGGACGCCGATCTGCAACCCCTGCGCCACTACTACCTGGGCGACGCCGAAGCGGTTGCCCGCGCCGCCGAGGCGGTTGCCCGCCAGGGCAAAGCTTGACCCTAGGAAAACCGCAGCCCGTCGCTTGTCACCTTCAGGAAAATAGTATGAACACTGACGTTTCCGGCTTCGATAACGTTCGTCTTTTGGGTGAGCACAGCTACGCACTTGGTCTTAGCCACCCTCGGGCGCGTCCAACTGCCGTTTCCAGGTTGAAACAAAAATTTACTCTGCTTGCCGCCGTCGCGCCAAGCGCGCAACGCCTTTAGCCTGTATATTGACCGCCTGTTGAAAGAAACCCTGTCGCCATGAGTCAGAAAACCAAGATAGCCGGCTGGATCGCTGCTGGAGCGCTCGCTGGCGCCCTTGCCACGGTATCGCTACAGACTGTGGCGCGTGGCACTGTTGCCCCCCTGCCGCTGGAAGAGTTGCGGCAACTGGCCGACGTGTTCGGCATCGTCAAGTCGGATTACGTCGAACCGGTGGACGAGAAAAAGCTCATTACCGACGCCATTTCCGGCATGGTGACCAGCCTGGACCCGCATTCGCAGTATTTCGACAAAAAATCGTTCAAGGAATTCCGCGAAGGCACGTCGGGCCGCTTCGTCGGCGTCGGCATCGAGATCACCCAGGAAGATGGCCTGATCAAGGTGGTCTCTCCCATTGAGGGTTCACCCGCCGACCGCGCCGATATCAAGCCCGGTGATCTGATCACCCGCGTGGACGACACCGCCGTCAAGGGGCTGTCGATGAACGAGGCCATCAAACGCATGCGCGGCGAGCCTGGCACCAAGGTAACACTCACCATTCTGCGCAAAGATGAAAACAGAACCTTTGCCGTAACCGTCACGCGCGAGGAAATCCGCACCCATTCGGTCAAGGCCAAAATGGTCGAACCCGGCTACGCTTGGCTGCGCCTGTCGCAATTTCAAGAGCGCACGGTAGATGATTTTGTTGCCAAGATCAATGAGTTGTACAAAAAAGACCCCCATCTGAAAGGCCTGGTGCTTGACCTGCGCAACGACCCCGGCGGCCTGCTCGACGCCGCCGTCGCGGTGTCGTCCGCCTTCCTGCCGGAAGGCGTGACCGTAGTGTCTACTAACGGCCAGATCGCCGAATCCAAGGCGACCTACAAGGCTCGCCCGGAAGACTACATGCGCCGCCGCGGCAACGACCCGCTCAAGCGCTTACCCGCTACCGTCAAGACCGTGCCGATGGTGGTATTGGTCAACGAAGGTTCGGCCTCGGCCAGCGAGATCGTCGCCGGTGCGCTACAAGACCATCAGCGCGCTGTCATCATGGGTAGTCAAACCTTCGGCAAAGGTTCAGTGCAAACAGTTCGCCCGCTTGGCCCTGACACCGCGCTCAAGATCACCACCGCCCTGTACTACACCCCCAGCGGCAAAGTTATCCAGGCCAAGGGCATCGTGCCCGACGTCATGGTCGACGAAACCGCCGAAGGTAGCCCCTACGCCATATTGCGCATGCGCGAGGCCGACCTGGACAAGCACCTGAGCGGCGGCGCCGAAGAAGAACAAAAAGACCCCGAACTAGAAAAAGAGCGTGAAGCCGCCCTCAAGCGCCTGGAAGCCGAATCCCGCAAACCGGCGTCGCAACGCCGCACGCCCGAATACGGCAGCACCAAGGACTTTCCGTTGCAACAAGCCATCGCCAAACTCAAGGGCCAACCGGTCAAGGCCAGTAAAACCTTGACCGTGCGCAAGCCGACAACCAAGACCGAGTGATGTTTGACGTTTTGCGTCTGGTGTAAATACCTCCTGAATCCGTGAGTTGAAGGGGAAAAGCACACCAATTTTCGGGTAAGGCCTTTCCTTCTTGAATGTCACGGATTCAGACACCTCTTTCACAGCAAGCGCTTCGCCGAAAAGCGCCCCACACCGGACGCTCGACGCTGCCATGGACGACCGGCAACTGTTGCGCTACTCGCGCCACCTGCTGCTTGAAGATTTAGGCGTCGAAGGGCAGCAAAAATTACTTGCCGCCCACGCCCTGATCGTCGGCGCTGGCGGATTGGGTTCACCCGTGGCGCTGTACCTTGCCAGTGCCGGCATCGGGCGCCTCACCCTGGTTGACGACGACGCTGTCGATCTAACCAACCTGCAACGACAGATCATGCACACCGAAGCGCGTATCGGACAACCCAAAATCGAGTCGGCGCGTCAAGCGATTGCCGCTCTTAACCCCGATGTCAGCGTGCGCGCCATTGCCCGCCGCGCTGACCTGAACCTGCTGGACGAACTGCTGGCCGACGCCGACATCGCGCTCGATTGCTCCGACAACTTCGCCACCCGCCAAGCGCTCAACCGCGCCAGTGTGCGGCGACGCAAGCCGCTGGTCTCCGGCGCGGCCATTGGCTTCGACGGCCAGTTGACCGTCTACGACCCGCGCGTGTCCGACTCGCCCTGCTACGCCTGCGTTTTTCCGCCCACCACGGCGGTGGAAGAAGTGCGTTGCGCCACTATGGGCGTGTTCGCCCCGCTGGTCGGCGTCATCGGCTCGCTGCAAGCCGCCGAGGCGCTCAAGCTGCTGGCCGGCATCGGCACCGCCCTGACCGGCCGACTGCTAATGGTAGACACTCGATGCACCGAATTCACCGAAGTCCGCCTGCGCCGCCAACCCGGTTGCCCAGTGTGCGGATCGGGCGCAGATGAAGAGTGACACTCATCAGTCTTGGTTGCGCATCAGAGTCTGTGAATAAATCCGGCGCGCCCGGCAGCAGGATGCATGGGCGTGCGAGCTGCACCCTTCGCTTCACAAGCTCAAGCCCCTCGCAGCGGCACGCCGCGCTCGCGCTTCACATCCCGCAAGCGCCCGAGGCAGCAGTCGGACGATGAAAAATCCCTGAACCTCCCCTCCAACCTCACCCCCCCCGGCGGCAGCCCGATTTCAGCGGCGCAGAAAAAACATCTGAATCCGTGAGATCAAAAAACAAAGGCCTCACCCCGCAAGCTGAGGTGCTTTTCCCCTTCAACTCACGGATTCAAAAACACCCTCTTAAGCGTGCACGTTTGAAACTAAATGTGTTTTTCTGTAACTAAACGTAAAATCCAACATTTAGCAGTAAATCCTTTATCTGCTCTCGTAAGTTTGCTATGAAATCTGTAGTTTTTGAAACAAACAGATACACTTCTTTAGTAGTTTTACTAAGTCAAAACTTAGTACTTTTACTA
>JAITMV010000129.1 GCA_031277295.1 Burkholderiaceae bacterium | reverse complement strand
TGCAGGTTGACGCCCAGTTTTTCGGCATAGGCGGTGTCCAGCGCGTGCTCGGCGTCGATGAAGGCGCAGGTGCCGCCGAGTTTTTGCATTTCGGCGATGACTTGCAGCGTCAGCGTGGTCTTGCCGGAGCTTTCGGGGCCGTAAATTTCGATTACCCGCCCGCGCGGCAGGCCGCCCACGCCCAAGGCGATGTCCAGTCCCAGCGAGCCGGTGGAGACGACTTGAATGTCGTCGATTTGCTCGCCTTCGCCCAGGCGCATGATGGTGCCTTTGCCAAACTGCTTTTCAATCTGCGCCAGCGCGGCTTGCAGAGCTTTGGCTTTTTCGGTTTTGTCGGCAATTGCCATGTCCATGATTTTCTCCTAATCAATCTGTGTACCACTATATCGAACTGGATGTATGAACATGACTGTATACGAATACATCAATCAATGTAAAGCCATTTTTAGTCAGTTTGATTTACTATTTGCCGATGAGCGACATTGCCTACGATGACCGCTGGCGACAGACCCATCTGGGGCGGCTGCTGGGTCACGCCATGCGCCGTTTTGATGCGCGTGTGCTGCAACTGATGGCCGCCAGTGAGCGCGCGCCGCTGGCACTGGCGAACCTGGCCGCGCGCGACAAGGTAGGTGCGGCGCACGTCCACATTACGCGCCATCTGCCGCTACAGGGCGCGCGTCTGACCGAGTTGGCGCACTCGGCGGGCATGAGCAAACAGGCGATGGGCGACTTGGTCGATCAGTGCGTTGCCTGGGGTCTGGTCACGCGCGAGCCGGATGCGCGCGACGCCCGCGCCCGGCGCATTGTGTTTACCGCTGCTGGACTGGATTGGTTGGCCGCTTTTCGCGACGCGGTGGCGCAGGCTGAGAGTGAATTTCGCGCCGCCGTCGGTGACGCAGTGGCGACTGTGGCGGCGCTGGGGCTGGAGGCGTATGCGGACGCTGGCTCGCAGGATTGACACACAGGGCCGGATCGGGCGCGTCACACTAAAATTCGCGACTGCCCACACCCAAGAGGGAGCTTCTTCCATGCGCATCCTCATTGCCGAAGACGATCAGGTGCTGGCCGATGGCTTGCTGCACAGTCTGCGTCGCGGCGGCGCGGCGGTGGATCATGTGGCCAGCGGCGCTGAGGCCGATGCGGCCTTGATGACCAATACCGCGTTTGACTTGCTGATTCTTGACCTCGGCTTGCCGGGGATGCATGGGCTGGAGGTGCTCAAGCGCCTGCGCGCGCGCGGCCAGAGGCTGCCGGTGCTGATTCTCACTGCCGCCGATAGCGTGGAAGGGCGCGTCAAGGGCCTGGATTTTGGCGCCGACGATTACATGGCCAAGCCGTTCAGTTTGCACGAGCTGGAGGCGCGCGTGCGCGCGCTAACACGGCGCGGCATGGGTGCGGCGATCCCGATCATCAAGCACGGCCCGCTGGAGTACGACAGCACGGGGCGCGTGGCCAGTATCGACGGGAAGATGATTGATCTGTCGGCGCGCGAGTTGGGTTTGATGGAGGTGCTGTTGCAACGCTCTGGCCGGCTGGTCAGCAAGGAGCAGTTGGTCGAGTGCCTATGCGAGTGGGGCGGGGAGGTTAGCAACAACGCCATCGAGGTGTATGTCCACCGCTTGCGCAAAAAGATTGAGCGGGGGCCGATTCGCATCACCAATGTGCGCGGACTGGGTTATTGCCTGGAAAAGATTCAGGCATGAAGCATGCGCTGGCGCTAGTACTTCGTTCCACCAAAAGGTTGACAAATGAAATCGATGGATTTGTTCGTCAGGCAAGGCGCAAAGCGCAGCAATACCGAGTGGTATTGCGAGGATTTGCAACGAAGCAGACCGCCCGAATACGGGATGCGCCAGCCGCGATGGATTTGTTCAGAGGTTCCTTAAGTGACCAGCATTGGCGCTAATCCGCGTGAAGCGCCAGTCGCGGCAGACTTGTTCAGAGCTTGCCTAAACGCTGGCCGCCGAAGGCTCAAGCCGTGTTTCGACCCAATGTTTGCGCCCCCATATCCATAGCGCCGCCGCGTCTACGCCTTGGCGCTTGAGGGCGGAGAACAACTGCGCTTGGCCACCGCGGGTTTGCAGGCGCGCTAACGATAGCGCCTTGGCCTGTTCGCTCCGGCTTAATTTGTCGGCTTTGGTTAGCAGCACCAAAAACGGTAAGCCTTGCTCGACGCGCGGGCGGATCAGCTCCAGCAGGAGGTGATCGAGCTCTTGCAAACCACGACGCGGGTCGCACAACATGACCACGCCAGCCAGATTCGGGCGGGTGAGCAGGTAGTCTGCCATCACGCGCTGCCAGCGCTGTTTATCGGCTTGCGGCACTGCTGCATAGCCGTAGCCGGGCAAGTCAGCCAGCACCGCGTCGGTGACGCCTTGGCGGCCTAGTGCGAATAGGTTGATGTGCTGCGTGCGCCCTGGTCTTTTGGAGGCGAAGGCCAGTTGCGTTTGTTGTGTCAGCGTGTTGATGGCGGTGGATTTGCCGGCGTTGGAGCGGCCGACGAAGGCAATTTCGGGCACTGCCGAGACCGGCAACTGGTGCAATTGCGCGGCGGTGGTCAGAAAGCGCGCGGTATGCAGCCAAGCCAGCGCCTGCCTGGCCGTGACGGCGGCGAGCGCGGCGGGTGGGGACGCTGGGCGATCAGGCATCGCGCGCATTGTAGGTTCGAGCAACGGCCATCCAACGGCGTCACACCTTGGAGCTGGCTTTTCTTGCGGAGACCGCGTGGATTCCCGCCTTCGCGGGAATGACAGTGGGGAGTGATTGCGGGAATGAGCAGGGAATGAATTTTCCAATATGCACGGGGGAAAAGGGCGATCCGGCCGCACGTCGGTTTCAATCGCACCTGGGTTTATCTTTTTTTGCGTAAGTCCTAGTAGAATCGCTTGCTTGTCCCGATACTGATCCCAGGTGTCCGCCCATGATGACGAAGTCGCCCGCCGTTTTGCTCGCCGCCGCGCTGCTTGCGGTTGCTGCGTCCGCCGCTGATGCGCCGAAACCCGATCCCGCCAAGGGGGCTGAGTCTTTTGCCACCGTTTGCGCGGCTTGTCATGGTCCGCAGGGCGAGGGCGTCGAGGCGCTGCCGACGCAGGCCAAGTTGGCGCACCAGTTTCCAGAGTACATCGTCAAGCAACTGACCGAGTTCAAATCCGGTGTGCGCCACAACGACATCATGAAGCCGATGGCCGATACCTTGAGCGATGCCGACGTGCTCAACGTCGCGGCCTGGGTTAGCGCGCAAAAACCCGGCTTGGGCGCGGCGCGCGATCCGGCCACGGTCTTGCAGGGCGAAAAAATTTACCGCGGCGGTATTCCCGACCGCAGCATTCCGGCTTGCTCTGGCTGCCACAGCCCGAACGGCGCCGGCATACCGGCACAGTATCCGCGCTTGGCCGGGCAATTTCCTGAATACGTGAGCGCGCAGTTGGTCGGTTTTCGCGACGGTACGCGCGGCAATAACTCCATCATGACCGACGTGGCCGCCAAGATGAACGACCACGAGATCAAGGCCGTGGCCGACTATATTTCGGGCCTGCGCTAAAAACAGGCTCTTAGCCGCCTACGCACTCATTTTGAGTCGTAGTGCCGCGTGGGCGGGGGTTGCGCGGCAATGACGAGAGGGGTGAGGCTGCGTCGGTTTCATTCTTCAACGGACGTTGCCATGCTCACCAATGCCTCATCGACCGGCGTGATCGAAAGCAAGGTCCGGGGCGTGCGTTTGCACGTGCTCAAGCAGGTGCGCGATCCGCGCGGCGACTTGTGTGCCGCCGAGCTCGGGCGTGACGTGCCTTTTGCCGTCAAGCGCAGCTTTCTGGTTTACAACGTGCCTAGCGCCGAAACCAGGGGCGAACACGCACACCATCGGTGCGCGCAGTGGCTGATGGCGGTGCATGGCTCGTTGTGCGTGAGTGTTGATGACGGCGCGGCGCGCGAGGAGTTTGTTCTTGAGCGGCCCAACTTCGGGCTGTACCTGCCGCCTATGGTGTGGGCCGCGCAGTACCGCTATTCAGCCGACGCGGTGCTGCTGGTGCTGGCCTCCGAGCACTACGACCCGGCGGACTACATTCGCGATTACACCGAGTTTTTGGCCGTGGCGCGCACGGGCAAAGGCGCTGGCTGATGTGGCGCGAAGGCTTGCGTTATCTGGCGGCGGGCGCGCTTAACACGCTGCTGAGCTGGCTGTTGTATCTGGGGCTGTTGCGGCTGCTTGACTTTCGGCTGGCTTATGTGTTGGCTTTCATGGCCGGCGTGCTGATGTCGTATGGCTTGCTGCGGCATGTGGTGTTTGCACGGCCCGGACAAGCGTGTGCGCTGCTTAGGGTGGCGGCTTCGCATTTGTTGCAACTGGGCTTGGGATTGGCCGTAGTGCAGCTTTGGGTGGTCGAGTTGCATGCGCCAGCCGAGTTGGCGCCGCTGGTGGCGGTGGCGGTGTGTTTGCCGGTTATCTTCTGGCTGCAACGCAGGATATTCAAGCCGGATGCGGCCGTGGGGCGCACCCAGGAGGTGAGCGCCTGTGAAAAAATCGGCGATGCCTCGAAAGTCAAGACGATGCCTCACGGATTGGTTCAGCGTCGTTTCGATTTCGTTGCTGACGGGCTGCGCCTGGTCTGTGTCGCGTTGCCGGTGCTGATGCTGGCGGCCAATTTGCTGGCCTGGTGGCGCTGGGGCATGGATTTGCCCTTTTTGGACGACTGGTTCGCTTATGCCGAGCGGACGGCGCTTTCGCTGGCGCCGGCGCATTTGTTCAAGGCGATCAACAATACGTTGTCGCCGGTCGGTGTTTTTCTCGACGTGATGGCGCAACGCTGGCTGGGCGGTAATACGCCAGCGTATCAGACGCTGAGCATGTTTGCCGTGTTGGGCGGCTTGTTGTGGGCGCAGTGGCGGTTGCTGGGCTGGGCGTTGCGCGGGCGCCGGTGGCTGGCGCCGGGGTTGTTTCTGTTGACGATTTTCATGCTGCAGCCGGGCAGCTATTGGGGTGAACAGAATCTGGCTTATCAGCAGGCGTTGCCGCCGCTGGCGTTGCTGCTGGCTGCGTGGTGCAATTTCGCCGCCGGGCCGCGTATGCCGGGCCGCCGTGTGTGGGTGGCGGTGTTGGGGCTGCTGGCCGGGCTGTCGTACATATCGGGTGCGGTGGCGGCGCTGGTGATGGGCGCGGGGTGGCTGCTGCTGGCGCATCCCGCGCCCGCTCGTGCAGGCGCATTGGCCGCGCGCGGACGCGCGGGCGGCGCGGTGCTGAGCGCCGTGGGCCTGCTGACCACGGTTGTGCAGGTGGTTTTGACGCGGCTGCCTGGCGCCGATCCGAGGGGACGCGGGATGCCCTTGACCTGGCCGACCGAGGCCGATTTCTGGTGGTATGCCGCTGGCAAACTGGGCCGCGCCAGCGGCTTGGGGTTTGCATCCTTGGGCGCCGAGGCGGTCTGGGTGACGTTGCTGGCGCTGGCGTTGCTTGGGGCCGCGGCGGTGGCCTTGAGGGGCCTGCGCGGGCGGGCTGATGTTTACGCAAGACGTGTGGCGTGGCTGTTTTTGCCTTTGCTGGCCGCCGTGCTGGTTTACCTGGCTTTGGTCAGTCTGGGCCGCGCTGGCGTGCGCGATCCGGAGCTGCGCGGTGGGGCTGCCGTGTTTCGATTCGGCTATCTGCGGTTCCATTTTTTCTGGCTGACTTTGCTGCTGCCTTGGGCCGCGGCTGCGTGGGCGAGTGTTCTCAGAAGACGCGAATGCCGCCTTGCCCGGCATCGCGCAGGGCGCTGGCCGCTGGCGTGGTATGCAGCGGCGGTGCTGGGTGTGCTTGGCGTTGCCGCAAGCCGAGGTGTTTTTGACGTGGCGAGCTTTTATCGCGACGCAGCCGGCTTTCGTGCCGACCAGTTGCGTTGCATGCAGCAGCAGCAAGGATCGGGACAACCCATGCGATGCAGGGGGCTTGACGCGCTGGGCATTACCGACTGGGAGCCGATTTACCGCTACGCACAGAAAATCGGCGCGTCTTTTGTGCGCTATCTGCCGATCATTGTCCAAGACGAGCCGAGCGCCGTTCTGTTCGATTGGGACGACCCTGAGCAGCGCCGTGCCGTGCATGAGATCAACCAGCAGCCATTGGAAAATGGCTGGCGGCAAGCCCAGCCCGATCCTCAGTTTGTTGTTCCCATTTCACCGGGCAGCCCCGCCGCCGGCCAATGTGCCGTGCTTGGCGTCCAAGTCAGGCTGACGCTGGAACATCCCGATACCATTCAATTGTTCTTTCGTCCGCTGGGGCAAGCGGGATATTCGGAGGCTTTCTCGGCTCGAAGGCCGGTTGTGCCGGAGCCGGGCGGGCGGGCCTGGGCGAGCTTCGTGATCGACAGCGACCAAGGCTTCGAGCCTGAGCTACGGCTGGACCCCATCGCCGGGCCGGGCCGTTTTCGCTTGCAGGACATGCTGGTGACATGCCGCCTGCGCGCCGGGCACTGAGATGAAACTTGACCCGTTTAGCGCGACCGCTGTAGGGGCGACCCTTGTGGTTGCCCTTGCATCCACTGGACAAGGGCCGGTGTCGCGCACACAGGGCAACCACAAGGGTTGCCCCTACGCCAAACGTTTCATGCGTCGCGGGTGGCGCGCGAGCGCCATGAACAACTGAGATAGCAACATGGTCCAAATCCGCAAAGCCGGGCGCATTGAAGGCAGGACGCTGGCGCTGCGTGACGCGCGGGTGTCCGACGCTGCCTTTATTCACGCACTGCGCACGGACGCCACGCGCGCGCGCTATCTTTCGCCGGTGCCTGCCGAGGTGCAGGCCCAGACGGACTGGCTGCGCCGCTACGAGCAAGACGATACACAGGCCTATTTCATTATCATCAATGCCGGCCGCGACGGGCAGGCCGTGGGCACTGTTCGTCTCTACGGCGCGCGCGGCGCGGCTTTCAGTTGGGGTTCATGGTTGTTGCAGCCGGGCTTGCCGGCGCGCCACGCCGTCGAGTCGGCCCTGATGGTGTATCACTACGCCGCCTGGCTGGGCTTTACCGAGGCGTATTTCGAGGTGTTGCAAGAAAATGCCAGCGTCTGGCGTTTTCATGAAAACTTCGGCGCCTGCCGCGTCGGCGACGAGCGTGGGCATTTTCAGTACCAACTCAGTGCGACCGCCATGCGGGCGGGCATGGCCAGATACGGACGCTATCTGCCGCACGGCATCCGGGTTTTTTAGATTGCTCTGTGCTTATGGAAATCACTCAAACCGTCATCCCCGACGTGCTGATCCTGCAACCGCAAGTGCATGGCGACACGCGCGGCTTTTTCATGGAAAGCTACAACCGGCGCGTTTTTGCCGAGGCCACCGGGTTGGACGTGGACTTCGTGCAGGACAACCACAGCCGCAGCCGCAAGGGTGTGTTGCGCGGGCTGCACTATCAGCTCAGGCAGCCGCAGGGCAAACTGGTGCGCGTGGCCAGCGGGGTGGTGTTCGACGTGGCGGTGGACATCCGGCGCGACTCGCCTGCTTTCGGGCGTTGGGTCGGCGTCTTGTTGTCGGCGGATAACCAGCGCCAGTTTTGGCTGCCGCCTGGTCTGGCGCATGGCTTTGTGGTATTGAGCGACAGCGCTGATTTTCTGTACAAAACCACCGACTACTACGCACCGCGATTCGAGCGGTGCATTGCCTGGAACGATCCGGCCATCGGCATTGACTGGCCGTTGGCGGCGCACGGCATCGACGCGCCGCTGCTGTCGGACAAAGACCGCGCCGGCGTGCCTTTGGCGGATGCGGAATTGGCGTGAAGCCCAAGCGCGCCGGTTTTTCCCCTCGCTGCCTTGGGGCAAAGGCGCGGGCAGAGGGGGTAAGCGGCTTGGCGTCGCCCGTGAATATTGCCGCCTCTGATATCACCGTCTCTATTGTCAGCCACGGTCATGCCGGGGAAGTGGGTCAACTGCTTGAGCGGCTGGCCGCGCTGGGAGCGTCGGCGCCGCGGCGGGTTATCGTCACGCTCAACCGCCCGGAGCCGACGGCGCGGCAGACGTGGAGCGCGGCGCGCTGGCCGTTCGATCTGGCGCTGATCGACAACCGCCAGCCTGCTGGCTTCGGCGCCAACCACAATCGCGCTTTCCGGCTGGACGGCGAGCGCGGCGCAAGCGGGTTGTTCGCCGTGCTCAACCCTGACATCGGCTGGCAAGCCGACCCGTTCACGCCCATGCTGGCGCGGCTGGCCCAAGCGCCGCAAGCCGGGCTGGTTTATCCGGTGCAACAAGACGGCAACGGCGGCTTGCAGGATCATGAGCGTCTGGCGCCCACCCCGGCCCGCCTGTGGGCGCGCTGGCGGCCGGGCGGACGGCCGCGCGAGTTGCCCGCCGGGGCCGCGCCCGAGTGGGTCAACGCCGCCTTCATGTTGCTGCGGCGCGAGGCGTTCGCCAGCGTCGGCGGTTTTGACGAGGGCTATTACATGTACTGCGAAGACGTGGATTTGTGCCTGCGCCTGCAACTGGCAGGCTGGCGCCTGGCGCGCGCCGATGATGCCGTGGTCGAGCACCGGGCGCGCCGCGCCAGCCACCGCGACGCGCGTCATTTGTTTTGGCATCTGGCCAGTCTGTGGCGGCTGTGGCGCTCGCGCGCTTGGCATGCCTGGCGCGCCAATCAGCAAGCGTAGGTCTGGAGTGTATATGCATATTGGCGGGGTACACCCCAATACTGTTCAGTTAACGACATGAACCTTTATTTCGTCATTCCCGCGCAGGCGGGAATCCAGCGGCATCACGCCTTGGAACTGGCTTTTCTTGCGCATGCCGCGTGGATTCCCGCCTGCGCGGGAATGACGACACTCATCGGTCTGTGCGCTTAAGTGACCAGTATTGAGGTAAACCCCGCCCTGCCACGCTGTCATTCGTCGCACCAGGCGGTTCGTTTCTTTTTACCTTTAAAATAACACCAGTTAGCTGATCGATTTACTGGCACTGACAATTTTGTATGGTTTTTATATTCGCAAACCAATATGATCGCACGACCGGCGGCCTTGTATCCCCTGATGTCCCAGGTGGCTCCGTGTTCATTATCCGGCGCCAATTCAATCTGGTCGGCAATTGGGCCATCAAACAGGCGGGCATTGATCAGGATATTGCTGGTTGCGTTATTGAATGCCGGGCATTCCGAGCGTTGAGCTAATACGGAAAACGGGAAAACAAGAAACAGCAATGGCAAATATTTAATGAACTGGTTGCCTGACTCCATGGGTGATCCACTTATCGATTACTACAATGCCTATGTTGCTCCTGAATCCGTGAGTTGAAGGGAAAAACACATCGCCTTGCGGATAAGGCCTTTTCTTCTGGAGGTCACGGATTCAAATTGCTTTTACGAATAAAAATTGCGGCATGAGAAGAATCACGCGCCGAACTCATCGCCCAATTCTTTTGCGCGCCGCGCGGCGGCTTTCATGGCGGTGATAAAGGCGGCGTCCATGCCCGCTTCGCGCATTGCCGTCAGCGCCGCGTAGGTGGTGCCGCCCTTGCTGGTAACGCGCTCGCGCAGCGTGGCCAGTGGTTCGGGTGAGTTGTGGGCCAATGCGCTGCCGCCGGAAAAAGTGGCCACGGCCAGTTGGCGCGCTTGATCGGGCGTCAAGCCCAGCTCAACGCCGGCTTGCTGCATGGCCTCCAGAAAGAAAAACACGTAGGCCGGGCCGGAGCCGGACAGGGCGGTGACGGCGTCGAGCAATTCCTCGCGCTCGACCCACAGAAAATTTCCGGTGGCGGCGATGACGCCTTCGGCCAGCGCGCGGTCGGCGGGCGTGGCGGCAGGGGCGGCGTACAGGCCGGTCACGCCTTGGCCGATGAGCGCCGGGGTGTTGGGCATGGCGCGTACCACGCGGCAAGAATGGTGCCCCCACGCTCCCCTGCTTCGCTTGGGTAGCTGCCCCCCGAGGGGGCTGCCGCCGTCTTGGGGCGGCCCGGCGACGGCGGTGTCACTGGCGGCGGCGATGTCAGCGGCGCGGATGCCGGCCATTACCGATAACTGCAACGCCCCGCCGATGTGCGGCGCGACGGGCGCGGCGGCGTCCTTGAAGCTTTGCGGTTTGACGGCCCACACCACCACGTCGGCGCCGGTCAGCGCGGCGTCGGCGGCGGGCTGCGCGGCCACGCCGTAGCGTTGCCGCAGGTGCTCGCGCGCGGCCTCGAACGGCTCGACTACCCGCACTTGCTCGGCCGGTAGTCCGCGCTGGATCAGCCCGCCAATGATGGCGCCGGCCATGTTGCCGCCGCCGATGAAGGCGATACGGGTGGAGGGGGCGAGAGTGAGGGCGGCGGACATGACGGATGTGCAGCCGTTTCTAGGGTTACTTCCCGGCCTTGACCTTTTGCCGCCAGGCGTGCAGCAGCGGCTCGGTGTAGCCGCTGGGCTGCTCGACGCCCTTGAACACCAGGTCGCAGGCGGCCTGGTAGGCGGCTGATGTCTTGAAATAGCCCTTCATGTTGCGGTAGGCCGCATCGCCTTGGTTCTGCTGATCGACCAGCGCGGCCATGCGCTCGAAGGTGGCGTGCACCTGTTTTTCAGTCACCACGCCGTGCAGCAGCCAGTTGGCGATGTGCTGGCTACTGATGCGCAAGGTGGCGCGGTCTTCCATCAGGCCGATGCCGTGGATGTCGGGCACCTTGGAGCAGCCCACGCCCTGATCGACCCAGCGCACCACGTAGCCCAGAATGCCCTGGGCGTTGTTGTCCAGTTCCTGCTGGCGCTCGGCGGCGCTCCATTTGGCTTCGCTCACGATGGGAATAGTGAGCAGGCCGGTCAGCAACTCGTCGCGCAGCGCGGCGGGGTCGGCTTTGGCGAGGTCTGCTTCCATCGCCTTTTGCACGTCGCTCACCAAAACCTGGTGATAGTGCATGGCGTGCAAGGTGGCGCCGGTGGGGCTGGGCACCCAGGCGGTGTTGGCGCCGGCCTTGGGGTGGCCGATTTTCTGCTCCAGCATGGCGCGCATCAGATCGGGCATGGCCCACATGCCCTTGCCGATCTGCGCCTTGCCGCGCAGGCCGCAGGCCAGGCCGACCAGGACGTTGTTGCGCTCATAGGCCTGTATCCAGGCGCTGGTTTTCATGTCGCCCTTGCGGTAGACCGGGCCGGCTTGCATGGCGCTGTGCATCTCGTCGCCGGTGCGGTCGAGAAAGCCGGTGTTGATGAAGGCCACGCGCGATTTGGCGGCCTCGATGCAGGCCGCCAGGTTGACGCTGGTGCGGCGCTCCTCATCCATGATGCCGAGCTTGACGGTGCTCTCGGGCAGACCAAGCAGTTGCTCGACGCGGCCAAACAGTTCAGCGGCAAAGGCGACTTCCGCCGGGCCGTGCATCTTGGGCTTGACGATGTAGACGCTGCCCTTGCGCGAGTTGCGCAGGCCGTCACGCCCCAGGCCGCGCAGGTCGTGCATGGCGATGGCGGTGGTAATGACGGCATCCATGATGCCTTCGGGGATTTCTTTTTGCCCGCCGTCGGCGGCGTTGTACAGGATGGCCGGGTTGGTCATCAGATGACCAACGTTGCGCACGAACATGAGCGAGCGCCCGTGCAGCCGTACCTTGCCCCGGCCGCTGGCTGCGGTGTAGATGCGATCCGGGTTGAGGCCGCGCGTCACCGTCTTGCCGCCCTTGTCGAACGACTCGACGAGCGTGCCGCGCAGAATGCCGAGCCAGTTGCGGTAGCCGAGCAGTTTGTCCTCGGCATCGACGGCGGCGACCGAGTCTTCCAGATCGAGGATGGTGGAGACGGCGGCTTCCACCACCAC
>JAITMV010000127.1 GCA_031277295.1 Burkholderiaceae bacterium | reverse complement strand
CGCGACGCATGAAACGTTTGGCCTAGGGGCAACCCTTGTGGTTGCCCTGTGTGCGCGACACCGGCCCTTGTCCAGTGGATACAAGGGCAACCACAAGGGTTGCCCCTACGGCGGTCGCGCTAAACGGGTCAAGTTTCATCTCAGTGACCCACAGCGCTGGCGCGGAGCGCTATGGACAACCCGGTTGAACCCCGCCCCATTTGCTTCACATGACGCGCGAAGCCGTTACCATGTGCGCCTTGTGACTCTTTTGTCCTCAAGGAGATTTCAATCCATGCAACGCCGCCACCTGATTGCTTTTGCCGCTGCCGCCTTGGTCAGCGGCGCGGCCCTGGCACAGTCCTATCCCACCAAGCCGATCCGCATCGTGGTGCCGTTTGCTCCAGGGGGTACCACCGACATCATTGCCCGCGTCATCGCCGACCCGCTGGGCAAGGCGCTGGGCCAGCCCGTGGTGATTGAAAACAAGGGCGGCGGCGGCGGTGTGATCGGCGCTGCCGAGTTGGCGCGCGCCGCGCCCGACGGCTACACGCTGGGCATGGCCACCGTCTCCACCACCGCCGCCAATCCGGCCATCAACAAGAAGATTACCTACGACCCGGTTGCCGACTTCGCGCCGGTCATCAACATTGCCGCCACGCCCAACGTGATTGCCGTGCACCCGAGCTTTTTGGCCAAGGACTACAAGAGCTTCGTTGCGCAACTGAAGGCGGGCCCCGGCAAATATTCCTACGCCTCGTCGGGCACCGGGGGCATTGGCCACCTGCTGATGGAGTTGTACAAAAGCCTGACCGGCACCTTCGTCACCCACATTCCATACCGCGGCGCTGGTCCGGCGCTCAATGACGCGGTGGCCGGACAGGTGCCGGTGATCTTTGACAACCTGCCCTCGGCGCTGCCTTTCATCAAGGCCGGCAAACTGGTGCCCATCGTGGTGTCGGCGCCAGCGCGCCTGAAGGACATGCCCGACACGCCAACCTTCAAGGAGGTAGGTTTGGAGCCGGTCAACCGTTTAGCCTACTACGGCCTTGTGGCGCCCAAGGGCACGCCCAGGGAGATCATCGACATGCTAAACGTCGCCACTCGGCAAGTGCTGCAAGACCCGGCAGTGCGCAAGCGCATCGACGACACCGGCTCCATCTTGGTCGGCAACTCGCCCGAGCAGTTTGCCAAGGAAATCAAGGACGAGTTCGAGGTGTACAAGCAAGTCGTCGCCAAACAAAAACTCACGCTCGACTGAAATCGGCGCCGTGCGCCGCCACGCCAGCCACTTGCGCCATCCACATCAGGCGGACCTTGGTTTTGCTCTCGCATGACTTTTCCCGGCGCAAGCGGCGGCGATGGGTTTTTCGTGTGCCGTCAATCATCCGGCCAGGCTGGATGCAAGGTCTGCAAGAAAAGCTGTTCGGCTTGGCCGCGTGGGACAGCGGCAAGATTACGGATGAATGGTTTCGGGTGCATTTCGACCATGCCGCCGACATCGTGCATGACTGGCTGGGGCAATCGCTGAACCTGTCCAAGGCCAGGCTGTTGAATTTCGGCTGCGGTGACGGCATTACCGACTTGGCGCTGGTGCTGCGCCACGGGGCCGCATCCATTCACGGCATCGACATTCGCCGGGAGTACCAGAAACTGCCGCGCATCGCGCGCGAACAACTGGGCATGACGCGCCTGCCGGCCGCGTTACGCTTTGAAACGATAGTGCCCAACTCGCCGCTAGCCGGCCGCGTGCGAGCGTTCGACGGGATATTCAGTTGGTCGACGTTCGAGCATGTGCAGCGCGACAAGGTGCTGCCGATCTTGATGGATCTTCATGCCTGTCTGCGTGCGGGCGGGGTGTTTTTTCTGCAAGTCGAGCCGCTGTTTTATTCACCCTGGGGATCGCATTTGGGTCGCTACGTCGATGTGCCCTGGCACCATTTGATGATGACGCAAGAAGAGCTGTGGCGCGCCATCCAAGCATATGACGGGCCGATCAACCCAACGGAGGTGGACTTCGGCTTTGACGATTTCGGTGTCGATGGCTACAAGCAATTCGTCTTCAGGGAATACCAGGCGCTGAACCGGCTGACAGCCGACGAACTCGTGGACATCGCCCGGCAAGCCGGCTTCGAGGTGCTGCGTGAGAAGCGCCAGTCCCACTACATGGATATGCCGATTCCACCGACATTGCAAGCACGCTATCCCGAAGACTGGCTGCGCGGCAACGAAATTTTTTTGCTGCTTGGAAAAACCTGAGATGAAACTTGACCCGTTTAGCGCGACCGCCGTAGGGGCAACCCTTGTGGTTGCCCTTGTATCCACTGGACAAGGGCCGGTGGCGCGCACACAGGGCAACCACAAGGGTTGCCCCTAGGCCAAACGTTTCATGCGTCTCGGGTGGTGCGTGAGCACCATGAACAACTGATATGAAGTCTCCCCTGAGAGCCTGTGAAAAAACCCGCCACGCCCGCGCATACCGCCAAAGCCCGATCCGCGGGCGCCGTTTGGCATATCTGCGGGGAATACGGTTCGGGTCATGCCATCATGCGCAAGTATTCGCCTGGGGTGACGCCGACGACTCGCCTGAAGACGGCCGTGAAGTGGGATTGATCGGCAAAACCGCAAGTCAGCGCGATGAGCGCGAGGTCAGCGCCTGGGCGGGCCAGCAACTTGCGCGCCTGGTTGATGCGGCGCAGAATGACAAACCGGTGCGGCGGCATCAATGCCGTGGCCTTGAAGCGCTGGATGAATTGCGCGCGGCTCAAACCGACGATTTCGGCCAGTTGGATGATGCTCATCTCGGATGCCAGATTGTCATTGACGTAGTCGCTGAGCCGGCCGATCTGGCGCGCATTGAGCGTATGAACCGGTAGCGGGCGCGGCGAACCGGCAATGGAGTATCGCGCCAGCAGGTGCGCGGCCAGCGCTTGGGAGAGATAGTCCATCTTTAGCCGGTTGCCGAGCGGCGGCTCGTCGAGCGCGGCCCGGATGACGGTCATCAGCCGGTACAAAATGGGGTCGGTGCGTCCGAGCGACGAGCCGATGAAGCGCCGCTGCTGACTGCCCGCAAATATTTCGTCGGCAACTTCGTCTATGAGGCTCTGGCGCAGATAGAGGTGCCGCGCTTGCAACTGCAAACCCAGTTCGTCATACACCGCTTGGCCCGCGCCGGTGACTGAGATCGCGCGTTGGGGCAGGATCAGATCATGCTTGCCCTCGCAACCGAAGCGCTGGATGTTGTTGGGTGCGGATGAGGTGACGATCCAGACGGCGGGTATGGCGCCGCGCAACCCCTCATGCGGCAGCTCGTCGGTGACGGCGGCAAACATATCCGTCCAGCCCAGTCCTTGACTGGATTTCAGCAGTCGTACCTTGCTGCCCAGCGGCAGGGAGGTTTGCTCCAACTGGAATTCCATCAACCCAGGCGCGGCGGTCTCCGGTGTCAAGGCGCTCGCGGGTATGGCGGCTAAACGCGGCGGCTGCGGCGGCGGGCCGTGGACTTGTGCCGAGTTTTGTACTCGCGTGCCGGTGGCCGAAACTTGCATACGATAGACGGAAGGGGAAATTTTGACCCGCCGCTGAAACACGGAGGCAAAGTGCGATGGGCTGGCAAAACCTGTGCGCGCGGCTATTTCGCCCAGATTCAAGCGGCTGTCGGCCAGCAGCGTTTTGGCGCTGCGAACCCGAGCATCGACGACGAACCGGTGGGGTGTTGCGCCGGTGGTGGCCTTGAAACGTTCTACGAAGCGCGCACGGCTCATGCCGACATGCCACGCAATGTCTTCAACCTTGATGCTGCCGGCCAGATGGGCCTGAATGTAGTCCTCGATTTGCTGTATTTTCCGTCTGGAAAGGCGCGGCGGGCTGGGCGCGGACGTCTTCGGCTCGGAGCGGGTGGCATGCGTATGGACGACATGGGCCGCGACGGCGTTGACTAGAAATTTCAACGTCGTTTTATCGAGCGCCCTTTGATCGGCTTGCTTGATAAACCATGAGAGTGCCTGCAGATTTCTGTCCAGCGCCACCTTCGGCGGCAGCACGATTTGGCTGGCGTTTTGACCATGGATCTGGAGTACGGTTTTGCTGAGAACTGCTGGCGCAATCAGGTGATTGAGCGCCTCCGCATCCAGATAAAGTTTGTGGTTTTTCTGCTCCAAGCGTGTCTCCTGTGCCTGTCCTTTTTTCTCAACCTTCTCGCCACCCTCGCAACGCCTCCATACCGTATCGGCCCGGTGATTCGACGCCTTGAGCACGACCGCGGCTTCAGCCACATTGGGGAACCCTCTGAATCATTCGTCGACCCTGCAAAATTCGTCCCGGCGCTCCACGCTGATGTCACGCCACCCGTGACGCACGAAACTGGCGAACTCTCACCTTCTCGTCATTCGGCGCGAAGGCGGGGATTTCGCACCGAATGACGATGAAGGAAGTTTTGCGCCGCGCGAACCCCAAAAAGTGATATTGACCCGATCAAAACCTGGGCGTTTTTGCCCCCATGACGTCCCCGAAACGCCAGCATTCATACGGGTCAGCGAGGTTTTTCAGGATTGAATGGTTACAAAGTGTAAAAACGACAAAGAACGTGTCTATTGAAATTGTTTGTTCGTTTTCACAAATCACTCAAATTCCTCGACCTGGCCCGGATCTCTTCCGGATTCAGGAGATGGCGCAACGGCGGGATAAATCCCGCCCTGCGGGGCGCCACCACGATGAGACGATGGGGTGAACCTTGCCACCCATCACTTCGGGCTGTTGGGTGATGCGATCAAATTGGAGCACGCCGTCGCTCCTTGTCATGACTGAGCATCGTGATACGCGCCCACCAGTTCCAAGGCCGAAGGCAAGCCGCCAAACGCGGCAGCGGCTTTCAGGAATGCGTTGAGGCAACGCCTCACCCAGTCCCATACGGCGACAAGCATCCTCGTTTTGGGTCGCTTTGCGCCTTGCAACCCATCCCAAACCAAAGAAGCGCTCATCCGCAGGGAGCGCATGAGGCGTCGCCTTAAAGCCAGCCTTATCGCCTAATAAATCCTTACTTCACGTTATTGGGATTTCTGGTATTGTTCTGATCACATTTCAGTTTTCCATGACGCTCACGCGCCACCCGCGACGCATGAAACGTTTGGCGTAGGGGTAACCCTTGTGGTTGCCCCTACAGCGGCCGCGCTAAACAGGTCAAGTTTCATTTCAGTCTTTTTGGGTATTCAGATCGCATGTGCAACTCGAAAGTAGCCCCCTGTACCCCACCTCGATACAACAAATGGAGCGTGTCGGCCGCCTCCTGTCCCCAGGAAGGGCTTGGGCGGACTCTTGATGACAGCCGCGGGAGTGCGCGATGAAGCCTGCGGAGCATACCTTTCAAGCCATCGAGTCGATCATCGTGACGGACGTCGCGCTGATGCGCGATGGACTGCGCCATGCGCTTGGCGCTTACACGTCGATGCGCGTGGTCGATGCGGCGGCAACGCCGGCCGAAGCGGTGGCCGCGGTGACCGAGCGGCGCTCCGCCGTCGTACTGCTGGATATGTCTTGCGCTTCGTGGCTGGAAACCGTGTCGGCGCTGCACGGCGTTGCGCCGCCGCCGTGCGTGGTTGCATTTTCGGTCGGCGACGATGAGGAGGATATCCTGACCTGTGTCGAACTGGGGGTTGTCGGGTTCGTGCCCAAACATGGGACGGCAGCCGATCTGGTGGCGGCGTGCCAGGGCGCGCTACGCGGCGAGGCGCATTGTTGTCCGCGCATTGCGGCGAGGCTGTTTCGCCGCTTTGCCGCGCGTGCGCCATTGGCCGGATATGCATCGCCCGCGCCATTGCTCAGCCCGCGCGAGACCGAGATCGTCGAGCTGATCGATCACGGGCTGTCGAACAAGGCCATCGCGCGGCACCTGTCGATAGAATTGGCGACGGTCAAGAACCACGTTCACAACATCCTGAGAAAGCTGCACGTGACCACCAGGGGCGAAGCGGCCACGGTTTTGCGCAAAACCGCCTCCAGCGCCAGGCGTCGGCTAGGCAGCGCGTCGAGTCCGCTGCTGCTGAGTCCTGGGCCTGTGATGTAGCTGGTGTCCTGTCCCGCAAATACTTGCACATGAAAATAGCGCCTTCGCGCCCACGGCGGCGAAAGCAAATCCTCGCGATACCAATGGGTATCGCTCCGGTTTGCGCCTTGCCGTGAACGCGAATGCATCAATTTCATTTTGTGCAACTATTTGCGGGACAGGACACTAGGATCTATATCCTGGGATCTATCCGCGCGCCCACCTTCGATTAGCCGCCCGATCCATTTTGCAAAACCGGCGGGCGTGCCATGATTAACGCCACAAACCGCTTCACAAGCGAAGGATGCGCTCGGCTTGCACGGCGAGTTGTTCGGCGCGGCCTTCAACCTAGAAACCGCAGTTGACCGCTTGTTATCTTCCGGAAAACCGTATGGATATTGACTTTCGTGGATTCGATCACACCCACCTTTTGGGTGGGAGCGCTACGCACCCGATGATCAGGCCGCCAAAACTTGGAGCTTTTGGCGCGCTGGCGGCGTTGCTCGTCCTTGCAGGCATTAGCCTGCGGCGTCCTCGCGCCTTGCCAGCCCACCCGA
>JAITMV010000115.1 GCA_031277295.1 Burkholderiaceae bacterium | reverse complement strand
GCGCTGCGGCGCAAGCAATCCTTGCCAATGACACGGGCCATTGGCTGCGGATTGCGCCTTGCAGCCCATCCCAATGCCGCATCGCCGCACACCTCACGCCGAGATCGTGAACACGTTCTAAGCACACGAGTGCGCGGCCTTGGTTGCCCTTGGTTGCCTTTGCCAGCCCGCCCGAGGACGGCCTGCTCGAGCGCGTCCAACTACGGTTTCCAGGCTGAAGGTGCAACGGTAGCGATCAGATCGCCTGCGTTGCCTTGCGCAGTGTTTGCACCACCGGCTGGCGCAGCACTTCGCGCAGGCCCCACCAGCCGGCGGCCAGTGCCAGCGCAGCGCCAGCGCCGCCACAGGCGGGCAGTGTTAATGGCGAGGCGCTCCAGTTAAAGTCGAACGCCCAGCGCGCCATCGCCCAGCCTACGGCCATTGCCACCGCGCCGGCCAACACGCCGGCCAGCAGGCCGACGCCGGCCAACTCGATGCACTGTACACGGGTTAACAGGCGGCTGCCGGCGCCGACGGCGCGCATGATGGCGAACTCACGTGCGCGTTCCTCGCGCGTGGCGCCGACGGTGGCAAACAGCACGATCAGCCCAGCGGCCAAGGTGAAACCGAACAGGAATTCCACCGCGCCGATGACCTGCTCCAGCACATGCTGCATCTGGGCGATGGTTTGCTCCATATCGACGCTGGTGATGTTGGGAAACCGGCGCACCAATGCGCTGTCAAAGCCCGGCTGCGGCGGTGCGCGGAAGGCAGCGATCCAGGTGACGGGCATGTCCGGCATGTCGGCCAGCGGAAACATGGCGAAAAAATTGACGTGCATTGATGCCCAATCGACCTTGCGCAGCGAGGTGATGCGCGCCTCAATGGGCGCTCCGGCCACGTCGAAGCGCAGCGTGTCGCCGAGTTTCAGTCCCAGCGTGTCGGCCAGTCCCTGCTCGACGCTGATGGTACCGGCCCCGCCTGCCGTCCAGCGTCCGGCGACGATGTCGTTGTGCGGTGGTTTGTGGGCGTCGTGTGACAGGTTGAACTCGCGCTCGACCAGCCGCCGGGCGCGTTCTTCGATGTAGTCGGCGTCGGATACGGCACGGCCATTGATTGCCGTCAGTCGGCCGCGGAACATGGGGTACCAATCGGGCTGGCGCACGCCGGCTTTTTGCAACACGGCGCGAAACGCCTCGCCTTGATCCGGCATGATGTTGATGACGAAGCGGTTCGGCGCGTCGGGCGGCGTGGCGGCGCGCCAACTGGACACCAAGTCGGTGCGCAGCAGCACCAGCAGCGCCAGCGCCAGCAGGCCGACAGCCAGACTGCTGACCTGCGTTACTGCATAGGCGGGCCGAGCCGCCAGTTGGCGCACGGCCAGCGCCAGCGCGGGCGGCGCGGTCTGCTCGCTCACCAGCCGCCGCAGCAGTGCCACCGCGCCCCAGGACAATAGCGCGAACAACAGCACTGCGCCGGCAAAGCCGCCGACGGCGATCAGCCCCAGTGCCAGATCGGAGCTGACCGCCAGCAACAGCGCCGCAAATCCAGCCACGCCCAATGCCAGCACCGCCAGTGAAACGGGTTTCAGCGCTCCAACCTCGCGCCGGATCACGCGCAGTGGCGGCGTCCGAGCCAATTGCAGCACCGGCGGCAAGCCAAACGCCACCAGCAATGTCAGGCCCAAACCCAGACCGAACAATGCCGGCCACGCGCTGGATGCGGGCAGCGCCGTATCCACCAGCCCGGCCAGCAGCGCCACGAACAGGTGATGTACGGCGTAGCCGATCAACACCCCCAGCGCGCTGGCCGCTAGGCCAACGAGCAGAAATTCCACCGCATACGCGCCGGCAATGCGTCGCTGCGGCAGACCGAGCACACGCAGCATGGCCGCCGCGTCCAGATGACGCACCGCGAAGCCGCGCGCCGCCAGCGCCACCGCCACCGCCGACAGCAGCGCGGCCAGCAGCGCCACCAAGTTGAGAAACATTCCGGCCCGATCCAGCGTGGTGCGCATCTCGGGCCGACCGCTGTCGAGTGATTCCAGCCGCACGCCGCGCACGCCGGGTTGGACGATTTGGCCTTCAGCCCAAGCGCGGTAGCGTCGCACCGCCTCGTCCGGCCCGGCCAGCGCCAGCCGCCAGGCAATGCGACTGGCCGGTTGCACCAAGCCAGTGGCAGGCAGATCGGCGGCGTTCATCATCACGCGCGGCGCAAAGCTCATAAAACCGGCGCCGCGATCCGGCTCCAGCGCGATCAGCCGCGCGATGCGCAGGCGGGCGTCGCCGAGCAGCAGCGTGTCGCCGCTCTTTAGCGCCAGTGCTTGCAGCAGTCCAGAATCAACCCAGACTTCGCCCGGCGCGGGAATGCCGTGCGCCGGCTCACTCGTGCCGTTGCCTGCGTCATGCGCTAGCCGCAACTGGCCGCGCAGCGGATAGCCCGGCGGTACCGCCTTTAGCGCCACCAGCCGGGCCGCGCCGCCGCGCTCATCCGGCGCGCGGGTCATGGTCATAAAAGTCAGCGTTAGCGCGCTTTGCAAGCCCAGTGATTGCGCCTTATCGATCCACACCGCGGCGGGCGGCTGATCGCTGGCTACCACCACATCGCCGCCCAACAACTGCCGCGCATCGCGTTGCAGGCCACCTTGCAACCGGTCGGAAAAAAACCCCACCGCCGTCAACGCCGTTACCGCCAGCGTCACCGCCACCATCAACAACCGCAACTCGCCACCGCGCAGATCGCGCCACAAATGACGCCAGCCCAGAGTCCAAGCGGAAATGCTCATGGCATGAACTGTACGCAATGTCCGGCAGACGCGTCGAATTCATCTAAGTTTTCCATAGCGTTCACGCGCCACCCGCGACGCATGAAACGTTTGGCCTAGGGGCAACCTTGGTGGTTGCCCTGTGTTCGCGCCGATGATCGTGGCCAATGGGGACAAAGGCAACCAACAAGGGTTGCCCCTACAGCGCCATGCGAAAACGGGTCGAGTTTCACTTCAGTTGCCCATGACGCTCACGCGCCACCCGCGACGTATGAAACGTAAAGAGCCGCAAGGCTGCGGAGCAAGCCACGCCAGGGCACCCGTGGAGCTGGCTTTGCCAGGCC
>JAITMV010000022.1 GCA_031277295.1 Burkholderiaceae bacterium | reverse complement strand
ATGGGCTGCAAGGCGCAATTCGCAGCCAATGGCCCGTGTCATTGGCAAGGATTGCAACGCCGCAGACCGCCCAAGCCCGCGCCCGCACGCCCGCGCCGGGATCGTGAACACGTTCTTAGGGGCAGCGCATCATGCGAAGCAAGGGAGCGTGGGGGTTTTATGGCTTTTCGGTTTGCGGCGTCAGCGCGAGCCTGTGTGCCGCCCCACGCCTAGCGCCGCTCCTACCGACAGCAGCAGCGTCAGCGCCGCGGCCAGCAGCGTGGCGGCGTACCAGCCGCGATCCATCAACATCCCGAACAGCAGCGGCGACAGCGCCGAGCCGGTGTCCAGCCCCGAGTACACCGTGCCATAAACGCGACCGGTAGCGCCTTCGGGCGTGCCGCGCCGAATCATCAGGTCGCGGCTAGGGCCGCCGACGCCGACCGCGAAGCCAGCAGCCGCCAGCACCGCCATCGACCCCGTGCCGCCCAGCCAGCCGGTGGCCGCGAGCGCCATCAACACCGCGCCAACCAGCATCGACACAGCCACCACGCGATCACTGCGCCGCGGCAGGTGCGTGGCGACGAAACCGCCGGCCAGCGTTCCCACCGCCGCGCAAATCATGTAGGCCGTTAGCGTGACGGTAGCCACCTCGATACGGATGTGGTGCATGGCGAACAAAATGGAGGGAGAAAAGGTCTGCACCACGGACAACGTCATGGTCGAGAGCAAGAAAAACCCAAAGCACCACCACACGACCGGCAGCCTCAGATAAGACAAGTTGCTTGCCGCCGCCGCGCCGCCAGCATCGGCTTGGTGGTGCATGACCTCAGTGCGCAGCCGGGCGCGGTTGACGAACAGCAGCAGCGCGATGCATCCGTACAGCAGCAGCGCCGCCAGATAGCTTGAACGCCAGTCGCCGCGCGCGCTGAAACCCACCATGAACATCGGCGCCAAAGCCCAGCCCAGGTTGCCGCTGAGACCATGCACGCTATACGCATAACCCAGGCGCGCGGGCGAAACGCGCTGGTTCAGGATGCTGAAGTCCACCGGGTGGAACGGCGCGTTGCCCAGCCCGGCGCACACCGCCACCAGTATCAGCCCGGCATAGCCTTGCGCCAGCCAGCCCGACAGCGTCGCCAGCATGAAGCAGCCCATCGACGCAAACAACACTGGCCGCGCGCCCACGCGATCAACGACAAAGCCCGATAGCGTCTGCCCAACGCCGGAAATGACGAAAAACACCGTCATCGCCAGGCCAAGTTGGGCAAAGCTCAGACCAAACTCGCGCATGAAGATCGGAAACAGCGGCGCCAGCAGCAGGTGCGAAAAGTGCGAGCAACCATGCGCCAGCCCAACCAGGCCGATCACCGCCGCATCTTCGCGCCACGGTTTGGCAAGGTTCTCGGATGCGGGCGCGCAAGCCGTTGCGTCAAGGGCAGTGGCAGTATTCATTTACGCGACACTACACTAGTGTCGTAAACGCCAGGCGCACGTAGATCGGCGCGTAGGCCTCGGCTTGGGTGACTTCGATCAGGTTTTCTTTTGCCAGTTCCAACAGCGCCAGCAGGGTGACGATCAGCACCGGCACGCCGCGGCTGGGGTCGAATAAATCCTCGAATGGGGCAAAGCGGCGGCCTTGCAGTTTTTTCAGCACCACGGACATGTGTTCGCGCACGCTGAGTTGTTCGCGCGTGATTTTGTGGTGCTGCACCAGCTTGGCGCGTTTGAGGATGTCTTGCCAGGCAGCTTGCAGGTCGACCAGATCGACGTCGGGAAAGCGCGGTTGCAGCGCTTGCTCGATGTAGACCTGCACTTTGAGAAAGTCGCGCCCGAACTGCGGCACTTCGGCCAAGCGGCTGGCCGCCAGTTTGATTTGTTCGTATTCAAGCAGGCGACGCACCAGTTCGGCGCGCGGGTCTTCCGCTTCCTGGCCTTCGGCGGTTTTGCGCGGCGGCAGCAGCATACGCGATTTGATTTCAATCAGCATGGCGGCCATCAGCAGGTATTCGGCTGCCAGTTCCAGGTTGCGGCCGCGGATTTCATCGACGTAGCTGAGGTACTGGCGCGTGAGCGCGGCCATCGGGATGTCGAGGATGTTGAAGTTCTGCTTGCGGATCAGGTACAGCAGCAGATCGAGCGGCCCCTCAAACGCTTCAAGAAATACCTCTAGCGCATCGGGTGGAATGTACAGGTCTTGCGGCAGGGCAAACAGCGGCTCGCCATACAGGCGTGCGACGGCGACGTGGTCCACCACGTCGGGCAGCGGCGCGTGTGCGCGGCTATCGTCCCGCGCCGAAGCGGAATCGGCGGGTATCGCGACGGTCATCTATGAAATGAACGGGCCTGCCCCCCAGCGCCCGGTTTTTCAGAGCCTGTGAAAGAATTCGGCGCGTCCGAGCAGGTCGCCAGAACGTGTCCGATCGAGGCGCAAAGCGCAGCAATACCTCGTGGTATTTCGAGCATTTGCAACGAAGATCGTGCGCGTTTTGGCGGCATGAGCGGGCGTGGCGGATTTTTTCGCAGGCTCTCAGTCATCAGCAGCCGTCTGATAAACGTAGGGCCGCTGCGCCACGCAAGCGGCGCTGAATTCAGCTTGCAAGCCGCGATCAATGTCCCTGTCCCATAGCCGGGCGCGGCCTTGCTGCTGCTGCTCGTCCAGCGCGGGGTGCGAGCGCCTGAGTTCGTCCAAAAACCGGGTGGCGTCCGAGGCGTAGTGCGGGCGGCGAAAAAGGTCGGCAAGGGGCATGGCGGCGGCGGATAGTCGAGGGGGGCATTTTACTGGCCGGGACATGAGTCCAGATCGGCGGCGGCGGCGCAACGGATGGCGTGCGCCACGTCGGGCTGCAAATCGTCAGGCGAGCATTCGCTAAACCGCGACAGCAAGCCGGTGCGGGTGGCGATGTCGTGCGGCTGGCGCATCAGGCCGGAGACAATCAGGCGCACGCCGTGTCGGCGGCAGGCCTTGAGCAGGTTTTCCAGCGCCTCGGCGCCGGTGGAATCGACGTAGATGACGTTCTTCAGATCCAGCACCAGGGTATGCACGGGCAGGCGGTCTTGCAGTTGATCGACGAGTTGGGTAGCGCCGAAAAATAGCGCGCCGTACATGCGCCAGGCCTGGATGCGCTGGTCGGCCAGTTCGGTGTAATCGGCGGCGCTCAGGCATTCGCTGCGCGTCAGGCTGGAAATGCGGTAAATGAAGGTGATGCAGGCGGCGAATACGCCGAATTCGACCGCTATCGTCAGATCGAAAATTACCGTCAGCAAAAACACCGCAACCAGCGTCACGCGATAAGGCGTGCGGTAGGTCTTCAGGCGCGCGAATTCGCGCCATTCGCCCATGTTCCAGGCCACGTGCATCAAGATGGCGGCCAGCGTCGCCAGCGGAATCGCCGTCGCCAGCGGAGCGGCCACCAAGATGACAGCCAGCAGCGCCAGCGCATGCACTATGCCGGCAATCGGGCTGGTGGCGCCGTTTTTGACGTTGGTGACGGTGCGCGCGATGGTGCCGGTGGCGGGCATACCGCCAAAAAACGGCGTGACGAAGTTGGCCACGCCTTGCGCCATCAACTCCTGATTGGGGTCATGGCGCTCGCCGATCATGCCGTCGGCCACGCGCGCGCACAGCAGCGATTCGATGGCCCCGAGCAGCGCCAGCGTGATGACCGGCATCAGCAACTCGCGCGCCGCCTGCCAACTGAAGCCGGGCATGGTGAAGGCCGGCAGCGCTGCCGGAATGCCGCCGAAGCGACTGCCGATGGTCTCCACCGGCAGACCGGATAGGCCGACCACAGCAGTGGCCACGACCAACGCCACGATAGAGCCAGGCACCAATCTGATGGCAGGCCAACGTTTGGAGCAGGCCAATACCCCGCGCGGCCAGCCGATCAGGATTACCAGCGACGCCAGCGCCACGCCCACCGCCCACGGGTTGACGGTGTGCCGCTGGCTCCACAGCGCATCCACAATGCCGAAAAAGTCGCCCGGCATTTTTGCGATTTGCAAGCCCAGCAAGTCCTTGATTTGCGACAGCCCGATCAATACCGCGATGCCGTTGGTAAAGCCAATCACCACCGCCACTGGGATGAAGCGCACCAGCGTGCCCAGCCGGAACAACCCCATGAAAAACAGCAGCAGCCCCGACAGCGCGGTGGCGAGGATCAGGTTGCCGACCCCGTAGCGTTCAACGATGCCGTAGACGATGACGATGAACGCACCGGCAGGCCCGCCAATTTGCACCCGGCTGCCGCCCAGCGCCGAGATGAGAAAGCCGGCAATGATGGCGGTGAACAGCCCGGCCTCCGGCTTCAGCCCCGAGGCAATCGCGAACGCCATCGCCAGCGGCAGCGCCACCACGCCCACCGTCAGGCCCGCGGCCAAGTCCTTGCTCAGGTGGCCGCGGTCGTAGCCTTTGAGCGCGTCCAGCAGACGCGGGCGGAAGTGGGCGAGGTGTAAGGGATTGGACATAAGGCGCCACGCTATTGTGATCGCATCCACCCCGAGCGTGCTAAAAGCTTGTGCGCCCGCGCTTTCACTACGCGACACCCTCGCTTGGCCAGCCATGCCGTGCTGGTGTGCCATCGGATGCGTTGCAGGGGCGAAAAATTTTTTGCCCCTGCAACTTTGATCGTATGGGAATAAGCTCATGCCCCATAAGCAAACAAGAAAAAAAACGTTCCCTTTTTGCCGGTGCCTGAACACAATCGCGGCCTGGTTCAATCAACGCTCAAGGGGTTTTCATGTTTGTTTCCGCCACACGCCGCCACACGCTGCTCGCGCTGCTCGCCGCTGCCGTAACGACCGCGGCGCCCTCGGCGCTGGCGCAGGCTGCGCAGCCAGCAACCATCCGGTTGCTGAACGTCAGCTACGATCCGACGCGCGAGCTGTACGCCGATTTCAACAAGGCTTTTGCCGCGCACTGGAAGACCAAGACCGGCCAGACGGTTGTCATCCAGCAGTCGCACGGCGGCTCGGGCAAGCAGGCGTTGTCGATTGTTGACGGGCTGGCCGCCGATGTCGCCACGTTGGCGCTGGCCGCCGATACCGACGCGCTGGCCGCCCACGGCGGGCTGATTCCGCCGGATTGGCAAAAGCGCCTGCCGCACAACAGCGCGCCGTATACCTCGACCATCGTGCTGGTGGTGCGCCAGGGCAATCCGAAAGGCATCAAGGACTGGAACGATCTGGTCAAGCCGAGTGTGCAGGTCATCACGCCCAACCCAAAGACCAGCGGCGGCGCCCGCTGGAACTATCTGGCCGCGTGGGAATACGCCCGCCGCAAGTACGGCAGCGAGGCGCAAGCGCGCGATTTCATCGCCCGGCTGTACCGCAATGTGCCGGTGCTTGATACCGGCGCGCGCGGCTCGTCGGTCACCTTCGGCCAGCGCAACCAGGGCGATGTGCTGATTGCCTGGGAGAACGAGGCGCGCCTGTTGGTCAAGGAGTTGGGAGAACGTTTCGACATCGTTTATCCGAGCCTGTCGATCCTGGCCGAGCCAGCGGTTACGGTGGTGGACAAGAACGTGGACAAGCACGGCACTCGCGCCGTGGCGCAGGCCTATCTGGAATATCTCTACAGTGACGAGGCTCAGGACATTGTGGGACACAACTTCTACCGCCCGACCTCGGAAAAAGCCGCGGCCAAATACGCCGGGCAGTTTCCAAAGCTGAACTTGTTCACCATCGATCAGGCTTTCGGCGGTTGGGCGCAAGCCAGCAAAACGCATTTCGCCGACGGCGGGGTGTTTGATCGCATCTATACCGATTAGGGCAACGCCTCATGCAGCCCATCGCCAAATCCACAGCGCGCTTTGCTCGCGCGGACTTGTTCAGAGGCTCTTAACGCACCCGCATCCCCGGCTGCGCGCCGGCCGTTGGCTCCAGCACGTAAATACCAGGGTGCGTTTTTTCGTCACCGTGACTGGCGGCCAGCACCATGCCTTCGCTGAGGCCGAACTTCATCTTGCGCGGCGCGAGGTTGGCGACCAGCACGGTGAGCTTGCCTTTTAAATCGCCGGGCTGGTACGCGCTGGCGATGCCGCTGAAAACGTTACGTAGGCGCGGCTGGCCGCCCGCGTCGCGCTCGCCGGCGTCGAGGCTCAGGCGCAGCAGTTTGGTGGAGCCAACAACTGCCTGGCAATCGACGATGCGGGCGATGCGCAAATCGATTTTGGCAAAGTCGTCGATGCCGATGACAGGGGCCAGCGGCTCGCCGCCGGGGGCGTCGGCGACGGGTGTTTCAGCCGCGTGCGGGGCGGATGGGGCCGGCTCGGGCAACTCGAACAGCGCGTCGAGCTGTTTGGCATCGACGCGCTGCATCAGGTGCCGGTATTCGCCGATGCGCGCGCCGCGGCCGAGGGGCGTTAGCACGTCGTCAAAACTCTCCGGCGGGCGCATGATGAAGCGCGCCACCTCCGTCGCCAACCGGGGCAGGATGGGCGCAAGGTAGATGGTGAGGATGCGGAACGCTTCGATGCAGGTGGTACAGACGTCGTGCAGGCGCGCGTCCATGCCGGAGTGCTTGGCCAACTCCCACGGTTTGTTGGCATCAACGTATTCGTTCACGCGGTCGGCCAGTTGCATGACCTCGCGCGTGGCCTTGCCGAATTCGCGCTGCTCGTAAAGTTGCGTCACCGTGGGCAAAGCGTCGCGCAAGTGGGTCAGCAGCCCGTCGCCGTCGGGCGAGACTTCGCCCAAGTGCCCGCCGAAGCGTTTGTTGATGAAGCCCGCCGCGCGCGAGGCGATGTTGACGTATTTGCCGATCAGATCGGCATTCACGCGCAGCATGAAGTCGTCGGCGTTGAAGTCTATGTCCTCATTGCGCGCCGATAGCTTGGCCGCCAGATAGTAGCGCAGCCACTCGGGGTTCATGCCCAGATGCAGGTACTTCAGCGGGTCAAGCCCGGTGCCGCGGCTCTTGCTCATTTTCTCGCCATTGTTCACCGTCAGAAAACCGTGGACGAATATGTTGTCAGGCGGCTTGCGGCCACTGAACTTGAGCATCGCCGGCCAGAACAGCGTGTGAAAGGTGATGATGTCCTTGCCGATGAAGTGGTACTGCTCCAGCCCTGGCTGCGCCAGATAAGCGTCGTAGTCCTTGCCTTGTTTGGCGAGCAGGTTTTTCAGGCTGGCGAGGTAGCCAATCGGCGCGTCGAGCCAGACGTAGAAGTATTTTCCCGGCGCATCGGGAATCTCAATGCCGAAGTACGGCGCGTCGCGGCTGATGTCCCAGTCGCCCAGCTTCGGACTACCGTTCTCATCAAGGTCGAACCACTCACGCACCTTGTTGGCAACCTCGGGCTGCAAGCGGCCATCTTGCGTCCATTCCTGCAAATAGGCGACGCAGCGCGGGTCGGACAACTTGAAGAAAAAATGCTCGCTGGTTTTGAGTTCGGGCCGCGCGCCGGTCAGCACCGAATACGGCTCGATCAACTCGGTGGGCGCATAGACCGCGCCGCACGCCTCGCAGTTGTCGCCGTACTGATCCTGGGCGTGGCAGCGCGGGCATACGCCCTTGATGAAGCGGTCGGGCAGGAACATGCCCTTTTGCGGGTCAAAGAACTGCTCGATGGTGCGCGCCTCGATCAGCCCGGCGGCCTTCAAGTCGCGGTAGATGGCCTGTGAAATCTCGACGTTTTCCGCGCTGTGCGTGCTGTGCCAGTTGTCGTGGCTGATGAGAAAGCCGTCCAGATACTGCTTGCGCCCAGCGGCGATGCCGGCGACGAACTGCTCGGGCGTTTGGCCGGCCTTTTCGGCGGCGATCATGATCGGCGCGCCGTGCGCGTCGTCGGCGCAGACAAAATTCACCGCATGGCCCCGCATCCTTTGATACCGCACCCAGATGTCGGCCTGGATGTATTCCATGATGTGGCCGATGTGAAAGGTGCCGTTGGCATACGGCAGCGCAGTGGTAACGAAAAGCTGGCGCAAGGCGGTCATGAGGGCGGTTGCAGGCTGACGGAGCACGTAATTTTAGGTGGCGAGCGGATAGCATTCTTCCGTTTAACGTTTGGCGTTTGGCGTGCATCCCTCATTGGGGCGTGGCGCGGCGGCGCAAAATGGCTTACGCTAAACGCTAAACGCACAACGCCAAACGCAAAAATGAACCTGCTCTTCGTCGCCGACCCGCTGGAAGCCTTCAAAACCTACAAGGACACCACCTACGCCATGATGCGCGAAGCCGCTCGGCGCGGTCATGGGCTGTCCGCCTGCGAGCCGCGCCACCTGATGTGGCAGACCGGCCAGCCGGTCACGGCGCGGGTGCGCCCGATTCGCCTGACCGAGCGCGAAGATAGCGACTGGTTCGCCGAAGACGCCGCGCGCAAACAGCCTTTGACCGGCTTCGATGCCGTGCTGATGCGCAAGGACCCGCCCTTTGACGCCGAATACATCTACGCCACCCACCTGCTGGAGCAAGCCGAGCGCGAAGGCGCGCGCGTATTCAACCGCCCGCGCGCGCTGCGCGATCACCCGGAAAAACTCGCCATCATGGAATGGCCGCAATTCATCGGCCCCACCCTGGTCACGCGCGAAGCGGACGCCATCCGCGCCTTCCACGCCGAGCACGGCGACATCATCTTGAAGCCGCTCGACGGCATGGGTGGCATGGGCATCTTCCGCGTCAAGGCCGACGGGCTGAATCTGGGCAGCATCATCGAAACGCTGAACCACGGCGGCGCCACTACCTTGATGGTGCAGAAATTTCTGTCTGAAGTCGAGCACGGCGACAAGCGCATACTCATCATCGACGGCGAGCCTGCGCCGTACTGCTTGGCGCGCATCCCGCAAGGCAGCGAAGTGCGCGGCAATCTGGCGGCAGGCGGCAAAGGCGTGGCTCAGCCCTTGAGCGACGCCGACCGCGCCATCGCCCAGACCATGGGCCGCGCGCTCAACGCCCGCGGCCTGCTGCTGATCGGGCTGGACATCATCGGCGAGCGCGTCACCGAAATCAACGTCACCAGCCCCACTTGCTTTAGTGAAATTTTCGAGCAGACCGGCTGCAACGTAGCGGCGATGTTTATCGATGCGCTGGAAAAGGCGGCGGCTTCAGGGGGCGTGAAGCAATAAACCCAGAAACGGTGGTTGGACGCGCCCGAGCTAAGCTGTCCGCGCCGCCGTTGCGCCCTGTCTGTGTCGTACCCCCCGTTTCTGCCGCGAACGGTCGTGCATCGTGGGGGCATGACAATCTCTTTTAGTCGACGTGCTGGGCAAAAAAAGCCAGCGTGCGCTCGCGCGCCTGCTTGGCCGATGGCTCATGCCAAGCGCCACGCTGGTCGCAATTGAAACCGTGGTGCGCCGGGTAGGTATACACCTGCACGTCGGAATGCGCCTTGCGGAAGGCTTCTATGGTGTCCATCGCAATCCACTGATCCTGCTCGGCGAAGTGCGCCAGCACCGGCACTTTGGGCTGGCGGGCGCTTTCCTCGGGAGTGGTCATGCCGCCGCCATAGTAGGGCACGGCGGCGGCCAAGCCGGTCAAGGTGCAGGCCGCGCGCCAGGTTAGCAGGCCGCCCCAGCAATAACCGACGATGCCGACCTTGCCGCCGCTTTCCCGCGCGGCGTGGTCGATGGCGGCCTGCACGTCTTGCATGACACCAGGCGCGGGCAGCTCATCGACCTTGAGTTTGATGGCAAAGCCGGCCTGCATGTCGGCGTCGGAATAACCCAACTCCACGTCGGCCTTGACGCGATGAAATGTGCTCGGCGCAACTGCCAGATAGCCTTCTTGCGCGTAACCGTCGGCCACGGCGCGGATGTGCGAATTGACGCCGAAAATTTCTTGTATCACCACAACGGCGCCCCTAGGCCGGCCAACCGGCCGGGCCTCGTAAGCGGTGATTTTCTGGCCGTCAGCGGCGCTGAGGTCGATGAACTGTCCCATGTGCATTTGCTCCTTTAAAAAAACCGCCCACGCCTACCTGCCAAGGGTGACGGCTGGAAACCAAGTTTACGGGCGACGGATCCGAGCCGGTACAAAGCCCCAAAACGATTCGCCGCCGATACTCGCCTCGGCGCGCGCATCGTAGCGCGCTACTATCACAGCGCGGCGCCCGTCGCTTTTGGGACGCCTTGTTGAAACTTTCGCGCCGCGCGTGGTTGATCTGCTGAAATAATCCGTCGCTCAAGCATTAGGGCGACGCTGAATAAGTCCGCGCGAGCGGGCGCGCCTGAATTTGGGATGGGATGCGAGGCGCAAAGCGCAGCAATACTGGGCGGTATTGCGAGCCTTTGCAACGAAGCAGACCGCTTCACAAGCCAGGATGCGCCAACCGCGACGGACTTGTTCAGCGTCGCCCTAGTACTCCGTTCCACCAAAACCTTTACAAATGAAATCGATGGATTTGTTCGTCAGGCAAGGCGCAAACCGGAGCAATACCGAGTGGTATTGCGAGGATTTGCAACGCAGCATGGCGGACAAAG
>JAITMV010000144.1 GCA_031277295.1 Burkholderiaceae bacterium | reverse complement strand
AGTTTTGAAGCACGGCCTCTATTTCAACCTCTCTACTCGCCGCGCCGCTACCGCCGCCGCCAGCGTCCGCTGACACGGATCAAACGGCGGCGGCATCGGCTGGCCCCAGCGCGAACGGGTAAGCTGCCGACGACGCGCCCAACAGTGCACACAACGACGGTGCCGACACCCCAAGCAGGCAAAGCACCCCATTGCAGTTTCTGGCCCCCGAAGGCCATGACAACGCGTTGCGCAGCTTGCAGAGTGCGAGCAGTGAATACATTGCCGAGCGATTAGCCTCCCGCAGCCATCAGGACATGTGCCCGCGTCCGCAAGAGATTCCGCGGGCCACGCAGCAAGTGCGGGGCATTGACCCTGCTGCCGAACGTACCCGGCAAGAACAACAGCGGCGCGCTGGGAACAACCTGGGTATTCAGCTTTTGGGTCCGGTGTTCGGCGCGCCGGCAGCCGCGGCCAGAGCGCTTGGCGCGCCGGAAGCGGTGGTAGAAAAGGCGGGGCAATTTGGAGGAGAATTGGCCAGCGCAGCAGGCGTGCGGGGTGCGAGAGGCGGCGCGCGCGTGGTTGAGCCGGCGCCTTCAAGGCCGGCGCCTGCTTTGCCAGTGGCTGGCAGGCCGGTCGTAACGCCGCCTGTGGGGGTAAAGGGGGAAATGGCTTCCAAGGCGGGAGCAACAGTCTTCAAGTCATCTCACTACGCTCCCCGGCTCGAAGCGAAAGGCATAAATGTGGCACGCGCCGAAGCTCAGGTCGCGAAAGCAGTAAACACGATTCGGCCAAACATGGTTACCAATGCGCCTGTTAGCGAAAGAATGATGATTGATGGCGTTCTTGTGGAATACCGAGCCACGCTATTGTCTAATGGTACAGGTAACGTCGGAACAATCTTCCCGGTGAAATTATGATGCGTGCACTTACACAGGAAGAGCAGAATGTGATCCGTGCGATTGCAGAAAAACTATCGCCAGACAATCAGCGTCAGCTTTTAGCCGACCTTGAACTTGCCACGGCTTATCCAGCGCTGCCGGATAATTCGATAATCAAATTTAGCATTGCCGGCTACGACCGGCCTTCATATGATGGGCAGCACTCGTTTGGAGTGGAAGGGGAACTTCTCGACAGAGATGGCACAAGAGTGGGAGTGATCCTCTTTGTTGATCAGAATGATCGACTTTTGGAGCTGGAGTTAATTCGCTGGGGTGATGGCGATCTTATTAATCCGAATTGGGAAACGTTCAAACTATATTGACTCCGGAAATTGGATGGATCCGCGTTTGACACGTAGGTAAATGCAGCAAGCGTAGGGCGGGGTTCACTCCAATACCGTTCAGTTAACGACATGAACCTTTATTTCGTCATTCTCGCGCAGGCGGGAATGGCGACATTCATCGGTCTGTGCGCTTAAGTGACCAGTATTGAGGTTCACCCCGCCATTTCTCCAAGGGAACCTCTGAACAATTCACCACCGTTCGGGCTGAAGCTCTATCGAAGCCCTTGATTTTCATGAGGATTCTATTCGACAGAGCTTCAGGCCAAACGAAATTAATCAGAGGTTCCCTAGGTTCAGCGATGCCCAACAGTTGCGATCCATCCAATTGTTGGGCATCGCTGGCGCTCAGCCCAACCTACCGTGCTACACGAAAAATATCCAGACTGGACGTTTAGTGTGTGTTTTGGAGAATAGAGAGGTTAATATGTCAGTAACACTAACAACTACCCAATCAAAGCTTGGAAACAAATCATCAAAATCTATTCCATTAGCGACAGAGGAAGTGTTCAAGCGTGTATGGCTCCTGGGATCTGAGCAAATTGGCGCACAGTGGCTTCCTCTTTTTGAGTCTGGAATTGATATTCAAAAATCCGATTTGTCAAATGTTATAAAAGAGATGGTTTCTCTCAGGGATTGGATTTTGAGTAGCCCTATGAAATCAGAAGATAAAAAAAGCATTTCATCAAGAATTGATAATGCGTTAGATGAGTTGAAGATTCTTTTAACCGATGAAATGGATAACACACATATATTTGCTGGATAGAAAGCGTAGGGCGAGGTTTATCCCGCCCTTTTCCGGCAATCAAGCGGCGGAGAAGCCGGGGTAACAACGGGGCAGCGCTGATTCTCAGTGTGGTAGGTTGGACTAAGAACGTGTTCACGATCCCGGCGCGGGCTTGAGAGCGGGCGCGTGCTCAGGAAGCGCTGCGGCGCAAGCAATCCTTGCCAATGACACGGGCCATTGGCAAGGATTGCGCCTTGCAGCCCATCCCAATGCAGCATCGCCGCACACCGAAGGCTCATATCTTCGTGATTGGCACCGGCCTGGGCCGCCCTTGGTCGTCGATGGCAACGTAGGTCAGTGTCGCTTCGGTGACCTTGATGTAGTGGCCCTGGTTGTTGAAACGCTCGGCAAAGACGCCGACGTTCACCGTCAGCGAGGTGCGGCCGATGCGTTCCATCTTGGCGTAAAACGACAGGATGTCGCCAATGCGCACCGGCTGCTTGAAGATGAACTGATTGACCGCCACCGTCGCCATGCGCCCTTGGGCGTAACGCGCCGGCAGAACGGCGCCGGCCATGTCCACCTGCGCCATGACCCAGCCGCCGAAGATGTCGCCGTTGCTGTTGGCATCGGCTGGTTGGGGGATCACCTTCATCACCAGTACGTGGTCTGGCGGCGGCTCGGCTGGGGCGGCTTGCACCGGTTCGCTGTTGGGCGCGCGCAGGTGGCGGGTGACGGAGCTTGACAAGTGGGACATGGGCACAATCCGGTGAACACCGATCAAAAACGATTTCAGAGGTAATTTTCCATTATGCGCGGCGGCGGCCACCATCGTTATATTCCCTTGCCGGCGGCCGACGAGGCCGCGCCCGGCCCACGCTCCGACTGGCGCACGCTGGCGCGGCTGCTGCCGTATCTGTGGCGCTACAAGTGGCGCGTGGGCGTGGCGCTGGCGCTGGTGCTCGGGGCCAAGCTCGCCAACGTCGGCGTACCGGTGCTGCTCAAAGACCTGGTGAACGCCATGACGCCCACGCCGAAC
>JAITMV010000268.1 GCA_031277295.1 Burkholderiaceae bacterium | reverse complement strand
CTGGTGCGCTACGAAAAGCTTGAGCGAAGCTTCGTCGCGCTCAACCATCTGGCTGCAGCCATCATTGCGTTGCGCAAGGTGCCGCTGACTGTTAACGTAATATACGGATAAATTCTAAGCAACTACTACAACTGCGGTTTAAAGTGTCCGAATAACGCAACGCTAATCGACACTCCCACCCCGACTTGTTTTTGCGATTCAGGCTACGCTGAAAGCGACAACCAGTGCGTACAGGGGAAACCGCCAGAGCAACCCCCCACCGACTTCGACGAAGGCGACACCGGCCCCGACGCTCCCTGTACCAACGGCGATTGCGGCGGCGGCGGGCCTGCCGGCGGTGGTGACGGTGGCGGCGGCAGTTGCTCCACCGGCATGTGCATCGCCACCACCACCCTGCCTTTAGTCAGCCTGCGCCTATCGGACACCCCGGTAGGCTACACCCCGCCAGTGGGCTATGCGGTACACACCACCCTCACCTACAACCAGCGCGAAGCCTCGCAACCGGCCAACATCGACTACAGCCACATCGGCCCGCGCTGGAGCACCAGTTGGGTCGGCTTTATCCAAGACGACCCCGCCAAGCCCGGCGCTGGCGTGCGGCGCATCGCCGCTGGCGGCGGCGCCTACGACTACAGCGGCTACAACAGCAGCACTGGCGCCTTTGCCCCCGAGATACGCACCTCGACTCAATTGGTGCTGACGGCGCAAAACCCCATCACCTACGAACGCCGCTTTGCCGACGGCAGCAAGGAAATCTACGCCGCCTCCAATGGCGCTGATGTCGCCCCCCGGCGCATCTTCCTGTCCAAAATCCTCGATCCCCACGGCAACCCGCTGACACTGAACTACGACGCCAACCTGCGCCTCGTTTCGATCCAAGACGCCATCGGCCAGAACACTACCTTCAGCTACGCCAACGCCAACACCTGGCTCATCACCGCCATCACCGACCCCTTTGGCCGCAAGGCCCAACTGGCCTACGATGCCCAAGGGCGCTTATCCAGCATCACCGACGCCGTAGGCATCGTCTCGCGCTTTGACTACAGCGGCAACAGCGCCGACATCGTTGCGCTACACACCCCCTACGGCGCCACCCGCTTTGCCGCCACCACCACCGCCACCGCGCGCAGCCTGGACATCACCGACCCGCTAGGCAACACCAGCCGCACCGAATTCAACGCCAGCGTCACCTTGGCCGAAGACAAGTCCCCCAGCGCCAGTTGGCAAGCCGGCAAACAAGGCGAGCGCAACACCTTCTACTGGGACGGCGAGGCCCACGCCAGCGCCCCCGGCAACTACACCCAGGCGCGCATCTCGCACTGGCTTGCCGGCGCCGACAACCGCGTCGCCAACGTACTCGAAAGCGAAAAATTGCCTCTGCAAACCCGTACTTGGTACCTGCGCGACGGCCAGGCCAGCAGCAGCGTCTTGAATGGCGCCAAACAGGCCGCCCCCAACCAGGTCGCCCGGCTGTTGCCCGACGGCAGCACTCAGCTCGCCCGCATCGCCTACACCGCCAGCGGCAACCCCAGCCAGACCATCGACCCCGTAGGCCGCCAAGTACAAACCAGCTACGACCCTGCCGGCATTGACGTAACGGCAGTCAAACGCCAGACCGCCGCTGGCCAAGACACCCTGGCGCAATACACCTACGACCCCCAGACGCCGCACCGCCCCGTCAGCTACACCGACGCCGCCGGCAAAACCTGGCGCATGGGCTACAACGCCAGGGGCCAGTTGCTCACCGTCACCGACCCGTTGGGCAAAACCACCACCCACGTCTACGACGCCAAGGGCTACCTCACCCAAACCGTCAACGGCAAAGTCCAGACCAGCTACAGCTACGACAACGTAGGCCGCGTCGCCAGCCGCACCGACAGCGAAGGCCACACCCTGCGCTACCAGTACGACAACCTTGATCGACTGACAAGCATCACCTACCCCGATGGCACCAGCGAAACCTATACCTGGACCCACCTTGACCGCACCGCCGTCACCGACCGCCTGGGCAAGGTCACTAAATACGCCTACGACGCCAATCGCAACCTCATCTCCACCACCGACCCCGAAGGCCACGTCACCCAATACGGCTACGACCGTGCTAACCGCCTGACAAGCCTGACCGATGCCAACGGCAACCGCACCACCTGGCAGCGCGACATCCAGGGCCGCGTGACAGCCAAAACCTACCCCGACGGCACCAAAACCAGCTACGCCTACGACAGCGCCGGCCGCTTGAGCAGCCAGACCGACGCGCTCGGTCAAACCAGGAAATACAGCTACGCCGCCGACGACCGCCCCAGCGGCATCAGCTACGCCGACCCGGTCAACCCCACGGCGGCAGTGGCGCTGGAGTGGGGCCAACACTACCCGCGCATCACCAAGATGACTGATGGCATCGGCGTGACCGAGTACAGCTACGTCGCACCAGGAGAACAAGGCGCCGGGCAGATCAAGGCCGAAGCCACGCCACAGGGCAAGATTGCTTACGAATACGACGCACTGGCCCGTGTCTACCGCCGTCTCATCGAGCGCGCCATCGAGAGCAGGATAAACGCTTGGCAATACGACGCGCTGGGCCGCATCAGCGGCGAAAGCAACAGCCTGGGCGCCTGGGAAACCCGCTACCTGGGCCAAAGCAGCCAGCCCATCAGCCTGGCACGACAAGAGGGCTTCATCGGCAACAACGTCGATCCACCAATGTTGACGCTCAGCCATGGCTATGAAGACAACAGCGGCGACCGCCGGCTCAAAAGCCTGACCTGGCAGTACTACGACCCGCCCCTGCGCTGCCCCGCCGGCATGAGCATCAGCAGCCCGGAATGCATGAATTGGAAGCAGCAACAAAGCATCTCAACGGCGGTCAACTGGCGCTTCGACTACCAAAGCGACGCCCTAGGCCGCCTGAGCCGCAGCCAGGACGCCCGGCTGTCCCGCACCCAAAACCCGTCCCAAGCGGGCACCGAAAGCCAGCAAAGCTACGCCTACGACAAAGCCGACCGGCTCATCGAATCATTGGGAGCCACCCGGCAAGAAAACTACACGCTCGACGCCGCAGGCAACCTCACCGGGCAAGACCTCGTCGCCAAGGACAAAGCCGCATGGAGTTGGAAAGCGCAAACCAACGCCAACAACCAACTGAGCATAGCGCAGCAATTTCAGCCCCGCTACGACGCCGCAGGACAACTGCTGGAAGACGAACAACGCCACTACCAATGGGACGCCGCCGGCAACCTGATAGATCACCGACAAAGCCACCGGCCACATCACCGAGATGGCCTACGACGGCCTGAACCGGCGGGTGCGGATAGAAGAAAAAGCCAACGCCACGGCAGAGCCAACCACAGCCAGATACCTGTGGTGCGGCAGCGAAATCTGCCAGCAAATCGACCAAGACAACAACATCGTTGCCGAGTACTTCAGCCAAGGAGAAGCCCACCGCGACCCTATCGCCTACTTGCTGTACCAAAAAGACCGCCTCGGCTCGATCCGCGGCACGCTGACGCAGCAAGGACTGCCGCAAAGCCACCGCACCTACACCGCCTACGGACAGACCGACTACACCTGGCACGAAAGTGTGCAGCCCGACAAGGGCTACGCCGGCATGTTCGAGCACAAGCCCTCGGGGCTATACCTGACGCAGTACCGGGCGTATGATCCGGTGGCGGGCAGGTGGTTGTCGAGGGATCCGATTGCGGAGCGGGGCGGACTCAATCTGTATGGCTATGTGGATGGAGATCCGGTTAATTTTATGGATCCCGAAGGACTGGAGGCTGAACACACGAAAAATGCTCGCCCAAGCACTGAGCAAAAACACCAAGAAGGTCAAGCCCGAAAAGCAAGGGATTCAGGTGGAGAGAAAGCCGATAATCGGCGCCGCTCTCCAAGTAAGCGTCCTCCTGGCGTCAAGGGGCCGTGGCCTCGCATTATTCCAGGAATTCCACCATTTTTATGTCCTCTGTGCGATTTTATGAAATCTGAACCCATCCCGGGACCAGAATTGTGCTAAAGTCCCGAGGAACAAAGAGAATCGTGATGACTGCAAATAGCGCTAAATCTTCAGGACGGAATGCCTATGAATTGGCACTGAAAACCGCGAGCAGAAAATACCCAGACTTGATTAAAACAAAAACTTTGCTGGAGGAGGCTCATGTTCAAGGAGATCGTCATGCAACGTATGCATTGGCGACGTGGTTTCTATTTGGCAATGCTGTTCAATCCAAGAATCTGCGCCGTGCAATTCAATTTCTCAAGATGGCTGCAAAGGCAGATGTAGCAGCCGCACATTTCGATTTGGCGGTCAGCTATGAAACGGGACAGGGAACCAAGAAGGATGAGAAAGCTGCTTATCGACACTACCTCGCAGCCGCTCTCAATGGAGATAATGATTCTGTTGTTGAGGTCGGTCGCTGTCTCTATCACGGCATAGGCGTTGTGCGTGATCGCAAAGCTGCCGAAGTATGGTTCAGACATGCAGATGCATTAAATATCAATGTTCGGTGAAGATGAAGACAATCGATAACGGTGAAATATACGCTGAGTTTGCGACGATAACCCAAAAGTATCACCAATGCCAGAACGATAGCTTCTATGAGCACGTAGGCTGGGATGAAGCGTAGCGAAATCCCAGCTTCAGGCGATGAATGCTGGGATTTCGTTTCACTTCATCCCAGCCTATATATGGACTCGCCCTCACCATCAACCCCTGCTTTCAAACAAAGAACACCGGTTGCATCTTTATATGAGGCCTGTTCGAGCAAGCATCGATGTGCTTGTGGCCGACATTGTTTGAGCTCGCGCACTGCCGATTACGAATAGACCTCAAGGGCCGGTAGGCTGGTAGGCATCAATGCGCGACGGTCTGACCTGTTGTCAATGTTCTTCAGCAGCGGTTGGAGCGTACTTACGCCCCGGTGACAAAAACTCTTAGCCGCTTGCGGCTGTACTGTCGGCGTGTTTTAGTCGTGCATGCCAATCTCCTGGGCCAGTTGTGCCGATCGACTCGGCTGGCGGCAATAGTTCCGGTCGTTTTGCAGCAGCACCCAGACAATGCGCAAATTGCGATTGGCCAGCCGGATGGCCGCGCCCTTGCGCCCGTGGCGCTGCATCCAGCGCAGCAAGCGCCGATCATCGGGCTGACTGGAGTCGGGCGACAGCCTCGTGAGCACCGCATGCGCGCCCTCGATCATCATGCCGCGAATGTAGCCATCGCCGCGTTTGCTCATCTTGCCCAGCCTGATCTTCGGCCCGCTGCTGTGCTGATCGGGCACGATGCCAAAGTACGCGGCAAATTGGCGCGCGTTCTTGAAACGCTCAGGCTCGACTTGCTTGGCCAACATCGCCGTTGCAATGGTTGGGCCGATACCGCGCACCGTCATCAACTGGCGCGCCTTGGGGTCCTGCCCGGCGCTGACTTGCAGCTTGGCGGCCAGCGCTTGAATGCGCACGCCCAAGTGCTCCCACTCGGCTAACATTTCGGCCAGCAGTTCGCTCAACAGTTCAGGCACCGGTAAGCTCGCACCGTCCAACACCTTCGGCACACCTCGCTTGATGGCCGCATCGCCTTGGGCCAGCGCAATGCCATGTTCGAGTAGCAGGCCCCGCATCTGGTTTGCCAGTGCCGTGCGCCGGCGTATGTAGCCCTGCCGAACCCGGTGCAGCGCCTGCATGGCCAGCACCTGCGCGCTTTTGATCGGCACTGCCAGAATCTTGCTGTCGCGGCCGGCGCGCAAAATGGCATAGGTATCGTTGCGGTCGTTCTTGGCGCCGCTGCGGTGCTCCTCCACTCGCTGTGCGGGCAAGATGCGCGCCTGATGGCCTTGCTCGATCAATTGGCGCGCCCAAGCCTGAGCGCCAGGGCCGGTTTCCATCAGCACGCTTATTCCTGCTGGCAAGCAGCTTAGAAACGCCTTGAATGCTTCGCGCGATTTGATCCGCGTTTCGTAGATCACCTGCGCCAGGGCATCTTCCCCGGCGACTTGGAACACCCGTTTGGCCAAATCCACCGCTATCACGGTGCAGGCCGCCGGAATGGTTGCAGATGGGTTTGTCGTATCCTCTTTCATGGGCTCGTCCTCGCTGTCGTTGGTTAATCATCCTCATAGGATGCCACCGTGGCGCTTCAACGCCTCGGCTTGGGCGAGTCCATCCAATTACCTCGCTTGCCAGCCCACCCGATGACGACTCAGCTCGGGCGCGTTCAACTACGGTTTCTAGGATTGTTCACGCGCTCTGGTAGCCAAGCGGCGACGTCGGCAAGACTGTCGAAGTAACCGTCAGCGTTGATGTGTTCGACCGGTTCGCCGTGGTTATAGCCGTAGCGCATGAGTGCCACCGGGCAGCCGGCGGCGTGGGCGGCAGCGGCGTCGTTTCTGGAGTCGCCGATCATCAGCGTGCGCGGCGGCGCGCTGTTTAGTGCCAAACAGGTTTGCAGCAGCGGCAACGGGTCGGGTTTTTTGCGCGTGAAGCTGTCGCCGCCGAATGTGTGCGCGAAAAAGCCGTCCAGCCCCTTGGCGGCCAGTAGCGGGCGAGCGAAGGCCAGCGGTTTATTGGTTAGGCACGCCAGCGGCAGCCCTTGGGCGCGCAGCGCGCGTAATCCTTGCTCCGCACCGGGGTAGACGGCGCTGTGGCGACCGTTGATGCGTCGGTAGGCGCGTTCGTATAGGGCCCGAGCGTGCTGCCATTCGGCGTCGCTCGGTGAGCCAGGCTGAGTTAAAGCAAGGACAGAGCGGATCAGGTGTTCGGAGCCTTTGCCGATCAAGCGGGCGATCTGCGTGCGCGCTACCGGCGGGCGGCCCAACGCGGCCAGCATGTCGGCCAGCGCGGCTTCGAAGTCGTCCAGGGTGTCGATGAGCGTGCCGTCGAGGTCGATGATGCAGGCGGCGATGCAAAGGTGTGACATGGGATGAGCAATGATCGCGCTACGCGCGATGACGCCAGCTCCCATCCCAACCCTCGTCTCCGCGGGGGCTGGTTCTTGTACCAACGGGGGAAGACGAGAAATCCTTTCCTCCGTTGGGGGGAGGGTCAGAGAGGAGGCCGTGCAGCGGCAAAGTCATTGAGCGAAGCGAAGTCATCAGGCATTCATTGCAGCGCCCGCCGCATCTCGGCAATCACGGCAGCGTAGTTCGGCTGGCCGAAGATGGCGCTACCGGCGACGAAGGTGTCGGCTCCGGCGTCGGCCGCGCGGCGGATGTTGTCAGGCTTGATGCCGCCGTCGACCTGCAGCCGGATGTCACGGCCCGAGGCGTCGATGCGGCGGCGCGCCTGTTTGATTTTGTGCAGCGCGCCCTCAATGAACGACTGCCCGCCGAAGCCGGGGTTGACGCTCATGATCAATATCAAGTCGATGTCGTCGATCAGCCAATCCAGTGCGTCTAGCGGCGTCGCTGGGTTGAACGCCAGCCCGGCCTTGCAGCCGGCGGCGCGGATGGCTTGCACGCTGCGGTGCGCGTGCGCACTGGCGTCAGGGTGAAAGCTGATCAGATCGGCGCCGGCCTGCGCGAACGCTTGCGCCAGCGCGTCTACCGGCTGTACCATCATATGTACGTCCAGCGGCGCGGGTTGGCCATCGACGGTCTTGGCGTGTGGCTTGATGGCCTGGCAGATCATCGGCCCGAAGCTAAGGTTGGGCACGTAGTGGTTGTCCATTACGTCAAAGTGAATCCAGTCGGCTCCGTCGGCGATGACGCGGCTGACTTCTTCGCCTAGTCGGGCGAAGTCGGCAGAGAGGATGGAGGGGGCGATGCGGTAGGTATGAGTCATGAGGCGATTTTCGCCTATGGCCGCTTGATGGCGCTACCATTGACCCGTGATTGAGGAAAGGATTTGACGTTTGGCTATTTCACCCGCGCTCGAATGGGCCGACCGATTGAAAGATCTGCCTGGTCCGCAAACTTTGCAATGGGCCGTGCTACTGGCGCTGGCGGCGCTGGCGGGACATGGGGTGCAGCGTTTCGCCGGGTTGCCGAAGATCGTCGGTTACGCGGTGGTGGGAGCGTTGGCCGGCTGGCTGGGGGTTGCCGGCGCCGCTTGGCCGCTTTCGGGTATGGGGCTGCTTTTGCTGGAGTTGGGTATTGCGGTGGTGCTGTTCGAGGCCGGTGCGCGACTGCCGCTGCGCTGGTTGCGGCACAACCCGATGGTGTTGGTGCAAAGCCTGGCTGAATCGCTGCTGACTTTTGCCGTCGCCTGGCTGTCGCTGCGCGCGCTGGGACTTGAGGTGGCGGTGGTGCGCGCGCTGTCGGTCATCGCGGTAGCGGCTTCGCCGGCTGTATTGATGCGGGTGATGCACGATTTGCGCGCCAGCGGGCCGGTGACTGATCGAGCACTGGCATTGGCGACGCTGAATACGCTATATGCGCTGACATTGGGCGTGGCGGCGCTGCACGCCATTGACCGCGGTGATGCGACGCTGCTGGCGTGGGTGGCGTCAGCCTTGGCGGTGCTGGGGCTGTCGCTGCTGTGCGGCGCGGCGCTGGCGGCGCTGCTGGCTGCTGCGCTGCGGGTGCTGGATCCGGGCAGCCAGGACACGGCCGTTGTGGTGTTGGCGCTGCTGGCGGTGTGCGCCGGGGTGACCGCGCTGCTGGGCGGATCGGCTCCGTTGGCTGCGCTGCTGGGCGGGCTGCTGCTTAAACAGGCTTACCGCAGGCCCTGGGTTCGGCCGCGGCAGTTGGGTACGGCGGCGCTGATGCTGAACATCATTATGTTTGTGCTGGTGGCCTGCACTGCGGCGCAGGCGGATTGGAGCGCTGCCGCCTTGGCCGCGCTGGTGCTGACCTTGGCGCGGTTGGCCGCCAAGGTGCTCAGTTTGATGGGCGCCGGCCTGGGCAGCGGCATGGCGCCGATAAAGTCGTTTTGGGTTGGCGTGACGTTGACGCCGATGTCGTCGGTGGCCTTGTTGCTTACATCGCAGTTTGTCGCCGCGTCGCACTCTATCGGTACGCAGGTGACGGCCATTGCACTGCCTACGATTTTGGTGAGTGAGTTGTTGGGCGCGGCGCTGACGACGCTGGCCTTGTATCGTACCGGCGAGGCCGGCCAGCCTTGGCGTGAGTTGCGCACGCGCGCCGCTGGAGGAGATGAGGCTTCCCAGTACGGCGACTCATAAATATAAGAACATAGTGCAGCCCTTGCTCCGTTGTTGCGGGGCAGGGGGGGGCGGGTTGCGTCGTAGGGCTGACCTCGGTTTGAACCTGGAAACTTTGCCCCCGAAGATGGCGCGGTACTGTTCTTTCAACCTAGAAACCGTAGTTGGACGCGCCCGAGGGCGGCCTGATCGGGGGCGTAGCGCTCTCACCCAAAAGGTGGGGGGGCAGCGGAGCGTCGATAGCCAACGCTCATACGGATCATGAAGGTAGCAAGCGCTCAAGCACCGCTTATCGGTCCACGGGGTGAAGCTCAAGCGAAGTGCCGACGGTCAACGCCCACGCGATCCATCGCAGCCCGAAAAGTCTGTTTGCAATCACTCAATACTCAAGTGCTGGCAAGGACTTTGCACAGGTCATTTGGTTTGCATATTCTGACAGTCACAACGCTATTATGTCGATGTACTCATTCACATTGACAAATTTTGTTTACAAAACTTTCAAAATTTAACGTTTCACGAGTATGATACGAAGTGTTGTTTTTTTGTCTGTTCGAGTCGGCATCAAAACCTGTGGGGTTCAGTAATGATCAAGTCCATTTCCCGTGTCGTCATGGCTGTGCTGTGCGTCTGGCAACTTTGCGCCGCGGCTGCAATCGCTCAGCAGGCGCAGGCGGTTATTAGAGACGATCAACGCGATGGTACGATCAAGACGGTTCAGGGTGAGGTTGACGTGGTACGTGAGGGTATCCGCAAAGCGGCCGTCGTGGGCGGGCCGCTGCATATGACCGACCGGATACAGACCGGGGCCGATGGTATGGCGGCCGTCACGCTCAAGGACGGTACGATGCTGTCGCTCGGTCCCGATACCGCGATTGACCTGAGCGCGTTTCAGTTCAACTCCACCACACAGGAAGGCAACATACTCATCGATCTGCTGCACGGGACGATGCGCATGACGACGGGGCTGATTGCCAAGATCAAGCCTGACCGGGTAAAAGTTGTCACGCCAACCACCGTGATTGGCGTGCGCGGCACCGATTTCATCGTTGAAGAAAATCGATGACGAGATGGATCGTGATGCTGGCTGGTTCGGCTGTACTGGCCGTCGGCTGTGCATCATCCACCACGCGGGTGACCCTGCTGCCGCAGCCTGACGGCCGCCCGAGCGCGGTTGATGTGACGCTCAAGCAAGACAACCGCACTACCGAGTTGTCGCGCCCTTACGACTTGCTTGCGGTGCGCGCCCGCTCGGTAAAGGTCAAGCAACTCGATGCCGAGAGCGTGCAACAGCAGTACGGCCCTTTGTTGTCTGTGCAGCCGCCCAAGCCCGAACAGTTTATTCTCTACTTCGAAAACGGTAGCGCCGAGTTGACTACGGAGTCGAAAGCCGCGCTGGAGCAGGTGCTCTCACGTGCCACCAACCGGCCTGGCAGCGAAATTCTGGTGATCGGCCACACCGATAGTATCGGCAAGATGGAGGACAACGACGTGCTCTCGCTCGACCGCGCCAAGGTCGTACATGAGATGGTTCTCAGACGCGGCTTCGCCGCGTCGCGCGTCTACGCTAGCGGCCGCGGCGAGCGCGAACCGCTGGTTGCGACAGACGACGAAGTAGCCGAGCCGAAGAACCGCCGGGTCGAGATACTGGTCAGATAAAGCGCTGCCGGTCGGGGTGGTGCAACGCGGCCACAGGCTCGACGTCTATATCACCTTGGCAATTGCTTGGCATACGTGGCCGATGTTGCTGCCGTTGAGCGCTGCCACGCACATGCGGCCCGTATCGGTGCCGTAGACGCCGAATTCATCGCGCAGGCGCTGCATCTGTTCTTTGTTCAGGCCGGAGTAGCTGAACATGCCGATTTGGCTGGTGATGAAGCTCATGTCTTGTTTGATGCCGGCGGCTTTCAGGCCATCGGCCAGTTGTTGACGCATGGCTTTGATGCGGGTGCGCATGTGGGCCAGTTCCTGTTCCCACAGGGCGCGTAGCTCGGGGTTGCCAAGCACGGCGGCGACCACCGCGCCGCCGTGAGTGGGCGGGTTGCTGTAGTTGGTGCGGATCATGATTTTCAGTTGCGAGAGCACGCGGTCGGCCTCGTCTTTGCTGGCGCACAGCACCGACAGCGCGCCGACGCGCTCGCCGTATAGACTGAAGCTCTTGGAAAACGAGGTGGCGACGAAGAAGTTCAGCCCCGCGGCGACGAATTTGCCGATCACGGCGCCATCTTCGGTCAGCCCGGCGGCAAAGCCCTGATAGGCCATGTCAAGAAAGGGCGTGAGCTGTTTGGTCTTGACGGTTTCAATGACGCGCTCCCACTGCGCAGGCGTCAGGTCGTAGCCGGTCGGGTTGTGACAGCAGGCGTGCAGTACCACGATGGTGCCGGCAGGTGCGTCGCCCAGTGCGAGCAACATGGCGTCGAAGTCGATGCCGCGGCGCGCGGCGTCGTAGTAAGGATAGCTTTCGACCGTGAAGCCGGCCTGCGTGAATAGGGCGCGGTGGTTTTCCCAACTCGGGTCGCTGATTAGCACCTTGGCGGCGGGGGTGATGTGGCGCAGCAGGTCGGCGCCGACCTTCAGGCCACCGGTGCCGCCCAGCGCCTGGATGGTGGCTACACGGCCGGAGCGCACGGGTTCGCTGTCGGCGCCGAATACCAGTGCCTTGACGGCGCCGTCGTAGGCGGCAATGCCGTCGATGGGCAGGTAGCCGCGCGCGCTGGGGTGCTTGAGCCTGTCTTGTTCGGCGGCACGCACGCATTGCAGCAGCGGCAGTTTGCCGTTTTCGTCGCAGTACACGCCTACGCCTAGATTCACCTTGTCAGGGCGTGTATCGGCGGCAAATTGTTCGTTTAGGCCCAGGATCGGGTCGCGTGGGGCCATTGGGACGGCGGAAAAGAGGGACATGGTGAGGCGCCTGAGACAGGCGGGGCAGGGTGGAAATTTCCAATTCTATGGCGTGGAGCGCGGCGAGCACAGCCTGCCTGGGGTGCGATTGAAACTGATGTGATCCGGGCCTTCAGGTCGCTCACGCTCCCCCTGCAAAGTGGGCTGGAGAGAGAACAAATGGCCTTTGAACGAGCGCGTGCATGTTTGATGCGCCGCTGCTTCCCACCCCCAAAAACCACCACGCCGCTTGATGCTCAGCCTGGGTGCGAACCGGCAGACGGATAAACTAACCGCCTCGGTTTGTTGCCCAGGAAAAGCGAGTCGCATAATGGCCTTGGTCATGGGATGCGTTTATCAGGGGCAAGCTCACCTTGAATCGGTGAACATGGCATGTCAAATCACCGAGATAGTTCTAGAGGTTAACGATGAAAAAATCACTGATCGCGTTGTCGGTTGTGGCAATTTTGTCTGGCTGCGTCGTCCATCGGCATGACGGTTGGCACGATGATGGCAGAGGGGCGCGCGGCGACGACAGGAGTCATGACAGGCGGCATGACGACGACAGGGGCCGCTCGCGCAACGATCAAGGCAGGCCGGACTATCGGGGTGATCGTTCCGGGCGGTGAATGAAATGTCTGACTGGTTCGTGGCGCGTGGCATAGATGCAGCGGCGTGAAGCCTTTCTATCTGGTGTGTTCGGAGCTACTGCTGAGAGGGTGTGCGTGGTCATCAATCTTTCATCGGGCTGTATCCCAAATAGGTGTCGATGACCCGCGCGTCCTGGGCCAAGTCGGCTGCCGGGCCTTGCGGGCCGATTTCGCCCATTTCGAGCACATAGCCGTAGTCAGCCACTTCCAGCGCGGCACGGGCGTTTTGCTCTACCAGCAAGATGGTGACGCCGTCCTTGCTCAGTCTTTCAATGGTTCGCAGGATTTCCTTGACTACCAGTGGCGCTAAGCCCAGGCTGGGTTCGTCGAGCATGAGCAGATTGGGGCGCGACATGAGTGCGCGGCCCACGGCTAACATCTGCCGTTCGCCGCCAGACAGCGTGCTGGCGAGTTGGGCGCGGCGCTCTTTCAGGCGAGGGAATAGCGCGAACACTTGTTCTATTTGACTGCGCCATGCGCGGTTGCCCTTGCGCACTTGGCAGAAGGCGCCGAGCACGAGGTTGTCTTCTACCGTCATGGAGCCGAACAGTTCGCGCCGCTCGGGTACTAATGCAATACCTAGCATTACGCGGTCTTCGAGCGGCAGGTGCGCGATGTCCTGGCCCGCATATTGGATTTGCCCGCGCCCCGGCAGCACGCCCATCAGCGTATTGAGTAGCGTGGATTTGCCGGCGCCGTTCGGGCCGATGACGGTGGCGATGCTGCCTGGCGCGACGTGTAGATCGATACCGTGCAGCACCTCGGCGCGACCGTAGCCGGAACGCAGTTGGTGGATTTGCAGCAGGGGGGTGCTCATGGTCATCGGTGTCAGGTGCCCAGATAGGCGGCCCTGACTTCGTGGCTTTGTCGCACTTCGTCTGGTGTGCCTTCCATGAGGCGGGTGCCGAATTCCATGACCACCATGCGGTCGCATACGTCCATCACCAGTCCCATGTCGTGCTCTACCAGCAGGATGCTCATGCCGTCACCGCGCAATTGGCGCAGCACGGCGGCCAGGGCCTGTTTTTCCTTGTGGCGCAGGCCGGCGGCGGGTTCGTCGAGTAGCAGCAGCGCCGGATCAGCGCACAAAGCGCGCGCGATTTCAAGCAAACGCTGCTGGCCCATGGCGAGGTTGCCGGCCTGTTCGTGCAACAAGTGCCCCATGCCCACGCGCTGAAGTTGACGTTCAGCCTCGTGCAGTAACTGGCGTTCTTCGGCGCGGTCCAGGCGCAGCATGGCGGCGATGGCGCCGTGCCGTCCACGCAGGTGCGCGCCAAGCGCGACGTTTTCCAGCACCGTCATGTCGGCGATCATCTTGACGTGCTGAAAGGTGCGCGCGATGCCGCGTTCGGCAATGCGGCGCGAGTCCAGGCCGCTTATGTCCTGGCCGCGCAAACGTATCGCGCCGCCGGATAGCGCAAGCATTCCGGTGATGAGGTTGAAGGTGGTGGATTTGCCGGCGCCGTTGGGGCCGATCAGTCCCATGATTTGGCCGGCGCGGATGGCGAACGTGATGTCGTTGACGGCTAGCAAGCCGCCGAAGGTCTTGCGTATCGCTTGTACTTCCAGCACCGTATCGCCGGCCGCGGGCAGATCGCGAACGGGTAGCGCGGGGGCGCCCTGCCAGTCGCGCTCGCGCGGCGGGCGCGGCAGGCGACGGCGGACGAAGTCCCATAGGCCGTCGGGCTGATACTTGAGCACCAGTACCAGCAAGATGCCGAAGACGATGGTCTCGTAGTTGCCGCTGGTGCCGATCATGCGCGGCAGCAGTACTTGTAATTGGTCTTCGAGCACTTTGAATACGCTGGTGCCAACGATGGCGCCCCAGACTTGGCTGGCGCCGCCAAGAACGGCCATGAACAGATATTCAATGCCCATTTTGAGGCCGAAAGGCGAGGGGTTGACCGTGCGTTGAAAGTGCGCGATTAGCCACCCGGAGATGGATGCCAGCACGGCGGCGAACACGAAGATGCCGATTTTGTAGTGCAGGGTGTTCACGCCCATGGCTTCGGCCATCTGTGCGCCGTTCTTGAGCGAACGGATGGCGCGGCCGGCGCGAGAGTCAAGCAGCCGCAGCAGCGCTACGCAGGCCACGAGTACTATCAGCCAGACGAGCGCGTAAAACAGGCGCTGCTGGCCTAGCTCGACGCCGGCTATGCTCAACCCCGGTACGCCCAGCAGCCCGTCGTATTTGCCCAGCGCTTGCAAGTTGCCCATCAGGTAATACAGCGACAGCCCCCAGGCGATGGTGGCCAGCGGCAAGTAGTGGCCTGACATGCGCAGCGTGATGGCGCCGATGATGAGCGCGCTGGCGCAGGTCAGGGCTATTCCGATGAACAGCGTGAACCAGGGCGAGATACCGGTATTGAGCGTGAGCCAGGCGGTGGTGTAGGCGCCGATGCCGACGAAGGCCGCTTGCCCAAATGAAGTCAGGCCACCGACGCCGGTCAGCAGCACCAGGCCCAGTACCGGCAGTGTGTAGAGGCCGATGTAGTTGAGTTGAATGATCCAGAAATCGGGTAGAGGCAGCAATGGCAGCATGACCAGCATGAGCACCAGCAGTGCCAGGCTCAAGGCACGAAGGCGGGAGACGGTCATGCTCAATGTTCCTCGTCGGAATGCGGGGAAACGAGCGAGCGCCACAGCAGTACGGGCAAGACGAGCGTGAACACGATCACTTCTTTGAAGGCGCTGGCCCAGAAGGAGCCGGCGGCCTCGATCACGCCGACGGCGAGCGCGCCGACGGCGGCGGCTGGATAGCTGCTCAGGCCAGCGATGACGGCGGCCACGAAGCCCTTCAGCCCGATGATGAAGCCGGAGTCGTAGAACACGGTGGTGGTAGGCCCGATCAAGAGACCGGACAGCGCGCCGATGAGCGCGGCCGCGGCGAAGCTGAGTTGGCCGGCGGTCTGCGTCGAGATGCCCATCAGCCGTGCGCCCAGGCGGTTGACGGCGGTGGCGCGCAGCGCCTTGCCGTAGAGTGAATGCTCGAAGAACAGCCAGAGCATGAGGATGAGCGTGATTGAGGCGAGGAAAATGATGATGGCCTGGCCGCCAAGCATGAGGGGCCCAAGCGCAAAGCGCTGATCCCAAAACGGCGGGTTGCGAAAACCTTCAGCGCCGAAAAATAACAAGCCCATCCCGGTCATGACGAAGTGCACGCCGACCGAGACGATAAGCAGCACCAGCGTGCTGGCGCCGGCCAGCGACTGGTAGGCCACGCGGTAGAGCAGCGGCCCGCAGGCGGTAACGATGGCGACCGTGAGCAGCGCTTGCACGGCCAGCGGCAGGCCGCGTGTCGCGGCCCAGGCCGAGACCGCGCTCACGGTCACTGGAACGGCCAGCGTGCGCAGCGCCACGCGCAGGCCGACGGCGATGCCGCGTTGCGCGCGCCAGGCGGCGATAAGCTCCATCAGGGCGGCCACGCCGGCCAGAGCCAGCAGCAGCCATACGGTGCCGGGCACTTGTCCTGTCTGGAATATGGCCAGCGTGAGCGCGCCGTGAGCAACAAACTCGCCCTGGGGAAGAAAAATGATGCGCGTGATCGCGAACACAAGTACCAACGCCAGACCGAGCAGGGCGTAGATGGCGCCATTGGTCAGACCATCCAGCATCAGGATGCCGGCGATTGAAAGGTCCATGACGAACGCGTAAAAAAGGGCAGGAGCTGGGGGAGCGGCAAGATACCCGTGAAGGGGACGGGCGAGGGCTTACGGCTCGACTTTGAACTCGCCGTCCACGACTTTGAGCATGACTCCGGTTTCGTTGGTATAGCCCCAGTGGTCATCGGTGGTCCAATTCAATACGCCTTGGGCTAGCACGGTGCGGCTCATATTTTCCAGTGCGTCACGCAACGCGGCGCGAAACTCGGGTGTACCGGGTTTGGCTTTTTGCAGCGCCACGGGAACGGCTTTTTGCAGTACCGTTAGCGCGTCCCAGCCGTGCGCGGCGAACTGGTTGCGCGAGGCCGGGCCGTTGGCTTTCTCGTAAGCCTGCACAAACTCGATGGCGGCTTGTTTGGAAGGGTGGTTGTCGGGCAGTTGTTCGGCTACCACGGCTGGGCCTGAGACGACGAAAGTGCCTTCGGCATCACGACCGGCGGTGCGCATCAGGTCGCGCGTGGCGGCTGCGTGGGTCTGGTAGACCTTGCCTTTGTAGCCGCGTTCCATGATGGCCTTTTGTGGCATTCCGACGCCCGAGCCGGAGGCGACGATGAGGATGGCATCGGGGTTGGCCGCCACCAGCTTGAGCGCCTGCGCGGTGGCGCTGGTGTCGGTGCGCGCAAAGCGCTCGGCGGCGATCATCTTGATGCCGTTTTTCTCGGCCTCAGCGGTGATGTCCTTGAGCCACAGTTCGCCGTAGGCGTCCGTGAAGCCCAGAAAACCGATGGTCTTGATGCCTTGCTTTTTCATGTGGCCCACTATCGCGTAAGCCATTACGCCGTTGGACTGGGTCAGACGGAACATCCACTTGTCCTTGCCCGGCGGCAGCATGGCCGGGGAGGTAGCGAGTTGCGGCGTACCCGTGCTCGCGGTTACTTCGGCCATGGCGATGGCTATCGGCGTGGCCGTGGAGCCGACGATCACGTCCGCCTTTTCTTCCGTCGCCAGGCGCTGCGTGACGCGCACGCCGGTGGTCGGGTCAGTGGCGTCGTCGAACATGACGACCTTGAGCCTCTCGCCCGCGATGCTGTCGGGCCACAGTTTTACCGCATTGCGCAGCGGGATACCGACGCCGGAGGCCGCTCCGGTGAGCGGCTGCACAACGCCGATGGTGATGTCGGCCTGGGCTGAGGCGGCCGCGGCCAGCGCGAGCGCGGCCAGGATGGTTTTGGTAAATGTCATGATGTCTCCTTTATGATGGTTGGTCAAGGCAAAGCTGGCGAAGGCCCGAGCGAAAGCAAAGTGACGGTCGATGCGGCACGTTGTCCAAGGGCGCTGAATTCATTCACAGGCTCTCAGTGTCTGTCAGGCTGATCGAAGGCGTAGCAGCCGCGCCGCGTTTTCCTTCAGGATCAACGGCATCACCTCTTTTTTGAAGCCGGCTTCCTGGAAATCCTTCATCCAGCGGTCTGGGGTAATCAGCGGGAAATCGCTGCCAAAGAGAACGCGGTGCTTGAGCAACGTGTTGGAATACTTCACCAGTGATTCGGGGAAGTACTTCGGACTCCAGCCGGACAGATCGATCCAGATGTTCGGTTTGTGCATGGCCAGCGCCAGCGCTTCTTCCTGCCACGGCCAACTTGGGTGAGCGAGCACGATTTCGATATCGGGGAAATGGATTGCCACTTCTTCCAGCAGCATGGGATTGCTGTATTGCAGTCTCAGCCCGCCGCCACAGCGCATACCCGCGCCCATGCCGGTGTTGCCGGTGTGGAATATGGCCGGCAGCTTGTGTTCGGCGATTACCTCGTATAGCGGCCAGGCCATGCGGTCGAACGGTTCAAAGCCTTGCACTGTGGGATGAAACTTGAATCCCTTGACGCCGCACTCGTCGATCAGGCGGCGCGCCTCGCGCGCCCCCATTTTTCCCTTGTGCGGATCGATGCTGGCGAAGGCGATCATCATGTCGCTGTTTTCGCGCGCGGCGTCGGCGATCTCCTCGTTGGGGATGCGGTGGCGCCCGATCTCGGCTTCGGAATCGACCATGAACATGACCAGGCCCATCTTGCGTTCACGGTAGTAGGCAATGGTTTGCGCGATGGTCGGGCGCTTGGTGTTGCCGAAATAGCGATCAACCGCCTCCTCGAAGTCGGCGCGGTAGGTGTCGAATGGATTACGGCACGATACCTCGGCGTGGGTGTGGATGTCGATGGCGACGAGCTGGTCGATATTCATGGGTCGTTTTCCTTGTGTGTTGGCGTGGCAGTGGCAGGTTTGGAGCGCGGCGATTCAGTCTGCTTTGGCGGCGGTGGCGCGGTACGCCGCCCTCAGTTCGTTTTTGAGCACTTTGCCGGTGCCCGATAGCGGTAGTTCAACGCGAAACTCAAAGCTGCGCGGGCATTTGTAGGATGCGATCAGGCTGCGGCAGTGAAGTTGCAGTTCCTCCGGCGTGACCGATGCTCCGGGCCGCAGAACGACCACCGCATGCACGGCTTCACCCCAGGTCTCGCTTGGCAAGCCGACGACGGCGCACATCGATACCGATGGGTGTTGCGCGAGCGCGTTTTCGACTTCGACCGAAAAAATGTTCTCGCCGCCGCTGATGATCATGTCTTTCAGGCGGTCGGCCAAGAATACGAAGCCGTCTTCGTCCATGTGGCCGCCATCGCCGGTGTGCAGCCAGCCGTCGCGCAGCACGGCAGCGGTTTCGGCAGGTCGCCGCCAGTAACCTTGCATTACGTTGGGGCCGCTGACCACGATTTCGCCGACGGTTCCGCGCGGCACCTCTTGCCCTTCGGCGTCGACGATGCGCACCTCGGTATGGCGCACGGCGTGTCCAACCGATGCGGACTTGCCCAGATGCCGGTCTTCAAGCAGATAGCGCGAGGGCAACACGGTGGCGTGCGGCGCCAACTCGGTCATGCCGTATGCCTGTACGAAGCGGCAGTTCGGCAACGCCGCAAGCGCGCGTTCCAGCAGTGCGCTGCTCATGGGCGCCGCCGCATACTGCAAGCGCAGCAGGCTGCGAAGGTCGTGCGATGCCAGCCTCGGATGCTCCACCAGGCGATGAATCATCGTTGGAACCAGCAGCATACTGGTTACGCCTTCGCTGCTGATCGCGTGCAGCACGGCCTCTGGTGTGAATGCCGACAAGAATACATGTCGTCCGCCGGTGAACAGGGCGTTTACTAACGACGACATGCCCGCCATGTGGAACAGTGGCGCGGTTTGCAGGGTGATGTCGGCGCCTACTGAGTAATCCTCGCCCAGAAAGCCCAGCGCCGCCACGTAGAGATTGCGGTGGCTGAGCATTACGCCCTTGGGCCGGCCCGTGGTGCCGCCGGTGTAGAAAATTCCCGCCAAGGCGTCGTCGCCGATGCGGGCGTCTTCGATTGGAGCATGGCTGGCAATCAGGGCTTCGATGTCCAGTAGACCGTCGGGCGCCGGCCCATCATCGGCAAAGACCACGTGTTTCAGCACAGGAACCGCCGCCCGCAGCGCGTCCAGCATCGCCAAGTGATGACGGTCGATCAACAACACGGGCGTCTCGCAGTCGTTCATCGAGAAGGCGACCTCGGCGGCGCTCCAGCGCGTATTGATCGGCGTGAGCACGGCGCCTGTCCACCAGCAGGCCAGGGTGGCTTCCAGGTAGTGATCGCTGTTGAGCAGCAGCACGCCCACCCGGTCGCCTGGCGTCACGCCCAGGGCGAACAGGCCAGAGGCCAGCCGAGCCACTCGAGCGGCGAGCGCGCGATAGCTTTGCCGACGCGCTCCAAAAACGGTGGCGAGCCTGTCGCCATGCTGCTGCACGGCGCGGTGCAACGCCTGCGTCAATCTCAGGGTTGGTTCGCTATTCATGGCGTCACGTGGGCCGCGCGCGCTTCAAGGCCGAAACTCGCCAGCGTGTGCGCAAGCGTTTGCGGGCCTGCGGCGTGTACCCGCGGCGCCGTGCGGCTAAAACGCGGAGCGGGAGCGGGTTGCACCACGCGGTCGATGTCGATGAAGGTGCCGCGCGCTACGTTGTGCCGGTGCGTCGGCGCCTCATCCATGTCAAGCACAGGCGTTACACAGGCGTCGGTGCCTTCAAACAGCCGGCTCCATTCGTCTCTGCTGCGCGAAATGAACACGGCGGCCAGCTTGTTCTTCAGCCGCGGCCAGCGCTCGCGATCCCAAGGTTCGTTGAAGTCAGGATCGTCGATGCCGGCGATGGAAAGCAACTGCGCATAGAACGCCGGCTCGATGGCGCCGATTGCGATGCGCCGACCGTCGGCGCACAAATAGGTGCCGTAAAACGGCGCTCCGCCGTCCAGCGTGTTGTGACCGGGCGCGCCGGGCCATTCACCGCTGGCGCGCAGGCCGTAAACCATTGCCATCAGCAGCGCCGATCCATCGGTCATCGCCGCGTCTACCACCTGGCCCTTGCCGCTGCTGCGAGCTTCCAGCAGCGCGCTAAGCACGCCGACGGCCAGCAGCATGGCGCCGCCTCCGAAGTCGCCGACCAAGTTCAGCGGCACCAACTGCGAGCTTTCGCTCACCATTGCCCCAAGGGCGCCGCTGAGCGCGATGTAGTTGATGTCGTGTCCCGCGGTCTGAGCCAACGGACCATGCTGGCCCCATCCGGTGATCCGGCCGTAGACCAGGCGCGGGTTGCGTGCCATGCAGTCTTGCGGCCCCAGACCGAGCCGTTCCATGACGCCGGGACGAAAGCCCTCGATCAGTGCGTCGGCATGCGCGATGGCCGTCAGGGCTGCGTCGCGGTCAGCGGCCGACTTCAGGTTCAGCGTCAGCGTTTCGCGTCCGCGATTGAGCACGGCTTGATGTGAACCGGGCGCATCGGCATGGCCGGGCCGGGCGATGCGCAGCACCGTGGCGCCAAGATCCGCCAGCACCATGGCGCAAAACGGCGCCGGGCCTAGCGCCGCGATCTCGACCACTTTGACGCCAGAAAGGGGACCAGTCATGGAGGTTGCTTATATATGTTCAAGGCTTATAGCGCTCGCGCGATAAGCTCTTTCATGATTTCGTTGGCGCCGCCGTAGATGCGCAGCACTCGGGCGTTTGCGTACAGGCGGGCGATGGGGTACTCGGTCATGTAGCCATAGCCGCCAAACAGTTGCAGGCATTCGTCGACCACCCAGCCCAGTTGCTCGGATGCCCAATACTTGGCCATGGAGGCAGTTACCGGGTCAAGCCGCTCTTGAAGCGCCAGCCCGATGGCCTGGTCGACAAAAGTGCGCACCGTGCGCGCGCGCGTGGCGCATTCGGCCAACTTGAAGCGCGTGTTTTGAAGCTCCAGCAGGCGCTGGCCGAAAACCTGCCGATCACGGGCGTGGGCCACGGTCAGCTCAATCGCCCGCTCCATCATCGCAACGGCTTCGATGGCGATCAACAGGCGTTCGCGCGCCAACTGCGCCATGAGCTGGGCAAAACCGCAACCCGGCGTTCCACCCAGGATGTCCTGGGTCGAAGCACGGACGCCGTCAAAGAACAACTCCCCGGTGTCCTGAGTCTTCTGGCCCAGTTTGTCCAGCACGCGCCCACGGCGGAACCCTGGCAGTTCTGCCAGGTCGAGCAAAAACAGCGAAATGCCCTTGGCGCCCGCCGCTGGATCGGTTTTGGCGACCAGCAGCAGGACGTCGGCATACAGCGCGTTGGTGATGAACGTCTTGGAGCCGTTGATGACATAACCGTCACCGTCGCGGATCGCGTGGGTGCCGATGGCTTTAAGGTCTGAGCCTGCGCCCGGCTCGGTCATCGCCACGGCGCCTACCGCGTCGCCGCTGGCCATGCGCGGCAGCCAGCGCTGTTGTTGCGTCGGCGTGCCGTAGGCCAGGATGTAATGCGCCACGATGCCGCTGTGCACGATGTTGCCGAAGGCTACCGTGGTGGCTTTCGCGGCGGCCTCGTAGATCATGGCCTCATGTGCCAGGCTGCCGCCGCCGCCGCCATGCTCGGCCGGGATGCCGGCGCACAAAAAACCCATTGCGCCCACCTGGCGCCAAACCTCGCGATCAACGCAACCGGCTGTGCTCCAGCGCTCTTCGTTGGGGACGAACTCGGCGGCGAAAAAACGATGCGCGGATTCGCGCAATGCCTCCAATTCGTGGCTGTGCCAAGCTGGCGCATCGCCGCGCAGCGCTGCAATCACGAGGTCGCCCCTCCGGCGCACAGCAAAGTCTGGCCGCTGATGTAGTCTGACTCGGGGGTACAAAACAGGTAGACGGCGCCGGCTGCCTCCTCAACAGTGCCGGCGCGGCCCAGCGGAATGGTTCGCTCCAGCGTGGCCTTTAACTCGGGGTTCAGGCCAACCCGAATGTCGCGGCCGGCGATTTTCACAGTGGCGTTGGCGTCGGCTGTAACCTCGGTCAGGCGCGTTGAAATCATTCCGAAAGCGACACAGTTGACGTTGGTCTTCAGTCTGCCCCACTCCTTGGCCATCGTCAGTGTCATGCCGACGACGCCGGCTTTGGCCGATGCGTAATTGATCTGGCCGGGGTTGCCGCTCAGACCGGCGATTGACGAAATATTCACCACTTTGCGCATCCGGGGCTGACCAGCCGCCGCCTCGGTCGCCACGTAAGCCTTGATTACCGGTTGCGCCGCGCGCAGGATGCGAAACGGCGCTGTCAGATGGCAATCGATGATCGCGTACCACTGCTCGTCGGTCATCTTCTGTACCACACCGTCCCAGGTGTAACCGGCGTTGTTGACGATGATGTCCAGGCCACCGAAGGATTCAACCGCGGTTTTGACGAACAAATCGCCGAAGTCCGGCGCAGTAACGTTGCCCACGAAGATCGCCGCCTCGCCTCCCCGGTCGCGGATGGCCTGAACGACCTCGTGGGCGGGATCGGCATCCAAGTCGTTGACGACCACGCGGGCGCCCTCGGCGGCCAGCTTCAGCGCAACGGCCCGGCCAATGCCGCGGCCGGAGCCGGAGACGATGGCTACTTTTCCTTGCAATTTCGACATGATGTGTGTTCTTCCTATGGCAATGCAGTTGAATGCGCTCAGACAATGAATTTGGCGCTACCCGTGATGCGCGCCTCGCCGGTAAGCTCGTCTACAGCTTGCAACGCCAGCGCGATGTGCTTGCCATCGGCCTGCCGGGCCACCTCGGTGACTTCGGCCGTGCAGACGACGACGGCGCCAATCGGCGTCGGGCTTATGAAGCGGGCGTCCAACTGGCGCAGGCAGGGCTGCGGCGCCAAGTCGGTCAGCAAACGGCCCAGAAAGGCCAACGACAACATGCCGTGGGCAAAAACGTCGTCGAAGCCGGCGGCCTTGGCCGCATCCAGGTCGATGTGGATCGGATGGTGGTCGCCCGAGGCGCCGGCATACAGCGCCAACATGCCGCGCGTCACGGTCGTTGCCGGCAACGTGAAGCGGTCGCCTTGCTGTGCGTCGCGCAGCTTCATGCTTGTGCTCCGGCGCCGCTGGCGCGTCCGTTGCCCGGCTGTACCAGCACTTCGCGTAGATCGGCAACGTGCTCGCCGCGCGCATTCGTCACCCGAGTATGTTTGACCGCGAACTCCAGCGCGCCGTTGCGTTTGTCGTACACATCGGCGATCTCTGGCTCGAAAGTCAGCCTGTCGCCCGCGAAGGCCATGCGGTGATACACGAAGGACTGCTCGCCATGCAGGATGCGCTGCATGTTCAGCCGCAACGCGTTGTGGAAATCGTGGAAATGCGGCGACTCCATGCCCATGCAGAAGAAAAAAGTGGGCGGTACCGGTAGCGAGGGATAGCCGGCCCGGTGGGCGGCGGCCTCGTCGGTGTAGACCGGATCAGTCTGCCCAGTGGCTTTGGCAAAAAAGCGCAGGCGCCCTTTTTCGACCTCGAAGGTATGGGCGGGCAGCTTTTTGCCCCGTAAGCTGGTGTCAAGCATTTCGTTGCGTTCGGAAAGAGGATGGATTAAGAACGTGTTCACGATCCCGGCGCGTGCGTGCGGGCGCGGGCTTAGGAAGCGCTGCGGCGCAAGCAATCCTTGCCAATGACACGGGCCATTGGCTGCGGATTGCGCCTTGCAGCCCA
>JAITMV010000259.1 GCA_031277295.1 Burkholderiaceae bacterium | reverse complement strand
AACGCCGATCACATGCTCGCCCTGCGCGTCAATCGGGCCAACGGCGAGTGGAATTCGTATTGGGCTACCGAATACCGGTTCGCAGCTTGAGCTACACATCAGTTTCAATCGCACCCTGCTCCTGAACGGGGATACGATAACTGAGGTGGGACGGGCGCGATAAATCCGGGATTTTGGGGGACTGGGTGGGATTTATCGGGGTGAGTTTTGCAACGGCGTTGCGGTATTGGTAACGTGTTGGCGGCTACGTTTTGGGGGCGAAATCGAGCAGGTCGGGTTGTTGGCGCTGGCGCTGTTTTTTGAGGCGGTCGCGGACGCGGGAGATCAGTTTTCTGATGCCGCGCTCGGACATGTCGTGCTCGCGCGCAAGAATGTCAAATGTTTTCCCGTGGCACCACTTGTCGTAGATCGCAAGGTCGCGCATACCCAGTTTACGTTGGTAGTCGCGTGGGAAGGTGAAATTCTGGCCACCCCAGTAGTCGGCCAGGTGGTCGGCGGTGGCGTTGCCGATGCTCTCGGCTTCTGGCTGCGAGATTCCGTGATCCTTCAAGAGGCGCTGTACCAGGCTGGCGACGTCGTCGAGCATCTCGGCGCGCTTTGCCGACATATGGGAGATCAACGGGATGTCTGCCATTGCCGCCTCGTATCAAGTGTTGACTCGTCCCTGCCAAAGCTTCAGCGACTCAATCAGCCCATGAAGCTGGCAGTCGTTGCAAAACCTAACGTGATCCATTCCGGTCTGGCGCGCGACCCAGGCTTGCAGGGCTGCGGCAGACGGGTTATCAAGCTTGCCGGCGCGACCCAGTGCGTTCCACAGCGCCCACACCTTGCGCTCTAGCGGGCGGGTTGATTGCACGTACTGAGTGCGCTGGTCGGTGCGCGGCGCGGTCAATCCGGCGCGGTCGGCGAGCTTTTGCATGTGCTGACGCACACGGGCGCGCTCGGCCGGTGTGCAGTCCTTGCTGCTGGTCTTTGCGACCAGGGCCTTGAGCAGTACGCGATAGTCGTCGTCAGCCAGTCGCAGCTTGGACTTAAGCACATGGATAACGGCGATGTCGCGGTCGCCGCCGCGCCGCATTGGAGCAAGCGCGGTCATGGGAACATCTCCATCGTGTCCGCGTTGGCGTGGCGCGTGCGCGCCCTGGTGACGGCGTGGTGGGCGGCGTCGTATTCCAGGTGATGGCGCTGGCACATGGCGCGCAGGTTGTCGTCAGCGCAGTTTTCTGGCGTGTGATCCAGGTGCGCGATGGTCAAGACGATTTCGATGATCTTGACACCGCCCACGGAACACGGCCGATACACGCCGCATTCCTGGCGCATCCACAGAGGCAGCGGGATCCATTGCGCATCGGCCCAGTAGCCAAGCTCCAGATGCCGCGCGCCACATCCCGGATGCTCGCAGCGATAGCCCGCGCGCTCAAGGATGCGCTGTCTGATGTCCGGCCAGGCGGCTGGGTAGCGGTGCAGGTTTTCGGGTCTGATCGGCATCACGCGCTCTCCCCGCCCATAGCACCAACGAGATCGTCAATCAACAAGCGCAGTGTGCCGGCGATAGCCGTCACGTCGACGTCGAATGAGTCGTTATCTGTCGATGTGCCAACCGCGTCGAACGCGCCATCCATCAAGCGGATGCGCCGCAAATGCAACTGATGCGTCAGCACCAGGCTGACGTAGCCGCGCCACTCGATTCCCAGCGTTGTCGGCCACTTTCCATCGCGGATATGCTGACGTACCTCTTCGGTGCACAGGTCATGGTGATCCAGCCGCACGCGAGCTGGTGCATCGCCTGCGGCTTTCAACTCGCACGCTCGCCCAATATCGATACCTTCGATCTGGCCGTCGCCACCGTCGGATAACCACTCAGCCATGCACGCCGCTGGCGCGTGCCTGGTTTGCACCAGGCCGATTTGCAGCCCCTGGCCGAGCACGCGCGCCAGACTGGAGATCGCGTCGTCTGCCTTGCGCTGGTTTGTAGCGTCCAGTACCAGAAGGCCGTCCTTGGGGTCGATCCACATCCATATGGCTGTCTGGCGCGGGAATGCGCGCGGCAGCAGCGCCAGCAGCGCGTCGTCGCGCAGCTCTCGCGCTTCTTTCTTTCCGGGCTTACGGCCGGTGGTCTTTTCAATCTGGTCGGCGCTCTCCTGCGCTTTGCGGCTGACCTCGACCCCCGGCACGTTCTTGGTCTCGACCACGAAGCGTCCGATCCATTGCCCGTTGATGCTCTCGATCAGTGCGCCATGCGCGTGACCACGCGGCGGTGTCCAGCCGCTGCTCTTGGCCTGCGACGGGCCGCATGGCCGGAATTTGTCGCGCTCAAGCAGTTGCGCAAGTTGCTCGGCGCTGCCGGGTCGGCCCGCGCCGATGCGGTAAAGAATGGCGTTACGAAACATGGCTGTCTCCTTTTTGCGCCGAGTTGCTGGCGCGGAAGTGGTTGCAGATGCCGCCGAAGCTGACAAAAAACTTGCCGGAGTTGCACTCATAAGCCCACCTGTTCGGCGACCCATCGAAATGGATTTCCTCGGCACTGCGATGGACACAGTTGCGGCAGCCGTCGCGCGCCGACGGTGATCGGTAGCCACGCTGGAACTTGCGCAATGCAAATTTGTCTGCGTTGGTCATATCAGCCCCCGAGCAATGGACGGGCGGCCACCCCAGCGACGCCGCGATACAGATCGGCCCGCTGACCCGTCCGGTTTGCGTTTGCGGGTGGAGTCGCGCACGCTCTCGGATTCCATGTCTGGATGGGTCGCCGCCATGTAGTCGATTAGCAATTGCCGGTCGCGTGCCGGCTGCGCGAATCTCTCCACCAGTCCGCGCACGCCAGACACCCATCCACGTGCAAAGGCGTCTCCACGCGCCGTTTTTGTGATCGGCTTGCAATTGCGAGGCTGCTTGCGGATGTGATCCAGGCGTTGCCTGGCGGCCTGGCGCAAAAGAACTTCGTAGCAGTAGGCCGCCACGTCAGCGGCGGAATCCAGGCCGACGAAGACGAAATACCGCGTGCGGATGAAATTGCCCGCTTCGTTGTAGGCCGCTGTCAGCCGTCCGTATGTCTCGCAACAAAAGCAGTCGGCACAAACGTTGGACAGCATTACGTCCCACGCATTCGCAGCTGTACTGCTGGCGCGCACCTTGACTTCTCGCACATCGGACAGGCTGACGTCGCTTTCGCGCACGCCAAACATAGACATGAGCTTCTGGGCTTGCCTGATCGCCGCCGCAGCTTCGTGCGCTTCGGCGCTGCGGCCAAGGGCCAGGCACTTCTTGATTTTGGCAATGGCGGCGTCGCGATTCATGAGGCCTCCCCGTGCGCAAGCGCGTAAATTACACGGCCTTTTTCACCTGCTTTTTTGACAATCACTCCCGCATCGACCGCGCCGATCAGCTTGCCGGTGACATTCTGGACATGCGTGTCAAATTTGACGGCAATGTCGGCGGTAGACAGTTCTTCGTCCGGATTGCTGTGAAAGAAGTCAATCACGCGACCGGCCACGCTGTCCGGTCTTGGCCGGTATCCAGGCGCGCGGTCAAGAAGTCGGTAGATGGTCATACCGTCACCTCCGCGTTTTCGTCCTTTGTCACATCCTTGATGACGGCGTTGACGGCCTTCTCCACCTCGGAGTCCACGCTCTTGATGAGCACCTCGTCGGTGTCGGCGGCCACGGTCACGCCCAGGCGCTTGAGCAGCTTGCCGTCGAGCTTTTCGAGCGCCTTGGCGACGGGGCGCTCGGTGGTGACGATGAGCAGATCGGCCTGCTCGTAGGTGATGCCGCCGTTCACGACGCCGACAGCGGCCAGACGGCGAATGCGCGCGCAAAGCTGCTCGTCGCTGTCCCAATCCATCTTGCCGCGCTGCTTTTGTAGGCCGTACTTGAGACCGGCCACAACGTGGGTACGCGGGCGCTCGAATAGCTCCGGATTGGCTTCGATCAGCGTCTTGAGCTTGTTGTGATCCTCGGCCACCTTGCGTGCCGAGCGGCGGATTTCCGGCAGGCTGCCAAGCTTCACGGTCTCGATTTCCGCGTGCAGTGTGCGCAGCAGGTCGGCGAGCGCGTCGCGGGTCTGTGAGAGGGTTTCAGCGCGTTTTTGGATGTCGGCTTGAGTTGTCATGATGTCTGCTCCTGTTGGTTGGTGGTCTGGCCTGCGGCTCGGCATGGCACGCGCCGCCCGCTGATGAGGCTGGGGTGTTTGGCATAGTCCATTGCGCCAGCGCGCACCGGCGTGCCAGGGTCGCGCGTCAGCGGCGGGGCGCGCATCACGTCATAGGTGCGCGGCATGGCTAGTCCGACGACAACCGGCGTCGGCGTATCGGATACCGCGACCCCATAGACCATGTCGCCCACGATTCGTTCGCGGACCAGGTGCCCCGCGACATACAGTTCATAGAGGCAGTCCTCGGCCCAGCGGTCGTTACCCTGACTGACCACGACCCATACGGACGATTGGCTGTTGGCCGCTTCTTCGCGCAATTCCCCGGCGGTGGCCGGGCCGTACTTGCGCAGCCAGTCGAGCACCGCGCGCTGCACTGAGTTGAGTGGTTGGGGTTGCATCACATCCCCCTCATCGCGGCTTCGGCGCGCTCACGGCGCCGCTGGCGCAGCGCCTCGGCTTGCGCATCACACAGACTGGCGGCGCCGGCGCGCAGGGCGTCGGTGTCAGTAGGTTGGTTGTCGAGCCATGCGCCAACTGCAAGCGAGCCGACCATGACGCCGATCAGAAGGTAGGTAGTGGCGTCCATGTCAGCGCCTCCCGCTCGACGCTGCGGCATCCGGCCGCAAAAACTCGTAGGCCAGTTGGCGCGCGTGATGTATCTGCTTGTCTGCGGCCTCCGAATAACGTGCGGCGGCGTCCAGGAACGGCCAGGCTTTGTCAAGATCGGCCGGACGGTTGGCGGCGACGAAATTGGCGGCGGCCGCCACGAACACGCTGGCATCCTTCGCATGCACGGCGGCTTCGTTGATCGCATTGATGGCGAGGTGTAGCTTGCTGGCCATCACTGCGCCTCCCTCACGATGTCCGCATCGACCACCGGCGCGCCGAGGCTGGCGGCCAGGTTCATGGCGGCGGTCAAGGCGTTGGCCACAGCCAGCGGGTAGGCCAGGCTGACGTGATCGGTGACGCTGGCGCTCTTGCCGGTGCGGCGGGAGAAGCTCAGGCGCTCGCGCAGGGCGTCGATGCCGTCCTTGGTGATGACCTTGGCCGCGTCGGCGCCGACGCGGGCCAGCTTGAACTGGATGTATTCGTCGAGGTTGCGGCCCAGCGGCGGCAGATCGACAAGCTCAACGCGCTGCGCGACTTCGCGCACCTCGGCATTGGCGACCGACAGGCGCTGGCGCAGTTCGGGCTGTGCCACCAGTACGATGGCCAGCAGGAACGCCAGGCCGTCGCGCAATTCCGCGAAGCGTTTGAGGTGCTTCAGGGTCGCGGTCGGTAGGCAGTGCGCTTCCTCTATGAGGAGTACGTAGCGCTGGCCGGCACGGTGTCCGGCGGTCAGGATTTTTTGCACCTGGCGCGCGCGCGTTTCGGCGTCGCGCTTGGGCGCTTCGGATAGCGCGACGGTGGCGAGGATCGCCTGCACGATGGCGGCGCTCTTCAAGGTTTTGCCCTTGGTGTCGCTTTCTTCCATGTATAAGACAGATGGCTCGATGACCAGCACGTCGCGCCCTTCGCGGGCCAGCCGGTCCTTGAAGTCGGCGACCAACGTGCTTTTGCCGCTGCCTGATTCGCCGACGATGGCCAGCATCTGGCCGCCGTGCCGGGCGTGTTGCCACAGGGTTTCGCGCACGTAACGGATGTCTTTGCTGACAAAGACATCGCTTGCCTGCGTCACGTCGGCGCGAAACGGATCGGCGGCCAGGCCGAAGTGCTGGCGCGTGTCCTGCGCGAGGGTCTGCTTTTGCAATAACATATCGGTCTCTTTCTCGGTCTCTACGGAAGGGGTCGCACCCGTTGACGCGGGCGCGGCGGCGGAACGCCCGGCGGTGCAACGCCGGGCGTTTTGCTTCATGGGCGCTGGTAGCGCCCGGTTGATTTGCGCGGCGCTGGCGCCGAGTGCGCGTAGCGCGCGGGCCAGTGCATCGCGCAGTGCGCGCGGATCACGGCTGGGCCACTTGCCGTGGTTCACGAGGTCGGCCAGCGTGCCGGGCGAGATGCCGCACTCGCGCGCCAGTCGCGCCTGCTTGACTCGCAGCGCGCCTATCAGTTGCTTCAGGGGCGTGGCGGCGCTCATCACTTGATCCTTCTCAGTTCAACCACGCGCCCATGCGTTCCGGTGGCTGGGGTGTCGGCGTTCCACGTATCGGCCCAGTCCTGGGGCACGTGGCCGCTGGGGTGCGTGGCCTTGACCTGGCTGTACAGGTCGGGCGGCGCGGCATCGGCCAACCGGTCGCGGATGCGGCGCACGGCTTCGGGGATGGTCAGCATCACCTGCACGGCGGGGGCTTGGCTTTGCATCTGCCGTACCTGCGGCGTCCGTACTTCCTCGGCCCGAGGCGTCAGACGTTGAGGCAGGTCGGTCTTGCCAAGGTGGCTGTGCGCGACGATGCCCTTGCCGCCGTTCAAGTGGCCAAAGGGTCGCGCCTGCTGCGCGCGCCGCTGTTCGGCGCCGTCGACTGTGGTGCCGTCGCCCCAGGCGGCGGCGGCCAGTGCGTTGGCGGCGCGCTCGCTGGCGGTCAGGCGGGCGCGTTTGTATTCCTCGCCCGCCACCGGCGCAGACATTGGCCGACCGAATGCGTCGAACTCGGTTTCAGGCTGCACCTGCACCAGCAGTGGATCGGCGCCAAACCGGTCGATCTCTACGCGCAGCGCGCCTTGCTGCATGAGCAGCGGCGTCACGCGCACTTTCTGGCCGTTGCCCAGGAATTCGGCCCAGGCCCGCAGGTCGTAGCTGGTGGAGCGGCCCAGTTCAGGATGCGCGAAGCTGATGCGCAAGTCGCGCACCACGCGCGTCAACTCCTGGCCAGCCATGAACCACTGGCACACGTCGCGCGCCGGCATTTGCACCAGCGCGCCGGGGTAGCGCAGGATCAACTGCCACAGGTCATCGCGAACCATCGGATTGCCGCTGGCTCGCACCAGGCGGCAATCGACGTGCGTGATGTGGTTGGCGTTGTAGTCGCGCACCCACGCGGCGGCGGCGGCGTTGAGTTGATCGACGCTGTCCACCGGCTCGAAGCGCAGGCGGCTCTCGAAGTGCGTTTCGACCAAGTTGTTGCCCTGCTCGACGCCGCCCTTACCCCAGGCGTGGCCGGCGGCGTGGGTTTCGTGGTCAACGCCCAGGGCGTCGAGCAGGTTGCGGATGGCGTGGCTGGTGTTGGCGCTGCCCTTGTCCCACAGCAGCATGCGCGGTACGCCGTGGGATACGCGCTCGGGCTGCTGGCCCCAGGTGTACAGCAGGAACTCGAACAGGCTGCGCTGGTTTTCACCGGCGGCTTCGTAGTAGCGCACGTCGATGCTGCCGCTGGCGTGGTCGTAGCGGACGTAGCGCCAGACCTTCAGCCGCACCTTGTCCATGCTGGCCGGCTTATTCTTGTAGAACTCCTCGTCGCGCATGATGGCCTGGCCTTTGGGTGTGTAGTAAATCAGGCACAGCGACGGGTCGATCTGGTGCATGTGGTTGGGGTGCAGGCTGCGCAGCGTGATGTGGTTGCGCGCGGCCATCTGCGCCTTGACATCCATGCGGTGCGCGCGCAGCAGCGCGTTGACGCGCCCTTCGGACACCGGCACATGGATACCGTTGCCATGCGCCAGGTTCATGGCCACGGCGGTGGGCAGGGTGGCTTTGTTGTTGCCGCGCACCCCCTCACGCTTGGCCGAGGCGATGAAGTGCAGCGTGCCCGACTCCAGCGCGGTCGAGCCGGCGTCGGCGCGTTTTTTACGGCCCGTGCGGTAGCCCGCCTGGGAGCGCAGCCAGGTGTAGACGGTGGCCGGGTTCTTGCCGATGCGCGCGGCAAAGTCATGCACCAGACCAGCCCGGCCGCCGTGCGCGCAGGCGGCGAGTTGCGCGCGCAAGGACAGCAGGTCTTGCAGCAGATCGGGCGCCAGTCGGGCAGCCATGTTGGCGCTCCAGCGTCAGGCTTCGCCTGGCGTGTAGGCGCCCAGCGACTTGTCGTAGGTGATGCGCTCTTTTTGCAGCACCCGCTCGGCTCTGGCCAGCGCCTCTTCGTACACCTCGGCCACGTGGGCCAGCGCCGCCTCGTACTGGGGCCGCTCGGCCTCGGGGATGTCTTGCGCCGCAGTGAACAGGGTGATGCGGCAGGTCTCCAGTTCGCTTAAGCCGGTGGCGATCTTGCGGCCTGCGGCAGCAACCTGTTCGGTGATGGGTTGCAGGGCGTCGGGCCAGTCGGTGACGGCGACGACTTTCTTTTTTAGCTGGACTTGTAGGTCGCGCAGTTTTTTCTGCGTGTCGTCGAGCACCTTGTCCTTGGCGTCCAGGTCGGCCTTGGATTCGTCACGCTCTTTTGTCAGAGATTCGATTTCTTTCTGATCGGAGGCGGCCAACTCGCGCAGGGCGCGCTGGACTTCTTCCTTGCTGGCGCCGTCGGCAAGGGCCTCGCGCACGATTTCCTGCTTGGGGGGCGGCAGTGCTCTCAGGGCGTTGTAGTCGATCTGGCGCAGGCCCAGGCGTTCGGCTTGATCGAAGGCTTCTTCGCCAATGAAGCGGCGGTTGGCGGCGATCTCTTGAATGCGCGTATAAGATTTCCCAAACTTGACTCGACAAAACTCGTCAAGGCTAGAAAAATTCCGACCGTCGGAATTCTGTGGGTTGCGTAAATGCTGCCAAGTCCTTGATTTCTTTATGTTTTCGTAGATTGGCAGGATGGCGGAATTTACGACCGTCGAAATAAAGTCAAGTGCTTCGATTCGTCCAAGGTTGACGCCCAAGGTCAGCGCTTCGTCGCTGGCTGCCTGGATCATGGCTGCCTGATCTTGCGCCGCGTCGATAGCCGCCGCGCGCTCGGGCGCCACGCTGACTTGCGCGGGGGGCCGCGTGGGGGTTTTATCTCTCATGGTGGATTCCTGTTGGTTGGAAAGGATGGATCAGGCGAGATGGGATGTCTTCGACCTCGGTTGACGCGACGATGGCTGTGTGCCATTGATCGGCAGGGGTATCGATAAGCTGTCCGAGGGCTTGACGCAAAATGGCGCGGGCCTCGTCTTGGGCTTCGGCGGCAGAGGCACCGATGTCGTCGATGAGTACACGCAGCCGATAGCTGCCTGCCCATACGGCAACGGTGTGAATGGGGTGGACTTCTGGCATGGCTTGCGCTCAGGCAAGTGCTCCCTTGAGGTCGGCCAGGCGCGTTTCGACGCGCTGCACGTCCGCAAGCGCGGCCAGCGCCAAGCGCAAGAAGCGGGTCGTTGGATAAAACCGCCCGTCGTCGCCTTTGCGCGCCCAGCCCTTGGCGATGAGGGTGCGCATGGCGCGGGTGACGTTGGGCGCGCTGGTCTTGGCGGCGGTAGCCAGTTCGCTATTGCTGGCGCCGCTGGCAGCAAAGCCGCACAGGGCTTCAAGGATCGTCAGCAGCCGCAGGCCGCCTTCGCTGGCGGCGGTGTCGGGGGCGGTGTTCATGCCGCCGCTTCCTGTGTATGCGAGCGCGGCCAAGCCAACAGACCCAAGTGCCGTGCCTGGCGGCGGTGGTAGGTAATGGCGTTGGCAGATTTGCCTAGCGGCCCGGCGATGGCAGTGCGCCGCAGACCCCGCTCGGTACCTTCCACTACAGGGCGCAGCGAAGGGCGAACCATGTCCAGCGCGTGCGCGTAGCGGGCGGTGATCTGCATCAGGGCGGCTCGCTGGGCCATGAACGCCTCAATGAAATCAACCTGCCACTGAACTGCTTTCGGGCCGGTGAAGCCCATCATGGTCAGGGCGAAACCTTCCTCGGTCATTTCGTACATCTGGCGTGGTTTTTTCTGTCTATCGAGGTAGTTCGCCGACGCAAAATTGCGTTGGCGAAAATCTTCCGGAAGCACTTCCAGCTTGGTTTCGATGGCGCGCAAAACTTCTGTATGGCGCTTCTTGGAAAACTCGGCCACCTTCAGACTGGTGGTGTAGATATGCTCGCCCTGGCGTTGCACCAGCAGCGTTTCGGGAAACAAGTCTCGGTTTTTCATGGGGCTTCTCCTGTGGTGGGTAACTGATTCATGTCAATGCCTGCTTTGGATCGGTCACAATCTCGCCAGCCTTCAGCCCAAGAGTGATCGCGATGGCATGGGACTGGCCGCTGGTACATTTGCGGCGACCAGACAGCACCTCAAAAACAAGGCCAGGGCTGAAACCGTGGGCTAAAGCCCACCGCGTGATAGAGACGCCTTTGCGCCGAAGTTCGTCGCGGGCTTGCGTGTGTGTTTTGAGCATGTGTGGCACCTACGATCAATGTCCATTTATAGACATTGTATGTTGATTTTTAGACTTTGCAAGGGGTTGCCTTGGATTTCTTTTCTTTTGAGCGCGCAGCACTACGGCTGAAAGAAGCGTTGCACGTGCAGACAGATAAAGATCTGGCTGAGGCTCTGGGCATGGAGCCAGCCGCATACAACAAGCGAAAGATTCGTGGCTCATTCCCTGAGAAAGAGTTGCGCGCCCTGGTGCGGCAAAGCCCCGAGCTAGGCATCGACGAGGACTACGTGCTCAAGGGCATCACGAACAAGGCCATTGCACACCTGAACGCAATGCAGGAGCGCATTTCAGGCGCCGTTGATGCGGGTGCCGATGTGGAGCAGGTGCGCAACTTGATAGCGCACTACGGCCCTGGTCCGTCACCCGAACGCATTGGGAAACTAGCGGCTATGCTGGCCAAGCTGCGGGTGGTGGAGTTCGAGGCGTTTTTTAATCTTGCCGAGTCGATCACGCAGGTGCGCGATGCGCTTGAGCAGACCGCAGCAAAGCCAAACAAGGCCGCCAGCAGCGCAGGCCGGGCAGCGCGCGAAAAGCGCGCGAGGTGAGGGAACAATCATGGCGCTCATCCAATGCAAAGAATGCAAAGGCCAAGTTAGCGACCTGGCAGCGACATGCCCACATTGCGGCGCGCCAGTGGGGCAAGGCGCACTAGCGGCACAGGCAGGCGCCAGCGCATCGGCCCCGTCAGCGTCGGCGAAGAGCAAGGGGTCTACGTGGTGGTTGTGGATACTGATCCCGGTCTTGTTGTTCGTGGCATTCTTGATCTTTGGCGCTACGGTCGGCGAGACGCCAGAGGCGCGCGAGAAACAAAAGGCGCGCGAAGTCATCAAGCTATGCTGGCAGGATCAAAGCCGCAAATCCTTGCCGCCGGACACGGCCCGCATCGTCGCCAGTATGTGCGAAAAAATGGAAGACGATTTCCGGGCCAAGTACCGCTCCAATCCATAGCTTAGGCACCCGCGCGGCGGTGCATCACGCTGGCCGTTGTATTGCAGCCGGTAGCTACCCACGCCGCCGCCTCGCTTTGTGAACCCGTTCACAAGACATCCCCGCCGCCATTCCTGACACTAACAGCCATCGATACCGATGGCTGTCAGTTCAGGAGTCTTCCGTTGAGTTCAACGCCCGTCACTACCGCACATGCCGAGCCGCCGCGCTGCGGAGGCTGCGCACGGTTTTCCACCCATCGCTCAACGCTTGCCCTGAGCGGATTCGGTCACTGCGCGCATCTGCCGGAGTGGCGCTACATGAGTGTCTCGGCGCGCTGCGGCTTCACGCCGTCGCGCTGGGAATCCGCCAAAGGAGCCGCGCATGAATAAGGCGCTGCAATTCATCAGCGTCGCGTTGCTCCGCCTGCCGCGCACCACGGCTTGGCTGGTCGCCGCTGTTGTGTTGCTGGCGGTGATTGCCCTGGTTTCGCCGGTGCAATTGCCTGTGGCGCTGTACAAGGCCGCGCTGATCGCGCTGGCCGGTGTGCTGGGGTACTGGCTGGACAGGGGGTTGTTTCCTTATGCCCGGCCCGACGGTTATTTGGTGCGCGAGTGGCGCGGCACGGGCACGGCGCCGGACGGGATTGTGGATTGCCCCGTTGTGCTGAATTACCGGTGGGTCTTCGCCGCCGCGCTGCTGCGACGCGCCATCATTGTGGGCGCGGTGGTAATTGGCGTGGCGCTGGGGATGTGATGATGTTGGCCTTGCGCTGCCTTCTTCCCCGGCGTCTGGCGTTCAGTGTGGCGCTGGCGCCGCTGGCGCTGCTCAGTTGCACACCCGCGCCGGCGCAGTCTGAGCAGCCGCCGCACGCGGCGCTGGCGTACCGCGCCGAATTGACGCGCACGGCGCGTTCGGTGTGGGGGCTGGACGCGCCGGTGCCGGTGTTCGCGGCACAAATCCACCAGGAGAGCGGCTGGCGGCCCGATGCGGTGTCGCCCGTGGGCGCGCTGGGGTTGGCGCAGTTCATGCCAGCCACCGCGCGCTGGATCGCGACGGTTGATCCGGCGCTGATCAGGGGCGAGCCGTACAACCCGTCGTGGGCGATGCGGGCGATGGTGACCTATGACCAGCAGTTGTACGGCCAGGCGCCGGCGCGCTACGCGGCGCGCGACCGCATGTGGGTGGCGCTGCGCGGTTACAACGGCGGCATCGGGCACTGGCGCAATGAGGCGCGCGCCACAGGCTTGCCGGAGCCGAGGCGCGAGCAGGTGGACACCGCCTGTGGCCGCGCCAGCCGGTCCATCAAACACTGCGCGGAGAACCTGGGCTACCCCAAGCGCATCCTGATCGATTTGCAGCCGCGCTACGCACTGTGGGGGCCAACCCTATGAACGCCGCTGGGTGGCTGTTGGGCATGGTGGTCGCCGCGCTGGTGAGCGCGGCGGGCGGCTACGCGGTGGGCCAGGCCGATGGTTTGGCCAAGCAGCAAGCCAGGCAGGACGCCCAAGCGGTGGCCGATCTGAGCGGAATCATCGGCTCGCACACCGCCTTGATTGAACAGGCCAACGCAGCCAGTACGGCCATGCGCCAGACCATGTCGCTGCGCGAAGCGGCAGACCGCAAGACCAGCCAGGAGATACGCCATGCGCTCGCTTCTACCGCCGCCAGCCGCGTTGGCTGCTCTTTTCCTGCTGACGTCATGCGCCAGCTACAAGCCGCCCGTGAGCGTGCCGCCGAAGCCGCTGCCGGCGGAATACGCCGTGCGCTGCCCCATCCCGCCGCCAGCGCCGGCAAAAGAGGTTGACGCCGTGGCCGTGGCGCTGAAGGAGCTTTATGACCTGTACGGCGTGTGCGCCGGGCGCATGGTTAATTTGCTGGACTGGATGGGGGGGCGGCGATGACGATTCAGCTTGATTTTTGGCACATCGTGTCCTTGGTCATCAGCTTCGTCGGCGCCAGCGCGGGGGCCGGCAAGTTGATGCTGTCGCAAATGCAGCGGCACCTGGAAGACCGGTTCAAGGCGCAGGAGCAGGCGCGCATGGCGAATCACGAGCACCTGTCGCGGCGACTGGACGCCATTGAGTTGGCGGCGCGCTCCGAAGGCGACAACTGGCAGCGCGTTGAGCGTGACTTCTTGCGCTGGCAGGCGGAAATGCCGATCCATTACGTGCGGCGCGAGGACTACGTGCGCGGCCAGTCGATTGTGGAGGCCAAGCTCGATGGGCTGGCGGCCAAGATCGACAACGTGACGCTGCGCGCCGCTCTTGAAAAAAGGGATGGAACCCAATGACCACAACTATCGACCAGGAACGCATCCGACGCGAAGCGTTGCGCTGGCTCATCATCCTGACCTTGAACAACGCGCGGCCCATCGGTGCGTTCGAGGGGCCGATTCTGTCGGTGGCGCAGGCCGAGTACCCGGACGCGACCCCGATGGAGTTGAGGCGCGAGTTGGACTACCTGCACGACCGGGAACTGCTGGAGTTAACCAAGCGGCCTGACGGTAAGTGGTTTGCAGAGCTGACGCGCCACGGCGTGGACGTGGCCGAGTACACGGTGGATTGCGAGCCGGGGATCGCGCGCCCGGCCAAGTACTGGTAAGGGATTGCTTGCATGGGCCGCAAAAGCACCGTCAGCCGTTTGCCGCCCGAGGTCAGGCAGCACATCGAGCAGCGCCTGGCCGAGGGCAAGCTGACGCTGGATGAGTTGATCGCCGAGTTGCAGCAGCGCTTTCCACAGCCGGCGGGCGGCTTGCCAAGTCGCTCAGCCATGCACCGCTATGGCCAAAAGCTGGAACAGAGGTTGGCGGCGATCAAGGCCAGCACCGAGGCGGCGCGCATGATTCGCGAGCACGCGGGCGACAGCCAGGACGCGCGCAGCGAGGCGTTGACGGCGCTGGTGCAAACGGAATTGTTCGAGGCCATCCTCGCCTTGCAAGAGGCCGATGACCCCGACATCGACCAGGGCGAGCGGGTCGGCATGTTGTCGGCGGCGGCCAAGAACATCGCCACGCTGACGCGCTCCAGCGTGAACCTGAAGAAGTTCCAGGCCGATGTGGAAGCCGCGACGGAGAAGCGCTTGCTCGATCAGCAGCGCAAGAAGCTGGACGCGCTGGGCGCCAAGGGCGGCGTGACGCCGGAGACTCAGGCGGCAATCCGCAACGCGCTGGGGATCAAGTGATGGCGCTCGGCAACGCCAAGGTCATACCGGCCGACCGGGACGCCATCTTCCTGCCGTACCAGTCGGCCTGGATCAAGGACGCCTCCCGCTTGAAGTTGATGGAAAAGGGCCGCCAGATCGGCCTGTCGTGGTGCACCGCCTACGCCTGCGACGAGCGCACCGCCGCGCAGGGTGCGCGGCACGACCAGTGGGTCAGCAGCCGCGACGACTTGCAGGCGCGCCTGTTCGTGGAGGACTGCAAGACCTGGGCCGCCATCATGAACCTGGCGGCGCAAGACTTGGGTGAGGTGGTACTCGACCCCAAGGACAAGATCAGCGCCTACGTGCTGCAATTTGCCAGCGGCCGGCGCATCCACAGCATGAGCAGCAACCCCGACGCGCAGGCCGGCAAGCGCGGCGGGCGCGTACTGGATGAGTTTGCCCTGCACCCCGACCCGCGCAAGCTGTGGAGCATTGCCTACCCCGGCATTACCTGGGGCGGCAACATGGAGGTGATCTCCACCCACCGGGGCAGCAACAACTTTTTCAACCAACTGGTGCGCGAGGCGCGCGAAAGCGGCAACCCGAAGAACATCAGCCTGCACCGGGTCACGCTGCAAGACGCGCTGGATCAGGGCTTTTTGTACAAGCTCCAGCAGATGCTGCCCGAGGGCGACGAACGTCAGGCGATGGACGAGGCGGCGTACTTCGACTACATCCGCAAGGGTTGCGCCGACGAGGAGTCATTCCAGCAGGAGTACCTGTGCAACCCCGCCGACGACGATGCCGCGTTTCTGGAATACGACCTGATCGCGAGCTGCGAGTACCCGCGCGGCATCGACTGGACGCTGATCGAGAGCGCCACGCCGCGTTTGTACGCCGGCATCGACATCGGGCGCAAGAAAGACCTGACCGTGCTGTGGGTGGCCGAGTTGCTGGGCAGCGTGCTGTACACCCGCCACGTCGAGGCGCTACGCAACATGCGCAAGTCCGAGCAGGAGGCCATTTTGTGGCCGTGGATCGAACGCTGCGCGCGTGTGTGCATCGACGCCACTGGCCTTGGCATCGGCTGGGCCGATGACGCGCAGGACAAATACGGCGCGCACCGGGTCGAGGCCGTCACCTTCACGGCGCGCGTGAAGGAGGAGCTGGCCTACCCGGTGCGCGGCGCGATGGAAGACCGCGCCATCCGCATCCCGCACGATCCGAAGATACGCGCCGATCTGCGGCAGTTGACCAAGCAGGTGAGTAGCGCCGGTAATGTGCGCTTTACCGCCGAGCGCACCGCCAACGGCCATGCCGACCACTTCTGGGCGCTGGCGCTGGCGCGGCATGCGGCGGCGCAACCGTCGGCGCCCATCGAATACATGAGCACCGGCCCGCGCTGGTCGGCGGTCGATACCAGCGGATTCCTCTATGGCTGACCAATCCACGCAAAAGTCGCCGCGCCGCGCCAAGGGCGGCGTACCGGCTCCGATCCTTGACGCCGAGGTCGCGCACCGGCTGCTCGACCCGTTCGAGACCTATTACCTGGGTGTGCTGCGCAGCAATGATCCGCTGCTGCTGGAGCGCGGCGGCGGCGGCTCAACTGCCTACGACATTTACCGTGACTTGAAGCGCGATGGCAAGGTGTTCGCCGGGCTGCAAAAGCGCAAGCTGGCCATCATCAGCCGGCCCTGGCAGGTGGAGCCGGTGGAGCCGGGCCGCCAGCGCGACGCCGAGATCGTCTCAGCGCTGCTCAAGCGCATGAACTTCGACGCCGCTTGTCTGGAGCTGATGGAGGCGCTGCTGTTCGGCTTTGTGCCGGCTGAAATCATCTGGGTCGAGCGCGATGGCCTGATCGCGCCCGAGCGTCTGATCGCGCACCGGCAGCGGCGCTTCGTTTACCTGCAAGCCGACGCCGACGCGCCGACCGAACTGCGCATGCTGGTGCGCGAGGACATGATCCGTGGTGTGCCATTGCCGGGGCGCAAATTTGTCGTGCACCGCATCAACCCCGATGACGACAACCCCTACGGAACCGGCCTGGGGCTGCAACTGTACTGGCCGGTGTTCTTCAAGCGCAAGGGCATCGTGAGCTGGAACAAGCTCAATGACCGCTTCGGCAGTCCCACGCCGCACGGCAAATACCCGCCCGGAGCAGACCAGAAAGCCAAGCGGACGTTGTTCGACGCCCTGCGCGCCATGAGCAACGACGGCGCGCTGATGACGCCCGAAGGCATGGACGTGACGCTGCTGGAGGCCAAGATCAGCGGCAACATCACCACCCAGCAGAGCCTGGTCGAGTACATGGACGATTGGGTGGCCGAGGTGCTGCTGGGCCAGTCGCCGCGCGGAGCCAGTGGCGGCGCGCTGGCGGCGGCCAGCGTCGAGCGTGAGCAGGTGCGCATCGAGTTGAGCCAGGCCGACAGCGACTTGCTGAGCGAGACGCTCAACAACACCCTGATCAGGTGGATATGCGAGTACAACGGCCTGGCGCCGTGTCAGGTCTATCGCGTGATCAAGGCCGACGAAGACCTGAAGGCCGCCAGCGATACCGACGTGAACGTGGCCAGCATGGGCTGGCGCATGACGCTGGACGGTGTGCGGGCCAGGTATGGCGAGCACTGGGAGGCGGCGCCTGATCTGCCTGCCGCCAAAGCCGGCGACACGCGCGGCGCGTTGTTCGCCGAAGGCAATCCTGCCCAGCCGCCGACGGCCGCCGACATCCTGGCCGGCAACCTGGGCGATGCGGGCGACATCGTGCTGGCTGACTGGATGGCGCGCATCCGGGCCATGACGCAGGCCGCCGACAGCCCCGACGAGCTGCGCGCCAGCATCGAGGTCGCCTGGGGCGATCTGCCCACCGATCAACTGGCGCGGCTGATCGAACTGGCGCTGACCGCCGCCACGCTGGCCGGCATCTACGACGCCCGCAACGCCGCGCCGCCGCTGGAGTAGCGCGATGGCCGCCGGCACTATCACGGCCACCGTCGAGGGCGTGATCCAGAAGTTCCTGCAACAGATCGACTTCTTTCGCGCCAAGCTCAACTTGCCGACCGAACGCTGGGACGACATCATCGGCGCGGCGCACGACCGCGCCTTTATCGTCGCGGGCGCGCAGAAGGCCGACTTGCTGAATGATCTGCGCCAGGCGGTCGATAAGGCCGTCAGCGGCGGCAGCATTGGCAAATTTCGACAAGACTTTGCCGACGCGGTGGCCCGCTCGGGCTGGACTGGCTGGACGGGCGAGGGCAGCGCCGACGGCGTGGCCTGGCGCACGCGCGTGATCTACCAGACCAACCTACGCACCAGCTATGCCGCCGGATTCAGGCGGCAGTTGCTGGACGCTGACATGCTCAAGATCGCGCCGTACTGGCGCTACATGCACAGCGACAGCGTACTGCACCCGCGCCCGCTGCACGTGGCCTGGCACGGCCTGACGCTGCGCCACGACCACCCGTTCTGGGTCGCGCACTACCCGCCCAACGGCTGGGGCTGCCAGTGCCGCGTGACGCCGGTCACGCCTGCCGAGTATGAGCGCGGCGACTACAAAGAGCCGCCGCCCGGCTGGGACGCCATTGACCCCAAGACCGGCGCGCCGGTGGGCATCGACAAGGGCTGGGACTACGCGCCCGGCGCCCACGCCGACACGCCCTTGCAGGCGCTGATTGACGACAAGCTGATCAAGCTCGACGCGCCCATCGGCGCGGCCATGTACCAGGCGCTGGCGCCAACGCTGTTGCGCGAAAAGACGCTGGCCTTCGGTCTGTTCGTCGATGCCGCGCTGCAAAGCATGTGGCCGCGCGGGCAGCACATGCTGGTGGGCGCGCTCGACCCCAAATGGGTGGCCGCCGCGCAGCGCTTTGGCGTGACGCCGCAAACCGCCGAGGTCATGGTGCGCGACCAGGACGTCATCCACACCTTCCGCAGCGTCAAAACCAACCAGATCCCGCTGGACTGGTACAAGCGGTTGCCGGAGCATCTGCTAAATCCACAAGCCGTGGTGCTGGATACCACGCACAAGCAACCGGCTTACCTGCTGGTCTACGACGTGGGGCCGCAGGCCAAGAAGCTGGTGGTGCAGATCAATTACCAGGTCAAGAAGGCCGGGACGTTCAACGTGCTGGATACGGGCCGGGTGCTGGATGCCGCGCAGGTCAAGACCCAGTTGGGCCACGGCTACGAACTGGTGGACGGCCAGTTGTGAGGGGAGATATCGCCGCGCGGGGTTGGACTCGAACCAACATCAACCACCCCCTTGCGGGGGGGCCCCCTTGCCCATCGGGGTACACCGCGCTGGCGATGAGTTGATTTTAGAAAGGATTCGGCGATGGCGCAAGCGCAGATACACATCCAGATCAGCGGCGACCGCCAGGTGCTGCAAGTGCTCGACGGCATCATCGGCGGCCTCGACAACCTGCGCCCCGCGCTGCACTTCATCGGCGCGCGCATGGCCGAGAACACCAAGCGCCGCTTTGAGTCCACCATCGGTCCCGACGGCGTGCGCTGGCCGGCCAACTCGCCGGTGACGCTGGAGCAATACCTGGGCCGCCTGAGCCGTACCCGCCGCAAAGACGGCGAACTGACCGCCAAGGGACAGAAGCACTTGGCGAACAAGAAGCCGCTCACCGGAGAAACCGGCGCGCTGAAAGGCAACATCAATTTCCAGGTCATCAGCGCCGACACCGTGCGCATCGGCAGCCCGACAGAGTACGCCGCCGTGCAGCAGTTCGGGGCAAAGAAGGGCGAGCTTGGCACCGGGACATACAAGACCCGCAAGGGGACTTTCCCGATTCCGTGGGGCGATATTCCGGCCAGGCCATTTCTGGGGGTTGCCGACGAAGACCTGGCCGACATCGTCGAGGTTCTGCGCGGGCATTTCAAGCAGGCTTGACCCTTGCGGCAGCGGTAACGCCGTTGCGTAGTTTGCAACCGGCAAAACGGCCCCGTGGCGCGTTCTTGGTGCGCGATGCGCCATCGATACCACCAGCCAGAAAAAAACGTTCGCATCGGCCTTGCGAACGGCGGTGACGGCATGTCTGCGTCGGTTCTTCGCTCGATGCGCCGATGACCGTGGTGTTGATCCCGTGGTGTTGATCCATTTGCCAGCGTCGGCAAAGGGATAACGCACTCTGTGTTCATGTTGGCGCTTTACGGATTGTGAACCCGTTCACAAGACTTCAAGCACCGCGCCCGGCAAAGTGTCCGGCATGGCGTCAGATACACCCCTCCCGCAAGGGATCGAGATATTCAAGCCGGGCCGTCACATCGACATGGACGGCCAGGTGCATGAGTTCAGCGTCGCAGACGTGCGCCGCATGGCCGAGTCCTACAACCCGGCCGCGCGCGAAGCGCCGCTGACCGTCGGCCACCCGGAGCACGACAAGCCGGCCTATGGCTACGTCAAGGCACTGAGCGTCAGCGCCGCCGGGCGGCTGGCGATGGATACGCACCAGGTCGCGCCGCAATTTGCCGAGTGGGTCAAGGCCGGTCACTACAAAAAACGTTCCGCCGCCTTCTACCCGCCCGCGCACCCCAACAACCCGACGCCGGGCGCCTGGTATCTGCGCCACGTCGCATTCCTCGGCGCGCAGCCGCCAGCCATTGCTGGCCTGACCGACGTGCAGTTCGCCGCCGGTGATGAGCAGGGGCTGGTTGCGTTTGCCGATGCCGCCACCGATCAACCCGTAACCACGAAGGAGCACACCACCATGACAGAAGCCGAACAGGCCGAGCTGCAACGCCAGCTCAAGGCGGCGCAAGACGAGGCCGCCGCCGCCAAGACGCAACTGGCCGCCGCCAGCGCCGAGCGTGACGCGGCCCAGGCGCAGGCGGCCCGCTTTGCCGAAGCCGCCAAAGCCGAGCGCACCGCCGTCATCACGGCCTTTGCCGAGGCGCAAATCAAGGCCGGCACGCTGCTGCCCAAAGACAAGCTGCTGGCTATCACCGCGCTGGAGGCGCTGTCTGACGCCAATCCGGTGGAGTTCGCCGAGGGCGACGCCACCCGCAAGGTGTCGCTGGCCGGCTGGCTGCAAGAGCTGATCGCCGGGGCCAAGCCCCGTGTGCAGTTTGGCGAGTTCAAGCCGGGCGGCGCTCAATGGCCGCTGCCAGGCGGCGCCAAAGGCAAGAGCGATGCCGACATCGACCGCGCCGCCAAGCAGTACGCCGCGCAGAACAAGGTCGGCTACGCCGAGGCGCTGACGGCGGTTGTCAGCTTCGACTGCTGATCCCCGCCACCTGCGTACCGACAACTGAAAGGACCACCATCATGATGACCCCGGAGCAAATCCGCCTCAAGCAAAACCCGATCCTGACCAGCCTGCTGCTGGGCCTGGGTCAGGGGACGTTCATCGCCAATAGCCTGTTCCCGGCGCTGCCGCAAGCGTTGTCCAGCGTGATGCTGGCCAAGATTGGCAACGAGCGCTTCAGGCGCTACAACCTGCGCCGCGCGCCGGGCAGCGCCACCAAGCGGGTGGACATCAAGTACGACGGGCAGGTGTACACCGTGGATCAGTACTCGGTGGAGGTGCCGATCCCGCGCGAGTTGATCCGCGAGTCGGACGAGTCACGCCGCCTGAACGTGGGCAACTACCTGGACATCAGCCGCATCGCGATGACGACGGCGGGCGACATCCTCAACCTGGACTACGAACTGGAGGCCGCCGGCTTGGCGACCAACGCCGCTACCTACGCCACGGGTCACACGCTGGCGCTGGCCGGCGCGACCAAGTGGAGCGCCGCCACCGGCACACCGCAGACCGACATCATTGCCGCCAGCGACACCATCCGCAAAAAGATCGGCAAGCGGCCCAACACGCTGGTGCTGTCGGCCGACGCGCTGTCGGCGCTGATCGTCAACCCGGAGATCAAGGGCCAGTTGCCGCTGACCCAACTGGGGCCGGCGACTATCGAGCAGCTCAAGACCATTCTCAACGTGCCCAACATCGTGGTGGGCGATTCGATCTGGGTCGATGCCACGGACACCGCCTCGGACGTGTGGGGCAACAGCGCCATCTTGGCCTACGTGCCTCGCATCGGCGGCGCGGGCGGCGGCGACATCAGTCTGGCAGAACCCGCGTTCGGGTTCACCAACGTGATGGAGGGCCACCCCTTCGCCGAGCCGCCGTACTACGAGAACAACTCCAAGACCTGGGTTTATGGCGCCACCTACGAGCGTCGGCCCAACGTGGCCTATCCGGAGGCCGCGTTCCTGTTCAGCAACGTCAAGTGAGGCCACCATATGTACGTCGCCAACATCCCCATCGTGATCCACGCCAACGGCCAGCGCAAGACCATCCCCGCCGGCGCGCAGGTGCCCGCCGATCTGCTGAGCGCGCATGACATCAAGGCGCTGCAAGCCAGCGGCGCGCTGGCCGATTCAGAGGCTGTCGCCAAGGCGCAGGAAGCCGACGCCGCCGCGCGCAAGGCCGCCCAAGCCGACTTTCAGGCCGCGCGCCAGGCGGTGCAAGACGCCGCCGCGTCGGTTGCAGCGCCGGCGTCGGCTCCAGTCGCGGATGAACCAGCCGTCGCCGTCGCCAAAGAGACCAAGACCCCGACAAAGAAGTCCGGCAAGTAACCCCACCGTACACACAGGAGCACTCCCAAAATGGCATCGCAAAACAACCCAGGCCGGCAATACGACAAGCAGCACGCCGTCACCATCGTCGCCACCGCCACCATCCTTGCCGGCCGCTTCGTCGCCTATGACGGCGGCTACGCCACCACCACCGGCGGCGTCAAGGATGCGCAAGGCGTCAGCGAGACCGACGCGGACATCGGCGACGCTTTCAGCGCCATCACTGGCTACTCGGCCCTGGTCGAGACCAGCGCCGCCATTGCGTTCGGCGCCTACGTCAAGCCAGCCACCGACAGCACGGGCCGCGCCGCCGTCGGCACGATCAGCGACCACTGCGGACGCGCGCTCGGATCGGCCAGCGGCGCGGGCGAGTTGGTAGAGGTGCAGATCGTCACCCACGTCCACGCTTGATCCCGTGCCATGACTTACGCCAGCGTTGACGACATGGTCAAGCGTTTCGGCGAGATGGAGTTGATCCATCTCACCGACGCGGCCAACATCCCGCCCTCAGCCATTGACACCGGCAACGTCGAGGTCAAGCTGGCCGACGCGGCGGCGTTCGTCGATGGCTACGTCGGCCAGGTCTACCGCCTGCCGTTGCGCGGTTGCGCCAAGCCAGTCGCCGCGCCGGGCGGCGCCATTGAATACGAGCCGCCGCCGGTGCTGACGCGCATCGTCTGCGACCTGGCGCGCTACTACCTGCACGATGACCTAGCGCCCGAGCACGAGGTCTATCGCCGCTATCTGGCGGCGGTGAAAGAGCTTGAGGCCATCGCCGCCGGCAAGGCGCTGCTGGCCTGCCCCTGGGGCGGATCGCCGGGCGAATTGCTCGGCAGCGACGCGCAGTCCGGTCAATTGGTTGAGTACGAATTCGCCCCGCGCGCCATCACCGCCGAGGTAGCGGGGAGCTACCGATGAGCGTCGGCGCCTGGAACTTCGCGCGCGCTGAGCTGGGCATCGTGCGCCGGCTTGAGCAATGCCTGCAACACCGCCCCGGCGCCTGGGCGCGGGTGATCGGCACGCGACCAACGCTGGAATCGGTCACTGAAGAGATGCAGGACGCGCCGGCGGTCTATGTCATCTATGACGGCTTCGCGGTGCTCGAATCCGACGAAGGCTCGGCGCGCCTGGCGCACCGCTGGTTTGCCGTGGTCACCGTAAAGAACACCGCCCAACAGCGCGCCGCCGCGCCCCGCAACCAGGAGGCTGGCCCGTACCTGTGCGACGTGCTGCAAGCGCTGCACGGCTGGACGCCGCCTGATTGCGTCAGCCCCTTCGTGCCCGTCACGCCGCCGCGCCCGTACTACAGCCCGGCCAAGTTTGTCTATTACCCGCTCGCATTCACCACCGAGAGTTACCACTGCGCGCGGCCCGACATCTGAACATCACCAGGAGCACCAACCATGATCCGCAAAGACTACTGTTGCTTTAAGGGCCGGGGCGAAATCAGCCTCGCCACCTACGCCGACTACATCGCCAAGACCGCCGGCTTGGTGCCGGTCGGCAACGCGCCCGCGCTGTCGGTCAACGTCACCGAGCAGACCGAGGAGGTCACCGACTACACCAGCCCGACGGGCGGCGTTGCCTGCCGCACACGCGAGATTCAGACCGTGGACATCACGCTAACGCTGATGTGCCACCAGCCGCGCAACCTGGTGCGCGCGCTGTACGGCGTGGGCGAGCCGGAAGGCATCGCGACCACAGCCATCGTTGCCGAACCGCACACGCTGTTCCCTGAATCCGTCGCGCCGCTGGACTACCTAGTCGATGACAGCGTCGCGGTCGAGGTCAAGAGCCTGGACGGCCAGACCGACTACGAAGCTGGCAAGGACTACGTGCTGACACCCTCGGGCAGCATCAAATGGATCGAAGGCAGCACCATCCCCGTTCCCACCGCCGTCATGGGCGTCGGGCAGGACAACATCGCGGTCAGCTACACGCGCAAGGTGCAAACCGTCATCGAGTTGTTCGCCAAACTCAGCGACCCGGTGACGCTGCACTTCGACGGCGTCAACGCGGCGGCGAGCCCGGCGTTTGCGACGCACTTTGATTTGTACAAAGTGCGCCTGTCGGCGGCGCAGAACTTCGCGCTGATCGGCGACAACATCCACCGTATCGAGTTGACTGGCGTCGCCGAGCGCGATATGAGCCGGCCCGCCGGAACGCTGGCTGACCCGCTGAGTCAATTCGGGACGCTCAAACTCTGAGCAGGTGCCGGCATGTCCTACGTCGGCCAGTACGAGGAGGCTCGCAACGCCCACTACCTGGGGCGTGGCGCGGTTTACTTTACGCCGCCCTTGCTGCCCACGGGCGGTGTCAACACAGCCGCCTACGGCCTGCTGTGGGGCGACAACTGGCCGGCCACGCCGGAGGTGCCGGGGCAGCCGCATTTACCCGCCGGGCGCTTTGTCGGCAATGCGCGCGGACTGGCGATTCAGCCCACGCTGCGGCGGTTGACCACCAGCGCGTGGGATGCGCGCGGTAACGCCATCGTCGAATCGATCACGGTCAGCTTGACGCTGTACGGTCTCGGCGCAGCCAATCTTGCGGATGCATTGCACGGTGTACGCAGTCAGTACGCCGCGCTGCCGATCACTGAGCGCGTGGGCACCGGCGGCGCCGGCATTGAGGCGGGCGGCATGTTGTTCACGCGCCGCCTGATTGACACCTCCAAGCCTGTGACCGTGACGCCAAGCTGGGCCGCTTGGTCTGAGGGTGTGCAGTGGCGGCGCCAGTCCTTTGGCGTTGAGCTGCTGGCCGGCGTCAGCGGGCCGGTGGCCAGCAGTATTGCTATCAGCTACACGCCCGACGGCGGCGCCGAGAACATCGACGCCTACGCCGACCTGGCGCTGGAGTTAGGGCTGGTCTACACCGGCGTCAACGTGGTCGATAACCGCCCCGTGCGCGTCGAGCTATACCGCGCACGTCCGGCGCTGGACGGTGCGTTGACGCCGCTGGATGACGGCATCGGCGCGGTCACGCTGAATTTATCGATTGAGCCGGTGCGAACCTCACCTGATCGCCCGGCTGAATGGCTGCGCTACACGCGCGGCGCTTATCCCCTGAACTGACATGGCCAACACGCAATTCGCGCGCGGCCTCTGGAGCGGCTTTGCTCCGACCGAAAACCCCTTTGGCTCGCCCAATGGGATGGACGACAACCTGCGGCTGATCGACGATCACCTGGCGCTGTACACGCTGGCGCCGCCAGTGGCTCCGGGCGCCGCGCTGCCCGCGTCGCCGAAAAATGGCGACGGGCAGGTATTTAGCGACGGCTCGTATTCGGTGTTCAACGGCGGTGGCTGGAAGCACTACCCAGCGCGGCGCGGCCTGATTGCTCGCATGGCCGACGGCACCGACCTGTGGATGTCTACGGCGGCCGGCGGCTGGGTGTCGCTGGTGCAAGTTAGCGAGGTGTTTGCGAATCTCGCGAGACAGTACGCGCAGCAAGCGCAGATCGCGGCAGACGCGGCGCTGGCCGGCGGCCCGTGGTATTCGAGCGAGGCCGAGGGGCGCGCCGCATCCGCTGATGGCGAGGTGTTCTTCGTCGTGCCCGGCACGGATGGCGCGGCAGCGGATGCGTATCGGCGGCTCAGTTCCACGACATCGACGCTGCTGAGTAGCTATCCGTCAACCGCGCAGATCGGCAACTTCAGGCCGTTTGTTGCTAACCCAGGGGCTGACCTTAACGAGATTTCACAAAGCGGCCTGTATCTAACTGACACATCAACCAATAACGCACCCCCTGGTTTATCCCGCGGAGCTGTGCTCGTCGCAAAAACTGCTCTGCGGGAATTTCAGCTCGTTATCGGATACGGAGACACTCCGTTCCTTGGATTTCGCGCAGCAGACAGCTCCGGCTGGCAGCCTACGACTGTATGGCAAAAGGCATTGTTCACGGATGATGTTGGCGTCTTTAGACCATTCATTGCTAATCCTGGCGTCAACTTGAATGAGCTCGCGCAAAGCGGCTTGTATCTAACAAATAGTGCGGTCGCGAATTCGCCGGTTGATTTGTCGCAGGGCGCTGTCCTTGTCGCAAAAAGTGGAAACCGTGAATTCCAATTGGCGCTGGGCTACGGGGCGACGCCCTACCTTGGATTTCGAAGCGCAGACTCTTCGGGCTGGAAGCCGACGACAGAGTGGTCAAAAGTGCTGCTTTCTGCCGACGTTGGAAGCTTTCGCCCGCTCATAGAACTCCCCGGCGCAGACCTTAACGCCATTGCAAAAAGCGGCCTGTACATAGTCAACAGTTCGATAGCCAACGCGCCAGAAGAGCTAACACAGGGTGCAGTCCTTGTTGCCAAGAGTGGATCGCGTGAATTCCAATTCGCCTTCGGTTACGGCTCTGGGTCTTTCTGCGGAATCCGCGCGGCAGACTCTTCGGGGTGGCAGCCTGGGTCTGTATGGAACAAGGTGCTTCTTCGTACCGATGTGGGCGGTTTTGGCCCGTCGAGCACGTATGCTGAAGACTGGTCAGCGCTGACGCTCAATGGTTTTTACAGAGTCGCTGGAGGATTGCAGGAAAGCTATCGACCCAACAATACAACAAGCGTCATCAACATCGCCGCTAATCAGGGGCGTTTCTTCCAGATCGGCATGCTTTCGTTGGATTCCGTGGGCCTTGAGCAGACGCCTATGGTCGTGCGCGGCAAAACGGTGACGGACTGGACGGACTGGGGCGTCGTCCTTACGAGCAATTTGCCGAGTTTGATGACGCAAGTCCTCAAAGAGGAGGAGCGCGCGGAGTATCCGTTTTCGGAGTTCGGCGTTTTTAGGCTCGCCGAGCGCAGGTCGCCAGACTTCTACACCGGCTGGCCTGGGTTCGCTTACGACTACCAAGCCGTCATCGATAAATACGACGCGCTTGTCGCCGAGTTCCCGGACTACATAAGCAAGCGCGCGCTGGGCACGGACGCATTCGGGAACACGCTTTACGAATACAGGCTCAAACCAAATCCGAAGTCTCTGGCCGGATTCGAGGATATGCCGGTCGCGGAGCCAAAGAAGATATGCATATTGGGCGGTATCCATCCCCCAGAAAGCATCGCCGCGTGCTCCGTCTACGAGCTTGTGTATGGTCTATGCCACAACTGGGCGAAATCGCCCATACTCAGCAAACTAAGAAGCAACGCGCAGTTTGCGGTCATCCCGATAGTCAACGCATCTGGCTGGGCGACGATGACGCGCGAAAACGCAAACGGCGTCAACATCAACGAAAACTTTCCGACTGAGTGGGCGCTACACCTCCCAACGAGCGGGCCATCGCCAGCATCCGAAGCCGAAACCCAAATCATCCTGAATTGGATGCAGGATCACTTGGACGCTTCTTGCGTGATAAACGTCAACCAAACGGCCGACGAGCGCTGGCTTTACTGGGTTGCCTCGCGCCCGCCGTACTTTCCGCTGCTCAAGCGGTTGGCTGACAAATTTGACCCCTGGGTCAAATCGCAAGTCGCGCCGGGTCTGCCTGATACCCAAATCATTACCAGGATGGCGCGCTCCGGTATCGGTCAGTCAGAGACGCATATATCGCAAACGATGGGGATTCCGGCTTTCTTGATGGAGTCGCCGGCGGGAAATAACACAACGGCGACGGGCATTTTGGACACCATCAATAGGCGCGAGTTCATCGTGCAGGGGTTGCTCATGGCGTGCGATGTAGCGCTGGATTACGCGCTGCAAAAAGATTTGTGGCGGCACTTCCAGGAGACGCACCCATGATTAACTCTCTGCGCGACCTCTTTCACCATCCCGAAATCCGCACCATCGGCGGCACCGGCTTCGTGGTTTACAAGATCGCCTTTGAGCAGTTCGACGACGCCTTGCTGATCGGCCAGTACGTCATCTCGATCAGCGACGGCGCTGCCGGCCCCATCCAGATGCTGCGCGCCCTTGCAGCCGGCACACCCGAGCGCGCTGCCTTGGAGCGCCTGCTGGCCGGCTGCCTGGCGCTGCCGGCCAGAGACGGCGCCGCGCCGCAACGCCTGCAACCCGAAGACATCCGCGCCATGCCCGCCGTCACGGTCGGTCTGGCTATCGCCGAAGTACTGGAAGTCAACGCCGATTTTTTTTTGCGGAGCCTGCCTCCGCTGGCGGCATCGATCAGCCGGATCATGTCGATTGGTGGAGCATCGCCCAGCAACTCATCGGCGCTGGCCACCGGCCCGAGCACGTCGCCCGCTACAGCCTCGCCCAGCTCAAGGGCTACCTGAGCGCTATCGGCAAGCAGGAGGCTGACCGCATGGAGCACCAGGCCGCGCATAACGTCAACTCAATCGGCCAGGCGTTGGCCGGCAGGCTGTAAACATGGCAGACATACCTCCGGTCAATATCAAGATCACGGTCGATGCGGCAAGCGCGCGCAAGGATGTCGGCGCGCTGCGCGATGACTTGGCCGATTTGGGCGGAGCCGGCGCCAAGGGCGGCAACGACGCGCGCGGCGCGCTGGAGCGCCTGTCCGAGGCACTGGCCAAGGCCAAGACCAATGCAGAACGCATGGCGGTGGCGCAATCCGCGCTGGGCGATTTGCTGAAATCGGGCGCCATTTCGCAGGGCGAGTACAACAAACGCTTGGCCGACTTGGCTGAGAGATTCGGCGTTGCGGGCGAGGCGGCCGGGCAAGCGGCGGGCGCGGTGCGCGGCGTGGTGGCCGTCGCGGGATCGGCGGGGGCCGTCATAGGCGGCCTGGTCGCCGCGCTCGGGGCTGCCGCGCTCGCGTACAAACAAGGATCAGATGAGGCCGACGCCTATCGCAAGGCGTTAATCATGACCGGCAACGCCGCTGGTACGACCTCCGACCAGCTCGCCGGCATGGCAGCGCGGATTGGCGCTAGCAGCCAAGCCACGCAAGGCGATGCCGCCGCCGTGTTGGCGCAACTGGCGAGCACTGGCGACGTGGCGGCCGACAAGCTGCAAAAAGTCACGCAAACCGCGCTCGACTTAGAGCGCTACGCCGGCCAGAGTGTGGACAAGACTGTGCAGCAATTTGCCGCGCTAGGCGAAGCGCCGGTGCAGGCATCGCTCAAGCTCAACGAGCAGTACCACTATCTGACGCTGGCGGTGTACGAGCAGATCAAGGCTCTGGAAGAGCAGGGCCGCAAAGAAGACGCGGCGGCGGTTGCGCAGGACGCTTACTCGGCAGAGATGGACAAGCGTACCGCCAAGTTGAAAGAAAACCTGGGTGCGATTGAGTCGGCGTGGAATGTGGTCAAGGATGCTGCCAAGAACACATGGGATGTCATGCTCGGCGTCGGCAGAGAGACAACCGACATCGACAGACTGCGCGAGCTGGGAACGCAACTGGCTTACGAGGAAACCCGCGTCGGCGGCATATTTGGGCCAAGCGACGAAACGCGAAGAAAAAATATCTCCGCTTTGCAACAGCAGATTGTTGGCCTGGCCAACATTGTGGGCGCGCAGGAGGATGCCGCCCGAGCCGATGCCGAAAGGCAAAAAGTCACTGAGGCCGGCATAAGCCTCTCCCAGAAAGTCGAGCGCAGCGCCAGCGCCGAAGTCAAAAGGATGAAGGAGCTTGCCGCCGCCAAGGCCGAGCTAGATAAAGTCCTCGATTCGCCCGTCGCAACGGCGGCGGACAAGGCGCGGGCGCAGGCCAATTACGACCAATACGCCGCCAACCTCAACAAGCCGCGCGGCCGCAGCGCGCGCGGCCCCAGCGCCCGCTCCGAAGCGAGCACCGCCACCGCCCAGATCAAGGCCGACCTCGACCGCTTGCAAGCCGCCATCAAAGAAGGCGACGCCATCGTCGTACAAGCCCTCGAAGACGGCCAAGTCAGCATCGAAGCCGCGTATCAGGCGCGGCTAGCCAACATCAAAAACGACACCCAAGCCCAACGCCAGGCCATCGAAGCCCAAATCGCCGAAATCGACAAGGCGCTAGCCAAGGCCAGGCCCGGCGAGCGCGGCGCGCTGGCACAAGAGCGCATCAAGCTGCAAGCCGAGCTTGATCTGCTCGACAGCAGCCTGCAACAAGGCACACGCAAGCTAGACAAGTGGAAGGTGGACGAAGAACGCAAGCTGTCCAACATCACCGCCCAACTGAAGGTCGAAGTCGCCAGCATCACGGGCCATTTCGACCGCGAGGAAGTGCTCAAACAAATCCAGGCGCGATTGGAGCCGTACTACAAAGCAGCCGGACGCCAGACCGACCCGGCTGAAGAGGCACGGCAGCGCGCGAGCATTGACCTGCTGGGGCAGGCTACCTTGGCGCAGGCCGAGTTCAACGCCAAGCTTGAGGAAGCGCGGCGCATTCAAAGTGCGCTGCGAATGCAAGAGGAGGCAATCCAAGTCTTGCGACAGAAAGGCGCTATCAGCCAAACCGAAGCCGATTCCCGTCTTGCCCGAGTCAGTTCTGATTCGGCATCAGCCATGAGCGACATCGCGCAGCAAATGGCTGCGATCAAAGGGAATCTGCCCAAAGGCGCCGACGCTTTGTTCGCCGACATGGGCGTCAGCATCGGCCGGCTTCAAAATGCCGCCGACGCCGCCACCCCAAGCATGGTGGGGCTCGGCACCCAGATCAAGAACAGCCTCGTCGATAACCTGGCCGACGCCGCCGCCGTGGCCGTCACCGACTTCAAGAACCTGGGCGACTTTGTCGCCTCGACCCTGCGCCAAATCGCCGGCGACATCATGCGCAGCGGCATCAAGCGACTGCTGGCCGACCAGTTCGACGTGAGCGACGGCGCGGGCGGCAGCAAGCGCACCAACATCTTCGGCGCGCTCTTTTCCGGCATCGGCAGCCTGTTCGGCTTCGCCGAAGGCGGCCACGTGCGCGGCCCCGGCAGCGCCACCAGCGACAGCATTCCGGCGTTGGTCGGCGGGCGCATGCCGATCCGCGTGAGCGACGGCGAATTCATCCAGCCCACGCGCGCCGTCAAGCACTACGGCCTGGACTTCATGGAAGCCATCAGGACGTTGCAACTGCCGAAACCGCGTTTCAACTTCGGCGGCCTGGTGCAGGCCCACCAAAGCGCCCAGCGCGCGCAACGCACCCGCTACGCCACGGGCGGCGCGGTCACGGGCGCGGCCAGCGCGCAACCGCCCGCGATCACGATCCGCATGAACAACACCGGCACGGCCAAGGAAGCCAGCGACCCGAAGATGACGCGCGAAGGTGGCCGCTGGGTCATCGACGTGTTGCTCGAAGACGCGCATTCCGGCGGACGTGGCATCCGTGGAATCAGGTCCGCGCTGCAACGGGGCTAACCGATGGCCTACACCACCTTCCCCGCCTACGCCCAGTTGGTGCTTGACGATGGCTACCAGCCCAGCGCTGGCGGCGGCGTGGCGCGCACCGAGATGGACGACGGCTTTATCGAACAGTCCCGCCTTCAGTCGCTGGCGCGGTACGAGGTCGATCTGTCCTACCGCCTCCAAAGCCAGGCCGACAAAGACGCCTTCGAGTCCTGGCGACGCGATGACTTGGGCCTTGGCGCCGCCTACTTTGCCTGGCCCGACCCCGAAGACGCCACCGGCGCCACCCTGCGCCGCGCCCGCCTCGTGAACGGCGCGGTGCGCTACCAGGCACTGTCCAACCGCTTCGACGAGTACCTGGCGACCTTCACACTGGAGTACTGGGCGTGACCGCGCGCAAGTCCCCCAATTTCCGCCGCGCCGCCCAGCAACTGGCGCCGGCAGACCGCCCGCTGATCCTGCTGGAACTGTCCCACGCCCTTTTACCTGAGCCAATGCGCTTTGTCGGCGACAACCAGGACATCGTCTCGCGCGGCCACCTGTACCACGCCACCAGCTTCGAGTTCGGCTGGCCCGATGACCAAGACGGCCGCACACCGGCAGCGACGCTCTCCATCGGCAACATCTCCGGCGGCGTCGGCGCGTTCTTCGAGCAGACCCACGGCGGGCGTGGCGCGGTCATCACAGCGATCCAGATCATGAGGAGCGCGCCGGATTTCGTCGAGGACGAGCTTGTGCTTGACCTGCGCAACATCGAAGTCACCACCCTGGCCGTCAGCGGCGCGCTCGGCTACGACGACATCCTCAACAAGCCAGCGGTCAGCTACACCTACCGCCCCGAAACCGCCCCTGGTCTGTTTTAGACATGGCGCACTGGTCCGACGCCTACATCGACATCCCGCACAGCGCGCTGGATTGCAGCCAACTGGTCGAGCGTGTGCTGCGCGAGCAGTTCGGGCGCGACGTGCGCTTCCCGGCACGACCATCGAGCGACCTGGATCAATGCTCGCGCGTCATCATCACCCACGTCGATGACTACGCCAAGCGTATCGGCGCGCCCAAAGACGGCTGCGGCGTGTTGATGATCGCGCGTGGCCGGCGCGCTCACATGGGCCTGTATTGCCTGATTGACCATGCGGCTTACATCCTGCACAGCGATTCCATATTTGGCGCCAGTGTGCGCACCCCGCTGGCCAGGCTGGCGCGTTGCTATCGGATCGAGGGGTATTACGCATGGCTGTGATACCCACGCTATCCGTCATCTGGTGCCCCAACCCGCTGCGCCCGGCCAGCGAGCGCGAGCACAAGGCGGTGGCGTTGATGGATGGCGACACCGTGCAGTCCATCATCGGTCGCCTGGGGCTTGTCGATACACCGCTGGCCGCCGCGCTCAACGGCGACCCATTGGATGACGCCGCGCGGTGGCCGCAAGCGACCGTCCACGCTGGTGACGTGTTGGTGTTGCAGCAGGTTGCGCGCGATTTCGGTGCCTCCACCATCGCCGCGAAGCTTGTGATGTACGGAGAGATGGCCTACGGCACCGCGCTCGCCCTCGGCACCGTGCTGGCCTTTGCCGCCAACACCGTTATCTCGATGGCCCTGTCGGCCATAGCCAGCTCGCTGATGCGCAAATCGGCTGGCTCAGGCCAAGACAACGACAACGCGCCGACTGCCTACAGCATCGAGGGCGGCTCCAATGACGCCAGACCCTACGAGCCGCTGCCGCTGGTGTTGGGCGAGCACCGCATCTTCCCCGACTACGCGGGGCGACCCTTCGCGGAGTTTGTGCTCGACCCCACCTCTGCTACCGACGTCATCAACAACACGCCGCAAATAGAAACGATGATGCATCCGACATTCGGCTTTGACGACGCCGTGCCGCCAGCGGTAATCGAGCCGTGGACGCAAATCAAGACCGACAGCGCCTTCGTTTACTACGGCGACAACGCCCCCCGCACCTACACCAGCAGCAACCAGGGCACTGTCACTCAGCCGCACACATTCGTCGTCCGTACCCAGACACTTGGCGGCGCGCCCGTAGTCGCCACGTATGAAGACTACCTGGTGCTGATCCAGCAAGGAAGCGGCGGTGGTGACGGCGGCGGGGGCGGGGGTTGATATGGCGACCTGGAGTCCACTCAATACACCGCTGCCGGTCATCGTGCGCTATGGCTACGAGATCATTTATCAGACCGAGCGCCTGACCAGCATCTTCAACTTCGGCTGCGGCGACTTGTCTGTCACTGAGCCGCGCATCGGCCCCAACGCGCTGGACCAGTACCAGCAGGTGGAATTGCACGACAGCCACGTCCCCACGGGCCAGGCCGACCGCACCCTGCTCACCGGCTACACCGGAGAAAACCGCCCCGGCGACACCTACCCCGGCAGCGTACAAACCATCGACGGCGGCGCGCTGGAGCAAAACGCCGAAACCCTCAATCAAGGCTGGATCGAGCGCCAAGGCTCGCAAGCCGGCCACTACATCCAAATCGACATCGCCGGGCGCCTGTTGAAGCAAGACGGCGGCGGCTTCAAAAACCTGTCGTGCAAATTCGAGGCCGAATACCAGACTCCCGGTGCGGCGATCTGGAAGCCGCTGCCGTTCTCGCCCATGACCATCACAAACGGCAGCACCCGCGTCGTGCGCGAGACCTTCGCCGCCAACTTGAGCGAGCCGGCCATCAAGTTCCGCGTGCGCCGCACCACGCCAGACTCCACCGACGCCAGCGACGTATCCGAGATGGAGTTCACCCGCGTCAAGATATTCCGCGACACCGACGCGCTATACCCCGCGCAACGCAGACAAGGCTTGATGATCCGCGCCACCGGCCAACTCAATGGCCGCGTAGACCGTTACTCAGCCCTGGTCAAACACAAGTGCTGGGTCTGGGCCAGCGCCTCGCCCTGGGACGGTACGCCGCCCGGCGCCGGCGGCGCGTGGCAGTGGACGGAGACGGTCAATCCAGCCTGGCTGTTCATCTACTTTGCACGCGGCGGCTTCCTCAACGCTACGGCAGCGCCCGCGCACCTGGGCCAAGCCGGCTGGCTCGATCATCCCGATCCGTCAAACGGCGCTCGCATCTTTGGCGCCGGCTTGGTCAACAACCGCATCGACTACGGCACCATCATTGCCTGGGGCCAGTGGTGCGAGCAGGCCAGCCTGGAGTGCCGCATGGCCGTTGCCGCCCAGCGCACCGCCGGCTCGGTACTCGACGACATCGCCGCCGCCGGCCGCGCCCGCAAAACCTGGGCACCCGGCAAACTCTCAGTCTGGTGGGAAGCCGCCGGCCAGCCCTGGCTTGCCGCCTTTGGCGCCAGCAACATCGTTGCCGGCAGCTTCAAGGTAGCTTACGCAAGCGACGACACCGTGGATGAATACGGCGTTACCTACACCAGATCAGATGCCGACTACGAGCCAGACACCGTCTACGCCACCGTCCCCGGCGTCACGTTGCCCGTCAACCAACAAATCAACCAGGCCGTCTATTCGATGCCCCAGGCGCAAGCCCAGCGCCTGGTCAACCTGCAGGCCGCCGGCCGCCACTATCACCGACGCACCATGACCTGGGAGAGTACCCTAATGGGCCTCACGGTAGCCTGCGGCGACATCATCCAACTGGCCCACGACTTGACGCGCTGGGCCTACAGCGGCAGATTGATGGCGCTGACCGTTGCCGGCAGCAAGGTGGCGGCGGTCGAGCTATCCGCCGAAGTCGAGCAACCGGGCGGCGGTGACTTTTGGTTGATGGTCACGCCACCCGGTGGCGATCCCTTCAGCCTACGCTGCGTCGCGCCCGCCGAGCGCACGCGCGTACTGGAAGTGATTGACGCTTGGGGCCTCGATCAAGCACCAAGCTGGCTCAACGCCAACGCGCCCAACAGCGCCAGCGACTACCCGGACACGATCCCCGAAGACTGGACATGGCTCGGTGGCCCACAAGCCACGCCAGGCAAGCGCGTACGCATCATCGGCATCGAGCCAGCCAGCAACCGCCGTGTGCGCATCACCGCCCGAGACGAATACGAAGCCTACTACCCCCTTGAGTGGGGCCTCGGCAACGTCCCCGACCCCGAAAGCGGCCAGAACCTCATAGCCCGCGCCTACAACCTCGCCGCACTACCCGCCGACGGCGACGCCCTGCGCCTGGTGTGGGAGTTGGATGGCGCCCACGGCGCCGACGTGCGCGTATCCGTCAGCGGAGGTCCCAGCGAGCAAATACCCATCGCCGGCCACATCACCGTCTTAGGCCGCGAGCTGCTACTGCCCGCCTACCCACCAGGCACCAAGCTGCTCATCTCACTGCTACCCGTCGCCGCCGGCACCCCCGCCGGCATCCAGGGCGACTCGTTGACGCTAGAGGTACCCCAGTGACCGATCCGATCATCAACATCAAGCGGGGCGACACCTTGACGCTGCAATGCGAGCTGCGCACTGACGGCACACCACTGCCGATAGGCGGCTGGCAGATCGACTGCTGGCTACGCGACCGCGCTGGCCGCAAGATAGCCGCGCTCACGGTAACGCCCGCCGACATCACCCAAGGCCGCTACCAACTCGACGCCACGTCGGCCGAAACCGCAGCATGGCCCACCGGAAGCCTGGACGGCGACATCCGCTACCGAGACGCCACCGGGCGTGTCATGCACACACACACCTTCCGGGTGCACGTCGGCAGATCAATCACTACGCCAACAACGCCATGAGCACACAGACCGTCATCACACACGAGCGCACAACCAACGCCGTTACCGTCATCGGCGTTCCTGGCTTGGCGGGTCAACCAGGGCCGCCGGGCCGCCTCCTCGGCCCCTACATTACGGGCGGCACGGGAAGCGCCTTTACTGTTTACGCCCCAGAGCTGGATTCGATGGCTAGCGGGACGGAGTTCATGATCCGCCCGCATGTAGATTCAACTTTTAGTAGCGCAACACTGTCAGTCAACGGCGGCCCGGCCAAAACACTGCGGCGATTCGAGGGTTTTCAGCAGGTCGTTACTAGCCAGGGTACCGCCTACTTCCTCCGAGCCGGGGTGGAGTCGGCAATTCGGTTCGTCGAAAAATTGGACAGTTACATCACACTCGATTTATCCCGGCCCCTCTCCATCGACTTGACCAACGTACTGTGGGCTTCTGGACTTGGAACGAGCACAGCGACTTACGTTCACCAAAAATTGTTGACCGACTCTGTCGGGTTCGTCCCGATCTATAAGAGCACGCCCTACACACTGGCCGCCGCAGACAACGCAAAGGGCATCGATACCACTGCCGATGTTGTCATACCGCGCGGGCAGCCGGGCGTCTTCCCGCCTGGCGCGCTCGTGCGCATTACCAATGTCGGCGCCGCGCCTATCACTATCAGCCTGGACACCGGCGCGACCGCCGACGAAATCATGTGGCACTCGGGCGGCGTGGGCCTTGCAGGTACGCGCACCCTAGCCCCGTGGGGGCAGGCTGAATTGCGGCGCGCCCAGACATCAGCATCCGCCACGAGCGGACTCGTATGGGTGCTCACAGGAGTTGGACTGACTTAACTTACGCAAAAAAGACGGGCGACCCCACCCGATGTTGGTGCATCGGCCGGAACCCCGAACATGCAGAGCAAGCCTGCAAGCCCGGCAAGGCCCGCCACCTGTGCACAGGCAGGGTCAAGCCTATCAGTAATTACCAAAACTGAAAAAGGTTTGCAATGCAAGAAATACGCTGCGGCCAGTGCGGTCGCAAACTTGGCGAAGGCGACTACACCAGTCTTGCCATCAAATGCCCGCGCTGCAGAACCATCAACCAGTTACGGGCCACGAGCCACCCAACCCCAGAGCGTCATGGAGCGCCCATCCCGGAGAGCAACCATGACCCAATCTCGACTCAGCCCACCTCAACCCCATGACGCACCCCGCCGCGCGCTGCTCAGATACTTCGGCGGCAAATGGGCCATCGCGCCCTGGGTCATATCCCATTTCCCGCCGCACCGTGTCTACGTCGAGCCTTTCGGCGGCGCCGCCAGCGTCCTGCTACGCAAACCCCGCAGCAAGATCGAGATTTACAACGACCTCGACGACGAGATCGTGTCCATCTTCCGCACCGTGCAAGACCCCGAGACCTGTCGCGCACTGATGCGCCGCCTGCGCCGCACGCCCTACGCAAGACGCGAATTCGAGCGCGCCTTCCAACCCAGCCGCGATCCCATCATCCGCGCCCAGCGCGCCATCACGCGGGCTTACCAGTCCTTCCATCACGAGGCGCTCTTCAACATGCGAAAGGCCACATTCGCCGACGCCCGCCACCGCAAGGGCGGCCACTGCAAAGCGCACGAGTGGGCCACCTATCCGCGCTGCCTGGCCGCTGTGTGCCGCCGTCTCTCCGGCGTGGTCATCGAGTGCCGCGATGCCGTCGACGTCATCCGCGCCCAGGATAGCCCAGGCACCCTGTTTTTCGTAGACCCGCCCTACGTTCCATCGACGCGCTCCAAGTCAGGCTACCGCCGCGAACTCGACGAGCCGGCGCACCTGGCCTTACTGGATCGCTTGATGGAAGTCAGGGGCTTGGTGGTACTGGCCGGCTACCCATCGACCCTATACGACAGCAAGCTAAAATGCTGGCACCGTGTCGAGCGCACACACTACGCCGCCGGCAGCCTCAAGCCCCGCACCGAGGCCCTCTGGTTATCCCCGCGAGCCGCGAAACTGACCAGCCCGCGATGACTGCGTTTCCGCAGATGCAATTCCTTTGCCGTCGCTGAAACGGAAAATAGCGCCATTTATCGCGCAAAATCAGGCGCATTTATCGCGCGCCGCTTCATGCTCCAGAGTTTCAATCTCGCCTGACAAGCGTAGCCACTCATCTTCCAGCGCCGCCAGTTCGTCGCCCAGCGTCTTCAGGCGCCGCCCGGTTTGTGCGATGTCGGCCGGCTGCAAAGGCGCGCTTAGGTGCCGCTCCAGCGCGGTGCGCTCATCGCCGAGTTGCTGCATACGGCGCTCAGCCTGCTCCAAGGCGCGGCGCAACGGGCGGGTACGTTCGGCCAATTGCTGACGGCGCTGAGCGTGCTGGCGGCGCTGTTCGGCGGGGTTGAGCGCAGATTTTGAATCCGTCGCGGCAGCGGCGGTTTGCAGCAAAGCTTCGCGTGAGCGGCGGGACTGCTCGATCAGGTAGCGCTGGTAGTCCTGCAAATCACCGTCGAACGGCGTAACGCGGCCTTGAGCGACCAGCCAGAATTCGTCGCACACGCTGCGTAGCAGCGCGCGGTCGTGGCTGACGAGCATGAGGCTGCCTTCGAACTCGTTCAGCGCCACGGCCAACGCCTGGCGAGTGGCCAAATCGAGGTGGTTGGTCGGCTCATCAAGCAGCAGCAGGTTGGGACGCTGCCACACGATCATGGCCAGCACCAGCCGCGCCTTTTCGCCGCCGCTGAACTGCCCCACGGGTTGGCCGGCCATGTCGCCGGGAAAATGGAACATGCCGAGAAAGTTGCGCAACTGCTGTTCGCGCGCGGCCTCGGAATCGGCCAAGCCGACGGCGCGCGCTAAGCGCACCATGTGCTCCAATGGCGTGCTGCCGGGATGCAGCACGTCCAGCTCTTGCTGCGCGAAGTAGCCGATGCTCAGACCCTTGCCCTCGGTCAGGCGGCCTTGCAACAACGTCAGCGTGCGCGCCACGGTCTTGACGAAAGTGGACTTGCCTTGTCCATTGGCGCCCAGGATACCGATGCGCTGGCCGGCGCGCACGACGCATTCGACGCCGCTCAGGATGGTTTTGTCACCGCCGCCTTGCAGCCGGTAGCCGAAACGCCCATCCTGAATGGCAAGCATCGGATCGGGCAGGCCGGTCGGCGGCCTGAACTCGAACTGAAACTCAGCGTCGGCCAGTACGGGAGCAATCTTTTCCATGCGCTCCAGTGCCTTGACGCGGCTTTGCGCCTGCCGCGCCTTGGTAGCCTTGGCCTTGAAACGGTCGATGAACTTTTGCAAGTGCGCGATCTTGTCTTGCTGCCGGGCGTAAGCCGCCTGCTGCTGCGTCAGTTGAGCGGCGCGCAGCTCCTCGAAGGCGCTGTAGTTGCCGCCGTAGCGAGTCAAGCGGCCGTTTTCAATGAGCAGGGTGATGCGCGTGACGGCATCGAGGAAATCGCGGTCGTGGCTGATGACGATCAGCGTGCCGGGATAACGGGTCAGCCATCCTTCCAGCCACACCAGCGCGTCCAGATCGAGGTGGTTGGTCGGCTCATCGAGCAGCAGCAAGTCGCTCGGCGCCATCAGCGCGCGCGCCAGTTGCAGCCGCATACGCCAGCCGCCGGAAAAGCTGTCCACCGGCTGGCTCAGTTGTTCGGGCGTAAAGCCCAGGCCCAGGATTAACGCCTCGGCGCGCGCGTGCGCGTCATGTGCGCCAGCATCGGCCAAATCGGCGTGCGCGTGGGCGATGGCCAGACCGTCGCCGGTTTGCTCTGCTTTTGATAGCTGCTCGCGTAAAACGCTCAAGCACGAATCACCCGCCAGCACGAAGTCGGCAGCCGACGCGGCGGTCTCGGGCAAATGCTGCTCCACCTGCGCAATACGCCAACCGGCGGGAATGGAAAAGTCGCCGCCGTCCTCATGCAGCGAACCGTTCAGCAACGCGAATAAAGTTGATTTGCCAGCGCCGTTACGGCCTACCAATCCCACCTTTTCGCCGGGATGAATGGCAACGCTGGCGGCATCGAGCAACACTTTGGCGCCGCGGCGCAGAGTAACGTTTTGCAGCGAGATCATGAAGGGTCAAACCTGGTTTTCCATAGCGCTCACGCGCCGTCTGCGACGCATGAAACGCTGATTTTCAACCCCGTCCCCCTTTTGGACGCGGGTATCTGCACATCTTCCGTTGTTTTCAGTCCCGCTCTTTCCATCGTCATTCCCGCATAGCTCCCGCCTTCACGGAAATGACGAAGGTAAGGCTGCGCCGATTTCATGCGTCCTCGTTGACGCCAAACGCCACGACAACGGAAGACGCAGATACCCATGCCCTTCGGGGGATCGGGCAGGGTGCTTACTCGAAATGCGCCGAATTTATTCACACCCTGAGAACCTGTGAAAAAACCGCCTAAAGCCCGATCATGCCGCCCGCAACACGCCCAGCCGTTGCAAGCAAACGCTCGCAATACCACGAGGTATTGCTGCGCTTTGCGCTGGAGAATCGGACACGTTACAAGCGACTTAGCTCTGCACACACCGGATTCTTTCACAGGCTCTGAGCCAACACGGTAACATGCACATGGCCGTGCGGATGCGTCCGTGCGCTCCACCACTCGATCAGAAAGCGACCCATCATGCGCAACCCGTCCATTGTCTTGTTTTTTGTTTCCGCCATGCTGATGTTGCCGCTGGCCCAGGCGCAACCGGGCGGCTTTGCGTCGCCGCCCAGGGATGGGCACACCATCGTGTGCGAAAGCCATGATAAGAAATACCGCGAATGCCCCACCCGCTTTCGCGGCCCCGCCGTGCTGGTTGAAAACATTTCCGACACCCGCTGTCTACAAGGCCGCAACTGGGGCGACAACGGTCGCGGCAGTGTCTGGGTGCAAGGCGGCTGCCGGGCGCGTTTTGCCGAGGCCGCCAGCGCGGGCGGCGGCGCCCCCAGCCGACCCGGCGCCCCTGTTAGGCCAGGTGGCGTCGGCAGCGGCCAACTGGTGCGCTGCGAAAGCGACAACGGCCGTTACCGCGAATGCCGCATGCCCGGCCGCGCACGCATTGAACTGGTGCGCCAATTGTCCAGCGCCGACTGTATCCAGGGCCGAACCTGGGGCGTGCGCGACGATAGAGTGTGGGTCAACAACGGCTGTCGGGCAGAGTTTTCCGCCTTTGGCGGCGCTTGGAGCGGTGGCGGCTGGGGCGGCAGCATCATCTGCGCCAGCGAAGACCAGCGCACCGTGACCTGCCCGTGGAACGCCCGCCAAGGCCGCCCGCGTCTGTTGGAGCAGATATCCAGCGCCACTTGCCGCGAAGGCAGAAGCTGGGGCCAGACCCGCGACGGCGACATCTGGGTCAGCCAGGGCTGCCGGGGGCGTTTCGGCGGCAGATAAGCACCGGATCGGGAGAGTATCCGATCACGCCTTTTGCTACATTGACTCTGTCAGCATGTGCCGGTAATCATCCGCCGTGGCGATGCGCGGGTTGGTGGCGTGGCAATGGTCGAGCATGGCGTGGTGAATGATTTTGTCCAACATCGCTTCGGTCACGCCCAATTCATGCAGGCCAGTGGGTAAGCCCAGGCGAGCGGTCATCGACCGAACAGCGGCGCTCACGTCGGCATCTGCATCCAAGCCCATCGCTTGCGCCATACGGGCCAGACGCTGTTCTTTTTGCACGCTGTCGGCTCCAGCGTTGAAACGAATCACGGCGGGCAAAAAGATAGCGTTCAACGTGCCGTGGTGGGTGCGCGGGTCGAGCCCGCCCAGGCTATGACTCAAACTGTGGACGCAGCCGAGTCCCTTTTGGAACGCCATCGCGCCATGCATGCTAGCGGCCATCATGTTCAGGCGCGCGTCGTGGTCGCCGCCGTCTTGCGTGGCGCGCTCGATGTGCGCCCAGCCACGCCTCAACCCTTCCAGCGCGATACCGTCGGCAGGCGGGTTGAAGGCCGGCGCCATGAAGGTTTCCATGCAGTGAGCGATGGCGTCCATGCCGGTAGCGGCCGTCAGGCGCGGCGGTAGGCCGAGAGTAAGCGCGGGATCGCAAATGGCAGCCTTGGGGCACAGGAACCAACTGTGAAAGCCGAGCTTGCGCCCGTCATCGACGATCAAAATGGAGCCGCGCGCCACCTCGCTGCCGGTACCAGCGGTGGTGGGGATGGCGATCAGCGGGCTGACGCGGTCGGTGATTTTGGACGAACCGCCCTCGATAGTGGCGTAGGTTTTCAGCGGGCCAGGGTGCGTAGCCGCGATGGCGACACCTTTGGCGCAGTCTATGGCGCTGCCGCCGCCTAAGGCAATCAGGCCGTCGCACCGGCCCGCCCGGTACGCATCGGTGGCGGCACGCACCGCGGCCTCGGTGGGGTTGGAGGGCGTACCGTCAAACACTGCGTGTGTCTTGCCGTCCAGCGCATCAACAACCGTCGTCAGCAAACCAGCCGCGCGCACACCGATGTCGGTGACAATGAGTGGCCGGGCGATGCCAACGCGGTCGCAGTGAGCGCCCAACTGCGCAACGGCGCCGAAGTCGAATTCGATCTGGGTCAAGTATTGAATCAGAGCCATGATTGAGATTCCGGTACGATGAGCCGATTATTCTTCATTTGACCAAGGAGATTGTCTTGCCTACGTCACTCATGTTTCACTCCCGTTTTCATTCCATGCGCCTAGCCTGCGCTTGCGCCGCGCTGGCTTTTCTGGCCGGCTGCGCCAGCGTCTCCGCCCCAACGGCGGTGCAAACGCCGGGCTGCCTGAGCGACATTGACGTCGACCGCCTGCTGGCCGACATCAACGCCCGCAGTCCCGCCGCCGACATGCCCGAGACGATGACGATGCCCGATGCCCGTTGCACCCGCGCCAAGCTATTGCAACGGCTATCCGGACAGGCGGGCCGGCTGGCAGGCTACAAGGTTGGATTGACCAACCCGGAGGTGCAAAAACGCTTCTACACCGACCGCCCGGTATGGGGCGCGTTGTACGACGGCATGCTGCTGACGAGCGGTGCCACGGTAGATGCTGCCTTCGGCGCGCACCCGTTGCTCGAGGCGGACTTGCTGGTGCGCGTGAAAGACGACGCCATCAACCGCGCCAGAACGCCAGCGGAGGTGCTGGCCAACGTGGATGAGATCATCCCCTTTATCGAATTGCCCGACTTGATGGTGCAAACACCCACTGCGCTCAACGGCGTGGGCATCAGCGCCATCAACGTCGGCGCGCGCCTGGGCGTGCGGGGAGTGCCGGTGTCCGTGCCCGCCGACGCCGACGCTCAAGCTACGCTGCTGGAGCAACTGCGCGACATGAAAGTGCGTCTGGTTGACGAGCAAGGCACGCAGCTTGGCGACGGCACGGGGTCAGACGTGCTCGGCCATCCTTTGAATGCGGTAACTTGGCTGGCGCGAACGCTCCAGGTCGAAGGACTATCACTGCGGCCGGGGCAACTCGTCAGTCTGGGATCGTTTTCGGCCCTGCTGCCGCCCAAGCCGGGCCAGAAAATCACGGTGCACTATGACGGCATAGCCAACTTCCAGCCGGTCAGCGTGAGCTTTCGATAAAAAACGCCGCGGCGCGCGCAAATTTCCGGGCGCGCCACGCTTGTTGGCCCCCGGTCAACGGCCAGGATTGCGACCGCCGTAGTTGCCTCCCCGGTTGCGCTTGCCGCCACGACCGCCACCGCCGCCATTTCCTTTGCTTTTACCCATCAGGTCGATACTGGTGCGCATCGGGTCGGGCTGGCCGGCGGCGCCGTGGCTGGGGCCGCGCGGGGTATTGCGGCGGCCATGCAAATTGGTTTGCAGGGGGTCGATGTTGCGCGGCAAGTGCTCTAGGTCGCGGTCATCATCTTCGTCATCAAAGCCAAACTCGCGCGTGGCCCGTGGTGGTGGTGGTGGCGGCTGGTTTTGTCCGCCTTGGCGCGGTCCTTGTTGCGGCATACCTTGGCCGCCGCTGCGCGCGCGGCGGCGGCGGTTGTTACGCGGGGTGCGCAGGCCGCCTTGCAGTCGCTCTTCTTGCGGAACACTTTTGATGAGCGTGCCGTCGGCGCTCAATGCCGATTCGCCTTCATCTTGGCCTTCGGCGTTTTCAGCGCGCGGGACTCGCTGACCCCAACCGCCGTGCGAACCTTGGGCGGCTTTGTTTTCGCGAATGCGCTGCATCATCTCTTGCCGCGCAGCGCGAGCAGCGGCTTGCATGACTTCGCGGCTGGGCGGCTTGCCCAGGCCGCCCCACAAGGTCTGACGGCCCATGGCGATAGGTTCGGCCCGTTCGCCAGGCACGGGGCCGTAGCCGTCGAGGATTTCCACCGGGATTTGCTGGCGCGTGAAACGCTCGATTTCATGCATGAAGCCTTCTTCGTCCATGCACACCAAGCTGACGGCCTGGCCGCTGGCGCCAGCACGACCGGTGCGGCCGATACGGTGCACGTAGTCCTCGGGGACGTTGGGAATGTCGTAGTTGACCACGTGCGGCAAATCGTCGATGTCGATGCCGCGCGCGGCGATGTCGGTGGCGACCAGGGCGCGCAATTCGCCGCTTTTGAATTCGGCCAGCGCCTGGGTACGCGCGGTCTGGCTTTTGTTGCCATGCAACGCCATGGCCTTGATGCCCTGCGCGTTCAAAAAGTCGGCCACCTTGTTGGCGCCGAACTTGGTACGCGTGAATACCAGCACCTGAGTCCAGTTGCCTTCGCTGATCAGATACGCGAGCACGTCTTTCTTGCGGTCACGGCCCACCGGATAGATCAACTGAGCGATGCGTTCGACGGTAGTGTTGGGCGGAGTGACCTGAATGCTCTTGGGCTTTTTCAGCAGACCGGCAGCCAACTCTCGGATATCGTCGCTGAAGGTGGCCGAAAACAGCAAGCTTTGCTTGTCGCGCGGCAGCAGCGCCAGCACCTTCTTCACATCATGGATAAAGCCCATGTCGAGCATACGGTCGGCTTCATCGAGCACCAAAATTTCGACCCGCGACAAATCAAGGTAGCCCTGGCCATGCAGGTCAAGCAAGCGGCCCGGCGTGGCCACCAGAATATCCACGCCCTGGGCAATGCGATCAATCTGCGGATTCAAACCGACGCCGCCAAACACGACGGTGGAGGTCAGCGCCAAATGTTTGCCGTAGGTGCGCACGGCATCCTCCACCTGCGCGGCCAACTCGCGCGTGGGCGTCAACACCAAGGCGCGGATGGCGCCAAGCTGCGTCGGCGGACGGCCAGACAGCAATTGCAGCATGGGCAAGGTAAAGCCCGCGGTCTTGCCGGTGCCGGTCTGCGCGCCGGCCAGCAGGTCGTGGCCCTCCAACACCACAGGAATGGCTTGCGCCTGGATGGGGGTGGGCTGGGTATAGCCCTGCTCTTGCACGGCCCGCAATATGGCCGGAGCCAGGTTCAGATCTTCAAAGTTCATCGATCGGAGACGCCGGTTTAAGGCTCGACGTCACGGCTTCATTGCCCGCTCCGGCGGATGCCGGCCAGTCAGTGGGACAAAAAGGGGGTTCTTCTGAAATCGGACGCCTGGCCGATGTTGCTCCAGGACGCCCCAGCAAAAAGGGCTGGCATTGCGGTGAACTGGTGGCCCGCAAGCGGGATGCATTATCGCATGGATGGAGGTGCCCGCGGCGAGCAAGTGTTAGTCTTTCCCAACAAAGTGCGCATGGCTTTGCCTTCCGAAGGCCGCATTCCCTGCAAAACAATCGCAGTCCTCGCAGTTCGGCATTACCGCTCAGACATGTCGCGCGGATCGCGCTGTCCGCACTGTATTTAGCAATGCCTCAAATCACGACCACTGACCCAGTGCAGCATCCCGCCCAGCGCAAACGCCGCCAGCAGCAGCGCCGCGGCAGCAGCTTGCCAAAAAGCGGCGGGTGACTGCAAAGGCGCCAACGGCCCTAAGCCTCGGTAGGCCAGCAGATAGCCGCCGGCCAGACCTACGCCCCACAGCAACACGCCATAGATCAGCAGCGGCGCCAACGTCACGCGCCAACAGCGCAACACAAAAACGGCCACGGTTTGCGCTGCGTCGGCCAAGTGATACAGCGCCACCCAACCCAGCAGTTGCGTCGCCAGCAAAGCCACGCCAGCCTGCTGGGTGTAAACGGAGGCTATCTTTGCCTTGGCCATGAAAATCAATACCGCCAGCACAGCACCGCTCAGAGCCGTGGCCCGAAACACCTGCAAGGCCAAATGACGCGCACGCGCTTGCTCGCCCGCGCCGCGCCAATAGCTGACGCGCGCGCTGGCGGCCACCCCCAGCGACAGCGGCACCATGTACAGCAACGCCGCCACATTGGCGGCAATCTGGTGCGCTGCGGCCGCGGTAACGCCCAGCCGCGCCACGAACAACGCCATCAGCGTGAATGAAGTTACCTCCACCAAAATGCCGAGCGCTGCCGGCACACCCAGCCGCGCGAACGCTCGTAGCGTGGGCGGATGCGGCCGCTCCAGCGCACGCCACAACGCCAAGGGCGCGTACAGCGGCCGCGTGCGCAGCAGCCATAGCGCCAACAGACACAGCACCAGGTTGACCGTGAAGGTTGCCCAGGCACAGCCGAGCACACCCAGCGCCGGCACGCCCGCGCCGCCAAAAGTCAGCCAAACCGACAGCGGCAGCTTGACGCCCAGCGCCACCACTTGCAGCCAAGTCACCAGCCTCGGCAGGCCCAACGCCTGGTTGAGCGTGCTGAAGGCGCGAAACAGTAGTCCGGCCGGCAGACTCCAGCCGACCACCGCCAAATACTGGCGCGCCAGCGGTTGCAACTCAGCCGGCACCCCGGTCCATCTCAGCAGCAACCCAGGGTGAAACAACACCGCCATGCCCAGCACGCTGGCTGCCGCGCAGACGTACAGCGCCTGCCGCGCTGAATGTCCGACCTCGGCCGGCCGGCGCGCACCATGCAACTCGGCCCACACCGGCAATAGCGCTTGCACCAAGCCCATCAGCGGCACGTACACAGTGACAAACATCGCCGATCCGACTGCCAGCGCCGCCAGCGCCATCTCCGAATGCCGACCGGCGACGATGGTGTCGACGACGCCGAAACCCATGACCGCCATCTGCCCGACAAACACCGTACAGGCGTGAACGGCGATGGCTCGGAAATCACCCTGGAAGCAACCGGCATTGGCAGATGGAGAAATCACGGCGCGGATTGTGGCAGGAACATCAAGCGTTGGACGCAAAAAACAAGATCGCCGACGCCGCGAAGACCAGCCCCTGATCGCCAAGCGCCGCTTGCCGCGTCTATTTGAACAATTGGGCTGAAGACAGCGCATCGCGCCAATTCAAACGACTTGCAACACGTCCACTCGCGCCAGTGCCAAGCCATGCGCACGGGGCAGCGCTTGGGCGCACCAAGACCACCGGCAGCGATACGCGAGCGGGTATGCCTGCCTGTCGAACACCGCATCATGACAATAAACGGCCAGTTGCCATTTGCATGATGATCGCCGCGACATTGATGCATATAGAATCATTTTTACATTTTTTTTACAAATGCATACAACTTTATAAAAATTTGTAAACAATCCATTTCTTCCGCCAAACAATCCTGTCTTCATCTATCATCCGCCTTTCCTAGAAGGGCGGCGCATCCAGGCCCCCGACTTAGGGAACCTCTGAACAATTCGCTACCGTTCGGCCAAGCTTGGTCGTTGTTCTTGATTTTCGTGGGGATGCCCTTCGACAGACCTTCAGAACGAGCGGAATTAATCAGAGATTCCTTGGCCAGCCTATCTTGAGACAACCTCATGTTTCCGAACAAGCACTCCAGCAGCAAGACTGCATTTTGGCCTCAGTTGAAACAGAAGAAAGGACATAGAATGTCAAGTTCACCAGAAAACGGAAAATCGAATGACCTGAATATTGTCGATCAGGCCACTACATTTTTCAACTCCATCTCCAATCAACTCGCTGGCGATCAACGAGGGAAGCTATTTGGATCGATTGATAATTTCATTAATTATGATGCAAAAATAGGTATTCTCGGCATGACGGGGGCAGGAAAATCATCTCTTTGCAATGCGCTCGCAGGCGCCCAAGTTGCAGAAGTCGGAATGGTTGATGTATGCACACGCAATCCACAGATCGTTCCTCTGGCAAAAAAAGATCATGCCAGTCTTACTCTCGTCGACTTTCCGGGCATTGGCGCAAACACTGATGACTGGAGCGAAAAAGATTTACTGGAATTGTATAAAGATTCACTACGATACCTGGATTTATTTCTATGGGTACTGAAAGGTGATGACCGGACTTATTATGACAACCATCTTAATATCTGCCGCCACATCTTTCAGCAAACCGAACACAGAGAAAACATCCCCGTAATTTTTGTCATAAGCCAGATCGACAAAATTGATCCAGCTAGACACTGGAACACAGAACGGATTGAGCCTAGCCAAGAGCAGCGAAAAAATATTGAACTAAAAATAAAAAGCGTGCAACACCTGTTCAACCTGCCCAGAGCACAGCTATGTGCAATTTCTTCTCGGGAGAACTATGGTCTGGTTGAACTGGTTTATAAAATTTTCACCAGCTTGCCAAATCGGCCGACCACGGCAATTAGCCAGTCGGAAATTTTTGGATCAACTAAATTCACCACCACCAGCGTCAACGAGAGCTAATTTACAAAGTCAGCCCTTTTAAAACAACTCTGATCCGCATGAACGCTGATGTTTCGGGGGCACCATGGGTGACGAAAACCCCCAGGCTTTTATCGGATCAATATCAATTTCCGCGGGAGGTGCCGCGCGGCGCAAAACCTCCTCTGTCGCCATTCCCGCGCACCCCGCATCACTCCCGCCTTCGCGGGGATGACGAGGGGCAGGCAGGGATGACAAGAATGAAAAACAAAAATTTTGCTGTCTTCGTTCACCTTGTAGCGCAGTCTCTTTTCTGCCGCGAGCGCCGCGCACAACAGGGGTCTAAGAAACTTTTTGGGTCACGGATTCAGGTTTCAGGGCTTCGGTGGCCTTCACCTTTTGGATGGTCGCGCTACGCGCTCGCCGCTCTTGCCGTCTTCAGATGATGACCAGCGGCCGATCTGGCAATTCATCTGGATTGCCCGCGCAGGGCGGAAAATGCATGCTGAGCAGGCGCGTGATGTCGTCGATGGCTGTTAACACGCCGGCCTCGAAGTCTCCAGCGCGAAAGGCTGTTTCCATGCGTCGGCAGATCGCGTCCCACTCACTTTGTTCGACCCGACGATTGATCCCACGATCAGCAACGATTTCGATGCGGGTATCGACGAGTTGCAAATAGACCAGTACCCCGCTGTTGCCCTCCGTGTCCCACACACAAAGGTGGGAAAACAACTGCAAGGCGCGCTCGCGCGCACTCATGCCGCGCAGCACGTCGATGGGTTCCATGCCGCCTTCGAAGGCAAGGCGCAGCTCGCCAGCATGGGTTTTTTCCGATTCACGAATCGCCTGTTCGATCTTATCCAGCACCGGCGCGGGAAAGGGTTTTAGCGCCACGAATCCGGGCGTGCATAGATGTTTGAGGGCGCGCAACAACTGCATGTTCACCAACGTCCCGAAGCGCCGCCGCCGCCGCCCAAACCACCGCCACCGGACCAGCCGCCACCGCCCGACCAGCCCCCCCCGCCACCCCAGGAACCACCAGGCCAACCGCCGCGCATCGCATTCATGCCGCCAAGCCCGATGACACCCGTGAGCACGAACACCAGCAGCGCGACAATGACCGCGCCGATGATTGAGCCGGCGATAAACCATGCCGCAATGCCGCCGATTCCAGCCGTGACTAACGCACCCGGAAAACGGCCAAATAGCGAGCGCAGAAACGCCCCAACCCCGAACACCAGCACGAATCCCAGCGGAATGAGCGAATCCGTCGGTACGCCGCCGGCCTGCCGATGACGGCCACCCGGCGCCGCTGGCGCCGGCAGCGCCTCACCGTCCACGACGCCGATCATGCGTTCGATGCCGGCGGAGATGCCGCCATAGAAGTCCTGCTGCTTGAAGCGTGGCGCGACGATTTCGTCGATGATGCGTTTAGCGATGGCGTCGGGCAGCACGCCTTCGAGGCCGTACTGGACTTCAATGCGCAACTCGCGGTCGTTCATCGACACCAGCAGCAGCGCGCCGTCATCAACGCCCTTGCGACCAAGCTCCCATTGGTCGAGGACGCGCCGCGCATACTGTTCAATGGTTTCGGGCCGGGTGGTCGGAACCAGCAGCACGGCAATCTGCGCGCCTTTGCTTTGCTCGAATTCGGCCAGCCGGGTTTCAAGCGCCTGGCGCTGCTGCGCGCTGAGCGTCGCGGTGAGGTCGGTTACGCGCGCGGTCAGCGCCGGCACCGGCGCCTGCGCGACGGCGAACACCGCCCAACAAACCGCCGCCGCCACGAGGAGCAGGCGCGCCAGCCAAGCCGCGAAACAGGTGCTGCGCACACCCGTCGCGCCGAACCAGGCCTTCAAGCCCGCCAAGCCACCGCACCCAGGCCGCACCAGCATTTACCGCGCCGCTGACGCGGGAACACCGCCGCCGAAATCAACCTTGGGCGGCTCGGCAATCGCTTTTTCGTCCTCGACCGTGAACGACGGTTTGACCTTGTAGCCGAATATCATCGCCGTCAGATTGCTTGGGAAAGAGCGCACCGCCACGTTGTACGCCCGCACTGCATCGATATAGCGCTGGCGCGCGACCGTGATGCGGTTTTCGGTGCCTTCAAGCTGCGCTTGCAAGTCGCGGAAGTTCTGATCGGCCTTGAGTTGCGGATAGTTCTCCGACACCACCAGCAGGCGCGCCAGCGCGGACGACATTTCTTGCTGCGCCGCCATGAACTTCTCGAACGCCTCGGGGTTGTTGACCAACTCCGGGCTGGCCTGAATGGAGCCGACCTTGGCCCGCGCATTGGTGACGCCAAGCAGAACCTGTTGTTCGTGCTCGGCATAGGCTTTCACCGTGTTGACGAGGTTCGGTATGAGATCGGCGCGCCGCTTGTATTGGTTGACTACCTCGGCCCAGGACGCCTTGGTCTGTTCATCAGCGGTCTGGAAGGTGTTGTAGCCGCAGCCGGATAAGGTGAATGCCGCAAGCAAGGCCAGCAGCCATAAGCGCAAACGCATCTTTGCTCCTTTGGATAAAACGCCGAAGACGGGGCGCAATGGTACCGTTGTACGAAGCGCCGCTGTACGATGCGCGCGATGTACGAAGAAGTGGCAATCATTGACGACAACCCGCCTGCCCGCCGGCAGTGGCGCAGCAAGGCGCTTTCGGCCACGCCGGACATCAAGGCGACGCCGTGGTTGACGCACGACGAGGCCACGAACGCCATCGCGCCCGAGGCTGACGACCGTGTGATCGGGAATGCGCCGATGCGCAGGCGCCGGTGGGTGGCCCGAGAATGAGGCGGGAATATGCATGGCGTTTCATGCTCATCGGCGGGGTACTGCTGGCGCATCTGGGGGTGTTGAGTTGGCTGCGGGCGCATTTGCTCCGGCACGCGCCTGCACACAAAGCGCCGCCGTCAATTCTGTTGGGCCGCGTGGCCATGCCCGCGCCGCCACCAAGGGTTGAGCCACCGCCAGTCGTCGCCGATCAAGTGCAGCCCGCCGCGCCGATTACAACACCAGCCAGGCGTGCGCGCGCCGATTCCCCATCGATCACAGCGACCCCGCGACGGCGCACGGCAGCGCCTGAACCGGTGGCCGCGCCCGAGCAACCCATGCCTTCAGAGGCCGCCGACGCCTCGTCGATGCAAACCGATGCGGGTGATGGATCGACCACATCAAGCGGTTTTCAAGCTGGTGGCGGTGGGGTGGGAAATCAGGTTGACTTGGCGCTGCCGCCCAAGTTCAATCCGCCGCCCAGCATCGCGCACCAGGCCCAGCAACGACTGGGTTTGGATCGATCATCCCCCACAGGTGTGAGCGGGAGCGGCACCACGGCAACCGAAAGCCGGGGCAACGATGGATCAATCAACGCCCGCGTGACGACTTCTTTGGGTTGCTATCACCTGCGCATACCGTCACCGGCCAACGCGGCGTTTGCGATGTCGGATCTGCCGATGCACCGCACGACGTTGCCCACGAATTGCCCTTGATTGATCCAGCACCCTTGCCGCGAGGTAAAGAAACCCCACGCATCGAGAATGCGCCGATGCAAGGGTTTCGGTGAAACGGGTGAACGTTGACGAAATAGGTATGACGCACAATTAAGATCGTTTTTGTACGTCACGTGGACAGAGCACATGAACGCCAAACTCACCCTGCGGTTGGATGAAGGGCGCATCGAGCGCGCCAAGCGTTATGCCGCCTTGACAGGTAAATCTGTTTCCAGGCTGGTGGAGGACTATTTCGCCTTGCTGCCGGACAACGACTTGGCGAAGACGCCTGAGGGTGTCGTTGAAGTCGAATTGACGCCGAGGGTTCGCTCCATGCTGGGTGTGCTGAAAGGCGCGTTTCCAAGCGCCCAGGCCGCCATTGATGACTACCGGCGTCATCGTGAGGAAAAATACCTGGGGAGTGCCTCGCGTTGAAGCCCGCGCCGCACAGGGTGCTGTTCGATGTCAATGTCGTGCTGGACGTGCTGTTGAAGCGTCCGGCGCATTTTTCGGCATCGGCGCAGGTGGCGTCCCTGGCCGACCAGAAGGCGCTGCGGGGTTTGCTTTGCGCCACCACATTCACCACCGTGGAGTACCTCGTGGCCAAGGCCGTGGGACAGGCCGCGACGCAGTCACAAATCACGCGGTTGCTGCAAACCTTCGATGTGGCGCCGGTCGATGGCGCGGTGTTGCAAGACGCGCTGGCGGCGGGATTCGGCGATTATGAAGATGCCGTACAACACGCCGCCGCCCAAGCCAGCGGGTGCAAGGCGATCATTTCACGCGACTTATCAGGATTCCGCGCTTCACGCTTGCCGGTGTATTTGCCTGAACAGTTTTTGTCCTGGTGGGCGTTGGGGCAGGACGCTTGACAAGTGGCGCGCTTGTCGCGCTGGTCCATGAAAGACGTAGACGTGAGCGAGTCCGCGTTACACGTTCACCGCGCCAACTGCTCCCAGGTCTTGTCTAGCCGCTTGATGCTGACTGGCTGCGGCGTGCGCAACTCTTGCGCGAACAGGCTGACGCGCAGTTCTTCCAATAACCAGCGCATGTCTTGCATGCGCGCGTCCTGCTGGCCCTTGCGCTCGGCGACCAGGCGCCAGTAACGTTGATCTTGCGCGCGCGCGTCGGCCATGCGGGCGGTGTCGCGGGCGGGGTCGGTGCGCAGTTTGTCCAGGCGCAGTTGGATCGCTTTCAGGTAGCGCGCGAAGTGTTGCAAGGCGGGCCACGGCGTATCGATCAAGAACCGCTTGCCGAGCAGGCGTTGCAACTGTTGCTGGGCGTCTTGCAGGTTTTCAGCGTGGCCCTTGGTGTCTTTGAGTTTGCGCTGCGTGGCGGCGTATTCGCTCAGGATGGCGTGCGCCAGGCGCGCGATGTCCTGCGCGATCAAGGTCAGGCGCGCGCGCCCTTCTTGTACCCGCGCGGCAAAGGCGGCGGCGTCTTGCGGCGGTGGCTCTTGCAGGAAGGCGCGCTCCATGGCCAGGTCGATGATTTGTTGGCGTAGTTCTTCCGCCGTGCCTAGCGGCATGTAGGCGACGGCCATTTTTTGTAGATCGGGGATGTTCTTTTCGAGATGTTTGAGGGCGTCCCTGATTTGCAAGGCGAACAGGCGGCGCAGACCGGTGCGGTGACGGGCGGCGGCCATGTCGGGCTCGTCGAATACTTCGATGCGTACCGCGTCGCCGTCATCGACCAGCGCGGGAAAGCCGATCAGCGTCTGCCCCTTGCGGCGGATTTCGAGCAGTTCGGGCAGTTCGCCGAAGTCCCATTGGGTGTGGCGGATGTCCTCGGCCAATGAGGACGGAATGACCCTGCCGGTTGCCGCTGTTGATGACGCACCTGTCGGCGCATGACGTTGATCGGGCAATGGCGTCATTTCGTCATGCCCGGCGCGAGCCGGCGTCATGCCGTCATGAGCCTTGGCGGTTTGCAAACCGGCCAGGGCCTGAAACGCGCCGCGCGCCTGTGGCCCCCATTCGGCCTTGAGCGCGGCCAGGTTGCGCCCCGCGCCCAACTGGCGGCCATGCTCATCGACCACGCGCAAGGCCATGAACAGGTGCACGGGCACCATGTCGAGCTTGAAGTCGGTGCGCTTCACGTCCAGCCCGGTTTCGGCGCGGGCGCGCGCCAGCAGCACGTCGGTCAGGCTACCGGCGCCGAAAACCTCCGGCGCCGACAACTCCCGCGCCAGCCGCGCCGCGCTGTCGGGCAGCGGCACGTAGCGGCTGCGCGGCTTTTGCGGCAGGCTTTTGAGCAGCGCCTGGATTTTTTCTTTCAACATGCCGGGCACCAGCCATTCGACGCGCTCTTCGCTGACCTGGTTGAGCGCGAACAGCGGCACCGTGACCGTCAGGCCGTCGCGCGCGTCGCCCGGCGCGTGCAGGTAGCTGGCGCTGCAATCGACGCCGCCCAGCCGCACCACGCGCGGGAAAGCGGCGGTGGTGATGCCTGCCGCCTCGTGCCGCATCAGTTCATCGCGCGTGAGGTGCAGCAGCTTCGGATCGGCGCGCGCCGCGTCGCGGTACCACGCCTGCAACTCGCGGCCATTGGTGACGTGCTCAGGGGTCTGCCGGTCGTAGAAGGCGTAGATCAACTCGTCATCGACCAGCACGTCCTGCCGCCGCGACTTGTGCTCGATGGCCTCGATCTGATCGATCAGCTTGCGGTTGGCGGGTAAAAACGGCAGCGCGCGCGCCCAGTCTTCGGGCCAGTCGTCGGCGACCAGCGCCTCGCGGATCATCAATTCGCGCGCGCCAGCCGGGTCGGTCAGGGCATAGCGCGTGCGCCGCCCGGTATAGACCGGCAGGCCGTAGAGCGTGGCGCGCTCCAGGGCAATCACTTCGCCGGCCTTTTTTTCCCAGTGCGGGTCGAGCACCTGTTTTTTCAGCAGATGACCGGCCACTTCTTCGAGCCACTGCGGTTCGATCATGGCAATGCCGCGCCCGAACAAGCGCGTGGTTTCGACCAGTTCAGCGCAGACGATCCACCGTCCTGGCCGTTTGGACAAATGCGCGCCGGGGTGACGGAAGAATTTGATGCCGCGCGCGCCCAGGTATTCGGCTGATTTGTCGCCTGCTTCCGCTTCGATTTTGCAGCCGACGTTACCCAGCAGCCCGGCCAGCAATGATTTATGCAGTGCCTCGTAAGTGGCGGGGCGGGCTGATGGCTGCCAGTGCTGTTCCGCCGCCACCGTGCGCAACTGCGTGTGAATGTCTCGCCACTCGCGCACCCGGCGCACGTTGATGAAGTTCTGGCGCAGCAACTGTTCGTACTGGCGGTTGCTGAGTTTGTGGGTGGCGGCGGGTTGTGAAGGGGATGCCCAATGGCCCTCGGGCTTGGCTTTGGCTTGCTGAGAGGCCGGACTCTGATTCGCCAGCGCCTGTCGCGCCTGCGCCAATGCCTGCGCCGCGCGTTGGGCCACCGGCAGCGCCGCCACGTTGCGCGGCCCCGCGGTGGCGCCCTGCTCTTTGGTCTGCCGCTCGCGCATTTGCGCCCTGGTGAGGGGCACGCGCTCGCCGCCGCGCGCGTCGTGCAGCCATTGCCACAGCTTGAGATAGCCGCTGAATTCGCTCTTGTCGTCGTCAAACTTGGCGTGCGCCTGATCGGCCTGCGCCTGGCTGTCCAGCGGGCGGTCGCGCACGTCTTGCACCGATAGGGCGGCGGCGATCACCAGCACCTCATCGACCGCGCCGCGCTGGCGCGCCTCGATCAGCATCCGGCCCACGCGCGGGTCCAGCGGCAGCCGCGCCAGATCGCGTCCCAGCGGCGTGAGTTCGCCCGCGTCATCAACCGCGCCCAGTTCGGCCAGCAGTTGCATCCCATCGGCAATCGCCCGGCCCGAGGGCAGATCAAGAAACGGAAAGTCCTCCACCCGCCCGCCCTGCCCCAGCAGGCGCAGACTTTTCATGCGCAGAATCACGCCGGCCAGCGACGAGCGCAGGATTTCGGGGTCGGTAAAGCGTGGCCGGCCAGCGAAGTCCTGCTCGTCATACAGGCGGATGCAGATGCCGTCGGCCACCCGGCCGCAGCGCCCGGCGCGCTGGTTGGCCGCCGCCTGGCTGACCGGCTCGATCTGCAACTGCTCTACTTTGCTGCGATAACTGTAGCGCTTGACGCGCGCCGTTCCGGGATCGATCACGTACCGTATCCCCGGCACGGTGAGCGAGGTTTCGGCCACATTGGTGGCCAACACGATGCGGCGGCGGCCATGCGGCTCAAACACCCGCTCTTGTTCGGCTTGCGACAGGCGCGCGAACAGCGGCAGTACCTCGGCCTCGCGCAGCACCGGGCTGCGCGCCAAGTGCTGGCGCAGATGATCGGCGGCCTCACGGATTTCGCGCTCGCCGGGCAGAAACACCAGGATGTCGCCGCCGCCTGCGCCGCCGCGCCACAGTTCGTCCACCGCGTCGACGATGGCCTGCTCCAAGCCATAGTCCTTCGATTCTTCGAACGGCCGCCAGCGCTGCTCGACCGGGTACAGCCGGCCCGAGACTTGAATCACGGGGGCCGGGCCTTGCTTTGAAGCAAAGTGCCTGGCAAAGCGATCCGCGTCGATGGTGGCCGAGGTCACGATCACTTTCAGATCAGGCCGGCGCGGCAGAATTTGCTTCAAGTAGCCGAGCAGAAAGTCGATGTTCAGGCTGCGCTCGTGCGCCTCGTCGATGATGAGCGTGTCGTAGGCTTTTAGCAGCGGATCGGTCTGCGTCTCGGCCAGCAGAATGCCGTCGGTCATCAGCTTGATCGACGCGCTGTCGCTCAGCCGGTCGTTGAAGCGCACCTTGTAGCCCGCCACCTCGCCCAGCGGCGTGTGCAACTCCTCGGCGATGCGCTTGGCGACGCTGGTGGCGGCGATGCGGCGCGGCTGGGTGTGGCCGATCAGCTTGCCCTTTTGGCCAGGGTGTGCATGGGCGCGCCCGCGCCCTCCACCCCGTCCGAGTGCCAACGCGATCTTGGGCAGTTGCGTGGTTTTGCCCGATCCGGTTTCGCCGCAGACCACGATCACCTGATGGCGTTGCAGCGCGGCCATGATCTCGTCTTTGCGCGCCGAGACGGGCAGGCTGGCGGGAAACTCGATGCGTAGCGGCGCGGACTGTTCAGGCAAGGCGTTGGCTTCGCGCCGACCAAGGGCGCGGCGGTCGGTTGTCACGTCAGAGCCTATGAATGAATTCAGCGCGTCCGAGCAGGTCGCCAGAACGTGCCCGATCTAGGCGCAAAGCGCAGACATAGCTCGTGTTATGGCGAGCATTTGCAACGACGAGCGGGCGCGTTTTGGCGGCATGAGCGGGCGTGATGAATTTATTCACAGGCTCTCAGAGGATTGCGCACACGCAGACCGGAAAAGCGGCTGAAATCGCGGTCCGCGCTCCACAACTCGCGCACGCCGTGGGCCAGACACAGCGCGGCGATGCGGGCGTCGTGAACCATCGGGCCTTTCAGCTTGGCCTTGGCGATCAACTGGCGCAGGTACGGCCAGTGCTCGGGGGTTTCGGACAGCAGTTGCAGCGTGGGCGATTCCAGCCAGATTTCAATCTGCTTGATGGCCACCTCAATCGGGGTTGGCACGGCATGGATGCGCGGGTTCGTGATGACGCCGTAAAACTCGTGCAGGCACGGCCAGGGGATGGCCCACGCGGTCTTGCTTTCGGCCAGTTCGTTGACGAGTTTTATTGCGGCGGTATGGAAAGGGTTTTCAGCACGGTGCGCATATACCAGCAGGTTGGTATCCAGCGCGATCACGTGCGGCCTTCGTAGATCATCCCAAGCTTTTCTTCCCAAGTCGAATTCTGGTATTCAGGCGTCATGCCGCTGCCGCCTTTGAAGCTGCCATCGCGCAGCTTGAACTTAGGCTCGGTCTTTTTCTCCGCCATGACTTTGCGCAGCCCTTGCTCGATCAGCGCCTTCATCGTCATGCGGTGCGCGCCGGCATAGCGCCGCGCCTGTGCGTGCAAGGCGTCGGACAGTTCGATGGTGGTTTTCACGGTAGCGCCCCT
>JAITMV010000184.1 GCA_031277295.1 Burkholderiaceae bacterium | reverse complement strand
CGACATGGTGTTGCTCGATGACGAGAAGGACGCGCAGATCATGATTTGCGTCTCGCGCGCCAAGTCCGAGCGTTTGGTGCTCGATTTGTGAGCGCGCCGCTGCGCCTGGGCGTCGCCGGTCTGGGCCGGGCGTTCAGCCTGATGCTGCCGACCTTCGTGCAAGATCAGCGCATTCGTCTGGTTGCCGCCTGTGATCCGCGCGAGGCGGCGCGGGCGCAGTTCCAGGCCGACTTTGACGCGCCGGCTTTCGAGAGCATCGAACAACTGGCCGCGCGGCCTGACGTCGACGTCATTTACATCGCCAGCCCGCACCAGTTTCACGCCGAGCAAACCCGCGTCGCGGCCCGGTGCGGCAAGCACGTGCTGGTCGAAAAACCGATGGCGCTCGCGCTTGCCGACTGTGACGCGATGATCGCCGCCTGCCAAGAAGCCGGCGTCAAGCTCATCGTCGGGCACTGCCACAGTTTCGACGCTCCATACCGCAAGCTGCGCGCCATCGTCGATGAGGGACATTACGGCGCGGTGCGCATGATTCACGCGCTGAACTACACCGACTTTTTATACCGCCCGCGCCGCCCCGAAGAACTGGTGACGCAAGAAGGCGGCGGCGTGGTTTTCAGCCAGGCCGCGCACCAGGTCGATATCGTCCGCCTGCTGGCCGGCGCACCGGTCAACCGCGTGCGCGCCGCCACCGGCGCGTGGGATGCCAAGCGGCCCACCGAGGGCGCTTATGCGCTGCTGATGTGGTTTGACGGCGGCGCCTTTGCCAGCCTGACCTACAGCGGCTATGGCCACTTCGACTCTGACGAATGGTGCGATTGGAGCGGTGAAATGGGCGCGCCAAAAAATTCCGCCGACTATGGCGCGGCGCGGCGCCGTTTGGCTTCGATTCCCAGCGCCGCGCAAGAGGCCAGGCTCAAGGCCGCTGGCACTTACGGCGGCGCGGCTTACGTGGCCGCCCATCACGCCAATCCACCCCGGCACCAGCACTTTGGCCCGGTTATCGTCTCGTGCGAGCACGCCGACTTTCGCGCCATGCCTGACGCCGTTTGGGTCTATGCCGACGACCGGCGCGAGCGCATCGTCTTGCCCGCGCCGCCGTTGCCGCGTTACGAGGTCATCGACGAGTTGTACGCCGCCGTCGCTGATGGCGCCGCGCCGCTGCACGACGGCGCCTGGGCCAGATCGACGCTGGAGGTCTGCCTGGCCATCCTGCGCTCAGCACGCGAAGGCCGTGACGTGACGCTGCCGCTTTTGAGGTGAAACTGGGTCCCCGTTTGGCGTTCGGCGTTTAGCAAGCGTAGGGCGGGGTGAACCCAGCCCTACGGATTTTTGTGGCAAGCTGCCGTTCATGTCCAACTATCGCCGCGCATGGGTGCCGGGAGGCACATATTTCTTCACCGTTAATCTGTTGCGGCGGGATCGGCGCTTGCTGGTCGAACACATCAATGCCTTGCGTGACGCCTTCCGTCAAACCCATGCCAAACGTCCCTTTGACACGCTGGCGATAGTGGTGCTGCCCGACCATCTGCATTGCCTGTGGCGGCTGCCGCCGGGTGACTCCGACAATGCGACGCGCTGGAGCAGCATCAAGGCGCTGTTTTCGCGCGCAACACCCGCTGGAGAATACCGCTCCGAACGGCACATGGCCAAGGGAGAGCGTGGCATCTGGCAGCGCCGGTATTGGGAACACCTGATTCGGGACGAGGACGACTTCGCGACGCATGTGAATTACATCCATTTCAATCCGGTCAAGCATGGTCATGTGACGCGGACGGCAGATTGGCCGCATTCGTCGTTTCATCGTTACGTGCGTCGCGGCGACTTGCCCGCTGACTGGGGCAACGCGGAGTTCATCCGGCCGCATGACTGTCAGAATGTGGCAGCAGCCGGCGAAAGAAAAGATGCGTAGGGCGGGGTTCACCCCGCCATCTCCCGATGTCGTCAAGCCGCGCAATGGCGGGGTGAACCCCGCCCTACGGCTGATTGGCAAGCAACTGTCTATCATCCTCCCATGGTTCACAAAAACCGGACGCTCGCAGGCAAGCTTGGCGCTGTCGGCGGCGCGTTGCTGCTCGTGGGGCTGGCGGCGATTGGCCTGACGCTGTGGCTGTCCTGGCAACTCGAAGGCGGCGCGGCGGCCATCAACGAAGCCGGACGCATGCGGATGCAGACTTGGCGGCTGGCGCAGACGATCAGCCTGGGAGATGTCGCGCGCGCCGCCGCGCTTGCCGATGAGTTCGATCAAAGCATCGCGCTGCTGGCCGCCGGTGATCCGTCGCGTCCGCTGTTCGTGCCGTTCGAGGCGCGCTCGCGTGCCGCCTTCGCCGACGTGGGCGCCGGCTGGAACGCGCTGCGCCCGCGCTGGACCCAAGCGCCGGCTGCGCCAGCCGCCGAGGTCGCGCGGCAAGCCGAAACGCTGGTCGCGCGCATCGACCTGTTCGTGCTGGAGATCGAGCGTCATCTCGCGCGGCTGACCACCCTGCTCAACCTGGTGCAGTTTGCCCTGATCGGGCTGATGCTGGCCAGCGCGGTGGCCATGCTTTACTCGTCCTACCTGTTCATCTTCAACCCGCTGGCGGGGCTGCAAGCCGGGCTGACACGCATCCGCGAAGGCGATCTTTCGGCACGGATCACGGAGCGCTCCAACGACGAATTCGACGCTTTGGCCGAAGGCTTCAACCGCATGGCGGAGACCCTGCAAAGTCTTTACCAGGGGCTCGAATCCAAGGTCAGAGAAAAAACACTGCGGCTCGAAACCGAACACGCCCGCTTGGCGGCGCTCTACGAAGCGGCCAATTTCGTCACCCGCGCGACGACGGTTGACCACCTGGCGCAGGGCTTCGCGCAACAGTTTCGCCGCGTGGCGATGGCTGATGCCTCGGCCATCCGCTGGTCGGACGAATCGAACCAGCACTACATCCTGCTGGCCTCCGACGGACTGCCGCCGTCGTTGGCCGAGGCCGAATACTGCATTCCCACCGACAATTGCTTTTGCGGCCAGGATCGGGCGCAAGCCCACGCCCAGGTGATCGCAATCGTTTCACAACCGCCCGCGCGCCGGCCCGGTCATTGCGAGCGCGCCGGCTACGTCTCGGTGCTCAGTGTGCCGATCCGGCTTCAGGAGCGCCTGATCGGTGAACTCAACCTGTTTTACCGCACCCCCGTGACCCTGTCGGATGACGACCGGGCATTGCTCGAAGCGCTGGCCAGCCATCTCGCGGGCGCCATCGAAGGCCTGCGCGCCGCCGCAATCGAACGCGAATCCGCCGTCGCTGAGGAGCGCGGCCTGATTGCTCGCCAGTTGCACGACTCTATCGCGCAAAGCCTCGCTTTCCAGAAAATCCAGCTCAGCCTGCTGCGCGGCGCATTGCGGCGCGGCGACGCCGTCAGCATCGACAAGACGCTGGCCGAACTTGATGAAGGCATCAACGGCAGCCTATCGGACGTGCGCGAGCTGCTGGTGCACTTTCGCACCCGCGCCAATGCCGAGGACATCGTGCCCGCGCTCCAGACCACGCTGCAAAAGTTTCAACACCAAAGCGGACTCCTCACGCATCTGTCTATCGACGGCGAAGGCCTGCCGCCAGACGCCGACGTGCAGGTGCAAATCCTGCACGTGGTGCAAGAAGCGCTGTCCAACGTGCGCAAGCATTCGGGCGCCAGCCGCGTCTGGGTGAACGTGCGCCGGACACCGCCCTGGCGCGTCGAAGTGCGCGACGACGGCCGCGGATTCACCCCGCCCGCGGCCGACGCCGCCGACGGCCTTCACGTCGGGCTGCGCATCATGTGCGAGCGTGCGCAGCGCGTGGGCGCCGTGGTAGAAATACTCTCCGCGCCCGGCGCCGGCACCCGCGTCGTGATGACGCTGCCGCCGCCCGAGAAACAAGCGCTTGCCGCATGACCGCCACCCCCGCGCCCATCCGCATCCTCGTGGTCGATGACCACACGCTGTTTCGCCGCGGCCTGATTGCGCTGCTCGCCTCCGAAGCCCGGATGACAGTGGTCGGCGAAGCCGGCGACGCCGGCGAAGCGCAGCGCGCCGCGCTACGGCTGCAACCAGACGTGATCCTGCTGGACAACCACCTGCCGGGCGTCACCGGCGTAGACGCGCTGGCCGGCCTGCGCGAGGCCGCGCCCAACGCGCGCGTGCTCATGCTTACCGTCAGCGAAGACGCCCAGGACTTGGCCAACGCGCTGATGCGCGGCGCCAGCGGCTATCTGCTGAAAACGGTGGACACTGACGCGCTGGCCGAATCGATCATCCGGGTACACCAGGGCGAATCATCCATCAGCCCGGAAATGGCCGGCAAGCTGGTCACCGCCTATCAAACGCTGCACCGGCGTAGCGCCGCGCCATCCGCGCCAAGCGACCCCATCGATTCACTGTCGCCGCGCGAGCTGCAAATCCTGACCGAAATCGCGCGCGGCGCCAGCAACAAGGAAATCGCGCGGAACTTGTCCATCGCCGAAGCAACGGTGAAAATCCACGTCCAGCACATTCTGCGCAAACTCAACCTCAACTCCCGCGTCCAGGCCGCAGTCCATGCCGCGCGCTTGCTTGGAGCGGGCGACGGCACGGCTAACCGCCCATGACCCAGCGCCTGACGCCTTCCACCATCGCCATGCTCACCCTCGCGCCCCTGCTGTGGGCCGGCAACGCCGTCGTCGGGCGGATGGTGGTGAACCTGGTGCCGCCCATCACGCTGAACTTTCTACGCTGGGTACTGGCCCTGGTCATTTTGCTGCCGCTGGCGCGCTGGGTGCTGGCCCCAGGCAGCGGCCTGTGGACGCACTGGCGGCGTTTTGCGGTGCTGGGGTTGTTGGGCGTAGGCTTGTATAACGCGCTGCAATACATGGCGCTACACACCTCCACGCCGTTGAACGTGACGCTGGTGGCCTCAAGCCTGCCGCTGTGGATGCTGCTCATCGGGCGCGTGGGATTCGCGACCCCTGTAACGCGCGCGCAACTGATCGGCGCGCTGCTATCAATGGCAGGTGTGGCGGTGGTGCTGGCACGCGGTGACTGGACGCAACTGGCACGCCTGCGGCTGGTGCCGGGCGACGTATACATGCTGGCAGCGACCTTCTCGTGGGCGCTGTACTCATGGCTGCTGGCGCGGCCAGACGAGCCAGAGCCGATCCGCGCCGACTGGGCCGCCTTTTTACTGGCGCAAATCGTCTTCGGCCTAGGCTGGTCGGGCCTGATGACCGCAGGCGAATGGGCGCTCACCGATGCGCGCATCGTCTGGGGCTGGCCGCTGGCCGCGGCGCTACTGTTCGTGGCCATCGGCCCGGCAGTGCTGGCCTATCGCTGCTGGGGGCTGGGCGTGCAGCGCGCGGGACCGGCGCTGGCAGGATTCTTTTCCAATTTGACGCCAGTAGGCGCGGCACTGCTATCAACGCTGCTGCTAGGCCAAGCGCCCCAGTTGTACCACGCCACAGCATTTGCCCTCATCGTGGCAGGCATCGTCGTGTCGGCCCGGCGGTAAGCGCGTAGCCGGTTTTCTCCTCGTATCTTTTGGGGAAGGCAGGAATGGGGGCTGAGGGCGCAACAAACAGGCTGGAACCCAGTAGGTTAGGCTGAGATGCGTGGGTGGTGTGTCCAGTGGGGGGCAGCTACGGTGTCATTGCAGAGCCTATGAACCAGCTATCCAGAGCGGATATGCTACGAAGCAATTGCTTACAAATGAATGGCGGATTTGAGGCACGAATGCGGGTATAAGTGAGTAAACCAAAGCTTGCGTGAATGCGGCTGGTTTCGAGGCCGCCGTCCCGTCAAGAAAAGGGAGGGCGGCTGACTTCAACCCTGTGCCACGAAACGG
>JAITMV010000153.1 GCA_031277295.1 Burkholderiaceae bacterium | reverse complement strand
ATGGGCTGCAAGGCGCAATCCGCAGCCAATGGCCCGTGTCATTGGCAAGGATTGCTTGCGCCGCAGAGCGTCCTAAGCCCGCGCCCGCTAAGCCCGCGCCGGGATCGTGAACACGTTCTAAGCCTGTCTCTATTGCTCAAACAAGCTCAATCTTTACCCCCCCTGCCTTGGAGTTCTCGTCATGACCCGTCCGTTCAAAGTCTTGGGCATCCAGCAAGTCGCCATCGGCGGCGTCGATAAGCTACGGCTGCAAAAGTTGTGGGTCGATATGCTGGGGCTGCAAAAAACCGGCACCTTCCGCAGTGAACGCGAAAACGTGGACGAGGATATTTGCGTCATGGGCAGTGGGCCGTACAAAGTCGAGGTGGATCTGATGCAGCCGCTCGATGCCGACAAAAAACCCGCCGTGCATACCACGCCGCTCAATCACATCGGCCTGTGGATCGACGACCTGCCCAAGGCCGTCGAGTGGCTGACCGCGCAGGGGGTACGCTTCGCGCCTGGGGGCATCCGCAAAGGCGCGGCAGGTCATGACATTACTTTTTTGCATCCCAAGGCCAGCGAAGAATTTCCGCTCGCTGGCGAAGGTGTGCTGATCGAGTTGGTGCAGGCGCCGCCCGAGGTGATACGGGCCTTGGGGTGACATTGCCCGACAGAAAGAACTGTCTTCGCGGCAACGACGGCTTAAACCTGGAAACCGCAGCCCGCCGCTTGTTATCCTCAGGAAAGTCACACGGACGCTGACTTTCTGGAACTTCGATCACCTTCAGCTTATGGGTGAGCGCGTTACACACCCGATCAAGGCCGCCCTCGGGCGCGCTGGCGACGTTGCTCGTCCTTGCAGGCATTGGCTGCTTAGCTCCAAAATTCCTGGGACCGAGCAGCAAAACGCCGTTAAAACCGCTACAGTTGCTGGTACGTTCACGAATTGTGAGCGGCTTGTCCACCGTCCTTGCAACCGATCTCAGCATGTCTCTCGGAATCGGCATCTACTCCATCCCGGAAGCCTCGCGCCTCATTGGCGTACCTGGCCAAAATATCCGCCGCTGGCTATTCGGCTATCACTACCGCAAGTTGCCGGGCGACGCCACAACCCGGACCGACATGGCCCCACTATGGACGCCTGAGCTTGCAGATGAAGACTTCGATGAAAACGTGATCGGTTTTCGGGATTTGCTGGAGCTACGCTTTGTTCAGGAGTTCATCAGACATGGTGTTTCGACTCGGGTTATTCGCAGATGCCTGGAGAATGCAAAAACCCTGTTTGGCGTTTCGCACCCGATGACGCTCAAGCGTTTCCAGACAGACGGCAAGACCATCTATGCCGAAGCTCTCGAAGAAGAGGCACTGGAAAACTCGCTGGTTGATCTCAAGAGCAGGCAATCCGTCTTCAAGGCCATCATCAAGCCGTCGCTGTACGCCGGTATCGTCTATGACGAGTTAGGTGCAAAAGCCCGCAAGTGGTATCCCGACGCAACCGGAAAAGGACGCTCGCCTGTCGTCATCGATCCCGCACGACAGTTTGGCGCGCCCATCATTGAGGACACAGGCACGCCAACCAACGTTCTCTATTCATCGTATGTCGCTGAAGGAGAAGACACTGGCGCGCTGACAATCACGGCCCGCGTCTATGACGTGTCATCGAAATTGGTCAGCGCCGCGATTCGCTTTGAGCAATCCTTGGAACACCCGCCCCATTGAATTTCTTTTTCGACAACAACATGCCCCCCCATTCTTGGGTTGATGGCATCGCTGCCTTAAGCCGCCAGGCGCCATTCGCGTCAGGCCGGGTGCAGGAGGTCGTTCACATACGAGATAAGTTCAAAGGCAACACCGATGACCTTGAGTGGATTCCCACTCTTGGAACCCAAGGCCAGTGGACTGTTATTTCTCGCGACAGCTTTCGCAAGCGCAATGGCGCGGAACGCAAAGCGATCAGGCAGTATGGGCTATCGGTCTTCGTTTTGCAAAAATCATGGACAAATAAGCCATACTGGGAGTTGACTGCTCAATTTATCCATTGGTGGCCCCGCATCGTGGAACAAGCGTGTGCTATTGAACGCGTAACTCTTGAGGTGCCGTGGCGCACAAGCGGAAAGTTCATGCAGATATAGCGGCGCGCCAACGACACAAGGCAGTAGTTCGCGTGAAGCCTGAGACACCCAAAACTCCCGACTTCCCAAGCGGCGAAGCGGCTAAACCTAGAAACCGCAGTTGACCGCTTGGCTTGTTATCTTCAGGAAACTCGCATGAATGTTGGCCTTCGTGGCTTCGATGACCGTCACCTTTTAGGTGAGCGCGCTACGCACCCGATCAGGCCGCCAAAACTTGGGGCTTCTGGCGCACTGGCCGCGTTGCTCGTCCTTGCAGGCAGTAGCTGAAGCGGCGTCCTCGCGCCTTGCCAGCCCACCCGATGACGACTAAGCTCAGGCGCGTCCAACTACGGTTTCTAGGTTAAACAAAGCGGCTCGCCATGTTTGCTCCCACCGCGCTCACAGCGCTTGTTAAGCCGCCCTACTCATAATTCCATCCTGAATCCGTGAGTTGAAGAGGGAAAACACATCCCCTTGCGGGTAAAGCCTTTCCTTCTTGAGGTCACGGATTCAGATCCATCTCTTGGTACACCAACACCAGACCACCATGTCCGACAAAACCCTCTCCCCCGCCGAGACCGCGTTGCGCGACGCCGCGCGCGAATACCACCGCACACCGGTGCGCGGCAAGATCGCGGTAGCGCCGACCAAGCCGCTGCTCAACCAACGCGATCTGTCGCTGGCCTATTCGCCCGGCGTGGCCTACCCGTGCCTGGACATTCAGGCAGACCCGACGCTGGCGGCGGACTTCACCTCGCGCGGCAATCTGGTCGGCGTAATCACCAACGGCACCGCCGTGCTCGGCTTAGGCGACATCGGCCCGCTGGCGGGCAAGCCGGTGATGGAAGGCAAGGGGTGCCTCTTCAAGAAGTTCGCCGGCATCGACGTGTTCGACATCGAGTTGGCCGAGCGTGATCCGGACAAGCTGGTGGACATCATCGCCGCGCTGGAGCCGACGCTAGGCGGCGTCAACCTGGAAGACATCAAGGCGCCGGAGTGCTTCACCATCGAGCGCAAGCTGCGCGAGCGCATGAACATCCCGGTATTCCACGACGACCAGCACGGCACCGCCATCATCTCCTCGGCGGCGCTGCTCAACGCGCTGGAGCTGGTGGGCAAAGACATCGCCAAGGTGAAAGTAGCCGTCAGCGGCGCGGGCGCGGCGGCGATTGCCTGCCTGGACGTGATGGTGGCGCTGGGCGTGCAGCCGGCGCACGTGTTCGCCTGCGATTCCAAGGGGCTGATCTACCAGGGCCGCCCCGGCGGTCTGGACGACAGCAAGGCGCGCTACGCGCAGCCCGACACCGGCTTGCGCACGCTCGCCGACGTGGTGAAAGACGCGGATGTGTTTCTGGGCTGCTCGGCCGCCGGCGTGCTGACCCCCAAGATGATAAAGACGATGGCCAAGCAGCCGGTCATCCTGGCGCTGGCCAACCCCGAGCCGGAAATCCGCCCCGAAGACGCCCTGGCCGCGCGGCCCGACTGCATCATCGCCACCGGGCGCAGCGACTACCCCAACCAAGTCAACAACGTACTGTGCTTTCCGTACATCTTTCGCGGCGCGCTGGACTGCGGAGCAACCAAGATCACCGAGGCGATGAAGCTGGCCTGCGTGCATGAAATCGCTGCCCTGGCCAAGGCCGAAACCAGCGCCGAAGTCGCCGCCGCCTATGCCGGCAAGGACTTGCAATTCGGCCCCGACTACATCATTCCGACGCCGTTCGATCCGCGCCTGATTCTGCGCATCGCTCCGGCAGTGGCGCAAGCCGCGCTCGACTCCGGCGTGGCCTCGCGCCCGATTGCCGACCTGGATGCCTACCGCACCAGCCTGGAACGCTTCGTTTATCAGACCGGCATGGTGATGCGTCCGGTATATGAGACAGCCAAGGCCGTCGCGCCCGAGCGCAAGCGTGTTGCCTTTGCCGAGGGCGAGGACGAGCGTGTGCTGCGCGCGGCGCAAATCGCGCTGGACGACCAACTGGCCACGCCAATCCTGATCGGCCGTCCGGCGGTCATTGAGCACCGCATCCGCAAGGCCGGCCTGCGTATGCGTCTGGAGCACGACGTACATTGCGTCAACCCCGAGAACGACCCGCGCTTTCGCCAGTACTGGGAAACCTACCACGGACTGATGGGACGCAACGGCATAACCATCGAGGCGGCCAAATCGGCGGTGCGGCGCTCCAGCACCGTCATCGCCGCCCTGATGGTGCGCCTGGGCGATGCCGACGCCATGCTATGCGGCACGCTCGGGCGCTTTGACGCGCACCTTGAGCACATCCGCGACATCATCGGCATCGAACCCGGCGCGCCCGGCTACGCCACACTCAACGCCCTGATGTTGCCCGAGCGCACGCTGTTCGTCACCGACACCTACGTCAACGAAGACCCTGACGCCGAACTGCTGGCCGCCATCGCCAAAATGGCCGCCGACGAAGTGCGCAACTTCGGCATGCCGCCCAAGGTGGCGTTTCTATCGCACTCCAATTACGGCTCATCCAAACGCGCCTCGGCGTTGAAGGTGAGGCGCGCGCGCGCCGTATTTCACGCGCTCGCGCCCGACGTCGAATGCGACGGCGAGATGCACGGCGACAGCGCCCTGTCGGCCGAGTTGCGCGCGCGCGCCGTGCCCGACAGCACGCTCAGCGGCGAGGCCAATCTGCTGGTCTGCCCCAACCTGGACGCCGCCAACATCCTGTTCAACGTGCTCAAGCTCACCGTCGGCAACGGCGTCACTATTGGCCCCATGCTGCTGGGCACCGCCGCGCCCGCGCACGTGATGACTCCCTCGGCCACGGTGCGGCGGCTGGTCAACATGACCGCGCTGGCCGTAGCCGAGGCGCAGGCGCGGCGCTGAAATTCATCACGCCCCAGCTCATGCCGCCAAAACGCGCTCGAGCGCGGTAGGTTGAGCTGAAGTAGCAACGATGCCCAACATTTGTGATCCATCCAATTGGTGGGTATCGCTGGCGCTCAGCCCAACCTACCGGGCTGAAGTGAAACCCGATCCGTTTTACGCGGCCGCTGTAGGGGCGACCCTTGTGGTTGCCCTTGTATCCACTGGACAAGGGCCGGTGTCGCGCACACAGGGCAACCACAAGGGTTGCCCCTACGCTTGTGGGGATGTGTGCAGGCGGATGAGTTGTAGGGGCGAAAAATTTTTCGCCCCTACGTCGTCATGCTTTCCCGGCCAAGGTGGAGCGTCGGGATAAATCCCGAGCTGCACTTGGGCCAGGTCAAAGACCGTAAAAATCGCGGATCGCGGCCCAGGCTTGCGCGGGGTCGTCAACGGTGGTGAACAGTTGCAGGTCTTCGGCGTCGATGGCGCCTTCTTCCACCAGCATGTCCCAGTTCAACAGGCGTTGCCAGTAGTCGCGTCCGTACAGCACGATGGGTACGGGGCGGACTTTGTGTGTTTGCACCAGGGTCAGAACTTCAAACAATTCGTCCAGCGTGCCGTAACCGCCCGGAAAAGCGACCAGTGCCTTGGCGCGCATGGTGAAGTGCATTTTGCGTAGCGCGAAGTAGTGGAATTTGAAGCACAGTTCGGGCGTGACGTAGGGGTTGGCGTGCTGTTCGTGCGGCAGGGCGATGTTCAGGCTGACCGAGGGTACGCCGGCGTCGTGTGCGCCGCGGTTGGCTGCCTCCATGACGCCGGGGCCGCCGCCGGTGCAGATGTAGAGCTTGTTTTCCGGCGGTTGATTCAGGCTGTGGCAAGCGACGGCGCGGCCGAATTCGCGCGCGGCCTGGTAGTAGCGGGCGTTGCGCACGGCGCGTTCAGCTTGGCGCAGGCTTTGGGTATTGCCTGTGGCGCGGGCTGTGGCCAGGTGCTGGGCGGCTTGCTCGGGCGGCAGAACGCGCGCGCTGCCGTAGACCACTACGGTGTTGGCGATGCCGGCTTGTTGTAGCCCGAGGTCGGGTTTGAGTAGCTCAAGCTGAAAGCGGATGCCGCGAGTTTCGCGGCGCAGTAAAAACTCTGGGTCGGCGTAGGCCAGCCGGTAGGCGTCGGGTTGCAGCGGTTCGCCGCGTTCGGCATGGGCCTGCAATTCGGCCCAGGCATCGGCCAGCGGGGATTGGCTTGAAAGCTTGATGTCTTGCGTGGTTTCCATCGGCGTTTTGCGTGGGGCGCAACGGCGCGGTGGCACGACATGAGCGGGCCAAGGCGGATTTGTTTACGGGCGCTTAGACCCGCTTGCGGTATTCGCCGGTACGGGTGTCAATTTCGATTTTGTCGCCTTGGCCGACGAATAGAGGCACCGCGACTTCAAAGCCGGTAGCGATTTTCGAGGGCTTGAGTACTTTGCCCGAGGTGTCGCCCTTGACGGCTGGCTCGGTCCAGGTGATTTCGCGTACCACGGTGGTGGGTAGTTCGACCGAGATTGCCTTGCCTTCGTAGAACACCACTTCGACGGCCATGCCGTCTTCCAGGTAGTTCAGGGTGTCGCCCATGTTGCCGGCTTCAACTTCGTACTGGTTGTATTCCGCGTCCATGAAGACGTACATGGGGTCGGCGAAGTAGGAGTAGGTGCATTCCTTCTGGTCGAGGATGATCTGCTCCATTTTGTCGTCGGCTTTGAAGACGACTTCGGTGCCCATGTTGTTAAGCAGTGCTTTGAGCTTCATGCGCACGGTGGCGGCGCCGCGGCCGCCGCGGGCGTATTCGGTTTTGAGCACGATCATCGGGTCTTTGCCGTACATGATGACGTTGCCGGCTCGGATTTCCTGGGCGATTTTCATAAAGTGGTTCCGGTGAGATTGAGATGGGCCGCGCATCGTCGATGCGCCGCGGCCCAAACCGATGCGAACAGCGTTTCGTCCGCATGAGAGAGCGGTTCGCGAAATTTTCTATTTTACTGTTTTGCGCCGCTTTGACACGCGTTGCTTATGGCGGCGACTTATGCCTTACGGCTCTTTCTTCGTCATTGTCGCGAAGGCGGGAATCCACCTTCCACCATCGTCATTCGGTGCGAAGTTCCCGCCTTCGCGACAATGACGAAGGACGGGTGGCAATGACGAGAGGGTGAGACTGCGCCAGTTTCACGCGCCGCGGAAAACCAAGATGAGGCGTTGTCTTAACGCGAGCGCGAACCGGAGCCGCGTGAGCCTCCTCTGAAGCTGCCTCCACCCGGACGTGAACCGCCGGGCCGTCCCCAGCCCTGGCGCGGCGCCGAGCGGTGGTTGTGCCAGCCGCCGTGACCGCCGCCTGACCAACCGTAAAAACCGAGCGAAAGTGGCGGCCCGTAGTAGTACGGTGCGTAGCCGTAATATCCCGGCGAGTAGTACACGTTGCCGGGTAGGGCCGGATCGGCCGCTACCGGATAGGGGTCTGCCGCATAGGGGCCTACCGGCGCGACGATGCAGCCGCCTAGCAGCGCGAGCGTCATTGCCGCCGTTGCCAAGCCCAGACGCCGGGCTGCGCGAGGTGAACGTTGATTTTCCATGTCCATTTCTCCTGCAAATTGGCCGGCCAGGACAAGCGGTCGGCACGGTGAAAAACAACTGTACGCCGTTCTTGTAAAGCGCATCGCAAGCAGCGGTAAAGGGCGATGAACGTAGGAAACTTCTGAACAAGTCTATCGCGGCTGGCGCATCGCCTCGCATTCGGGCGGTCTGCATCGTTGCTCAGTCGTTTTCAGCTTGCCTGGCGTCGGCAGCCGTCAGGGTATGCCGGATGACGTCGCCGGAAAAGCCTCTGCCGGCTAAAAAACGTATCTGCCGCGCTCGTTCGGCGGCGTTGCCGGGCGGCTGGCCGAAGCGGGTTTGCCAGACTTGCATGGCGCGCGCCTGTTCAGTGGCGCGCAGTTGTTCGGCGGCGCTAGCCATCACTTCGTCGGACAGATGTTTGGCGCGCAACTCGTTTAGTACGCGCGCGCTGCCCAAGCGGGCAGCGCGCCGGTTGAGCACTGATTCGGCCACGCGCGCTTCACTGATTAGAGCCTTGGCCGCCAGTTCGTCGAGCACGCGCGTCAGCGTCTCGGGATCAGCGTCTTTGGGCAGGTGCGCGGACAGCTTGCGCTCAAGTTCGGCGCGCGAGTGTTCGCGCGCCGCCAGGTAGCGCAGCGCGCGGCCTTTTAACGATAGCGCGGATAGCTCAGCGCGTGGCGGCATGGTTTATTTTTTGACTTCTGCTGGCGCGCCGTCCCGATCCGCGGTGGGCAGCAAGGCGATGCCCAGCGAGGTGCGTACCTTATTCTCGATTTCTTGCGCCAACGCCGGGTTTTCGCGCAGGAACTCGCGCGCGTTGTCGCGGCCTTGGCCGATTTTTTCGCCGTTGTAGGCGTACCAGGCGCCGGATTTGTCGAGTATCTTGGCGGCGGCGCCCATGTCGATGATTTCGCCTTCGCGGCTGATGCCTTCGCCGAACAGGATGTCAAACTCGGCGGTTTTGAACGGTGGACTGACTTTGTTTTTGACGACCTTGACCTTGGTTTCGTTGCCGATGGCTACGTCGCCTTTTTTGATTGTGCCCACGCGCCGAATGTCCAGCCGCACGCTGGCGTAGAACTTCAGCGCGTTACCGCCGGTGGTGGTTTCGGGGCTGCCAAACATGACGCCGATTTTCATGCGGATCTGGTTGATGAAGACGACCGTGCAGTTGGTTTTTTTGATGGTGGCGGTCAGCTTGCGTAGCGCCTGGCTCATCAGGCGCGCTTGCAGGCCGGGCAGGCTGTCGCCCATGTCGCCTTCAAGTTCGGCCTTGGGCACCAGCGCGGCCACCGAGTCGATGACTACCAGATCAATCGCGCCGGAGCGCACCAGGCTGTCGACGATTTCAAGCGCCTGCTCGCCGGTGTCGGGCTGGCTGATGAGCATGTCTTGCAGGTTGACGCCCAGTTTTTCGGCATAGGCGGTGTCCAGCG
>JAITMV010000092.1 GCA_031277295.1 Burkholderiaceae bacterium | reverse complement strand
GCTGTTCGACGACGCAACGCTGAACGAACTCATGCCGCGCGTGGAAGTCGGCAACCAGAACCTGGCGCAAATGGTCGCCAATGTCGCGCAGGCGCAGGCCATGCTGCGGCAGGCCGAGGCGGGGCGTTGGCCCACGCTGGGCGTGGATCTGTCGGGCGGGCGCAGCGGCAAGCCCGCGCGCGGCTCGGCCGACGTGGGCGCGTCGGCCAGTTGGTCGCCCGATTTGTGGGGTGACCTGGCCGACGCGGTGCGCGCGCAGGCCGCCAATGTGCAGGCCAGCGAGGCCGACTTAGCGGCGGCCCGGTTGTCGGCGCAAGGCAGTTTTGCCCAGGGCTACTTTTCGGTGCGCGAGATGGATGCCGAACTGGCGCTGCTGGGCGACATCATCGCCGGCTACGAGCAAGCCGAAAAGATGACGCAAAACCGCTACGACAACGGCATCATCGCCCACACCGACTTGCTGCAAGCGCAAAGCACATTGGCCAGCGCGCGCGCCAGCCGCATCCAACTGGCCGCCAGCCGCGCCGCGTCGGAACACGCGCTGGCGCTGCTGCTCGGCCTGGCGCCGGCTGACTTCAGCCTGCCGCCCGCGCCCTGGACGGCGACCGTGCCGCCGATACCGGCGTCGCTGCCGTCCGATTTGCTGCTGCGCCGGCCCGACATCGCCAGCGCCGAGCGCGCCGTCGCCGCCGCCAACGCGCGCATCGGCGTGGCGCGCGGCGCGTACTTTCCCAACATCGGACTCACGGCCTCGGCGGGCGGCACGGCCAGCGGCCTGTCGAGAATATTCTCCGCCTCGACCCTGATGTGGTCGCTCGGCTTGTCGGTAGCGCAAACCCTGTTCGACGCCGGCGCGCGCGCTGGCGCGGTGGAGCAAGCCAAGGCGCAGCACGACGCTGCCACCGCCGGCTACCGCCAAAGCGCGCTTGACGCCATGGGGCAGGTCGAAGACAGCCTGACCAACCTGGCCGCCCTGGCCGGCCAGATCGAGCAAACCCGCATCGCATCGGAAGCCGCCCAAGGCGCCGCCGAGCGCATGATGAACAGCTACCAGGCCGGCCTGTCGGCCTACACCGACGTCGTCACTGCCCAGGCTTCCGCCCTGAACGCCAGCCGCTCGCTGCTGCAATTGCGCTCGCAGCGCCAGCAAGCCGCCGTCGGCCTGATTCAGGCGCTGGGCGGCGGCTGGACGGCGCCGTGGGCCGAGGCGCCTGTGTCGGGCGCCCAAGATTCTTTAGCTACCTTGCCAGCAGAACACGGATAATCCGGCGCTTCGTCTGCCGTCTTCCGTCGATTTTTCGCATGTCCGCCGTATTTGGATCCTCACCGCTGCGGCAACGCGTCCGTCCGTTGCTGCGCGGGTTCGACTGGCTGCTGCTGCTGGCCGTGCTGCTGCTGGCCGGCGCGGGGCTGGTGGCGATGTACTCGTCGGGCTTCGGCTACGGTACTCACCATTTTGCCGATCACGGTCGCAATATGCTGATTGCCGCTGGCATTATGTTTGTGGTGGCCCAGATTCCGCCGAGCCGCCTGATGAGCCTGGCTGTGCCGTTGTATATCTTGGGCGTGGCGTTGCTGGTGGGGGTGGAGCTGTTCGGCATGACCAAGAAGGGCGCCACGCGCTGGCTCAACATTGGCGTCGTCATCCAGCCCAGCGAGTTGTTGAAGATCGCCATGCCGTTGATGCTGGCCTGGTGGTTTCACCGTCGCGAAGGGCAAATTCGTCCGCTCGACTTTATTGCCGCGTTCGTCATTTTGGCGGTGCCGGTCTGGTTGATTGTCAGGCAGCCCGACCTCGGCACGGCGCTGCTGGTGCTGGTTGCCGGGCTGGCGGTCATTTTCTTTGCCGGTCTGTCGTGGAAGCTGGTGCTGCCGCCGGTGTTGCTGGGGGTTATAGGCGTCATTTTGATTATCGTCTACCAAACGCCGTTGTGCGCCGACGGCGCGGACTGGCACGTGCTGCATGAGTACCAGCGCCAGCGTATCTGTACTTTGCTCGACCCCACGCGCGATCCGTTGGGCCGGGGATTCCATACGCTGCAAGGCGCCATTGCCATCGGCGCCGGCGGCTGGTATGGCAAGGGTTTCATGCAGGGCACGCAGACGCACCTGGCCTTTATTCCCGAGCGCACCACGGACTTTATCTTTGCCGCCTTTTCCGAAGAATTCGGCTTGTGGGGCGGTTTGGCGCTGATTGCCGGGTTTTCTTTCCTGATCTTGCGGGCGCTGATGATCGCCGCCGAGGGGCCGACGCTATTCGCGCGCTTGCTTGGCGCGGCGTTGGCCACCATTTTTTTCGCCTATGCTTTCGTCAATATGGGCATGGTTAGCGGCATCTTGCCGGTGGTGGGCGTGCCGCTGCCTTTCATCAGCTATGGCGGTACCGCGATGGTTACGCAAGGGCTGGCGCTGGGCATGCTGCTGTCAATCGCGCGCGCCAAGCGGTTGACGCCGAGGTGAGCGCCGTCGGCGGTGCGGTGGCTGTCAAATCCAGCGTGCGATCAGGCTGGCCAGGGCGCTGAGAATTAGCGTGGTGGCTAGCGGAATGAACCACTCGCGCCCAAATAGCCGAAAGCGCAAATCACCCGGTAGCCGCCCCAAGCCCAGCTTGTGCAATAGCGGCGCCAGCCCGCCGATCAATACCAGCGCCAGGAAGACGGCAACGACCCAACGGATCATCAGTCACCCTAGGGTCATAGTCTATGCGTGCGGTCGCCCGCGGCAAAACCCAGCGCCGGGCCGTGGCCGGGGGTGGCCAGGGCGATGACCTTGAACAGCTCGCCCATCTCGTGCTCGGCCAGCAGCTTCAGGGCGGTGATGCGCTCGGGCAGAGCAGCGGCTTCCATTATGGGCGCGATGCCGCAGTTGATGAGAAAACGCCCTTGACTGGTGTAGCCCAGCACGTCCAGGCCGGCGTTTTGCGCCGCCAGCGCGATGCCGGTGAAGTCGACGTGCGTGGTGATGTCTTTGTCGCCCACCTCGGCCAGCGGGTCGTCGTCCACCCGGTGTGCGCGGTGGCACGCCAGCGTGCCGCGGCTGCGCTCGGGGTGCCAGTATTCGGCCTCGGGAAAACCGTAGTCGATAAAGTACGCCGCCCCGCCGCTGCCGGCTTGCAGCTTGTCGGCTACGGTGGCAACGAAGGCGCGCGCTTGTTCATGCACTTCGGTGACGTAGTCGTGGGCGCCGTCGATTTCGAACGGTGGCCGCAGGGCGGTGGGGCGGTCTGCCCAAGCGAAACCAGGCACTGCGCAATCCATAGTCGTCTGTGCCGCAACCCCACGCTCGCGCCACACACCGCCCACGCGCGCCAGCAGCTTGACTGGCATGGCGTCCAGCACTTCGTTGCCGATCACCACGCCGGCCAGCGTATCGGGTAGCCGGTCCAGCCAGCGCACGCGCGTGCCAAAACGTGCCAGCCGCGCTTGTTGCCGCCCGCGCAGCGCGCCGGAAACGTCAACAATGGTGTAACGCGCCAACGGCTGGCCGAGCATGTCGAGGGCGCCGATCAACTGCTCGGCCAAGGCGCCCGAGCCGGCGCCGAATTCCCATACTTCGCTGGCGCCGGTGGCGGCCAGGCTTTGCGCCACCTGTGCCGCCAGCGCGCGGCCAAACAGCGGCGATAGCTCAGGCGCGGTGACAAAGTCGCTGCCGTCACGCGCCAATGGGCCGAACCGGGCGCTGCCGCGCGCGTAGTAGCCCAGGCCGGGCGCATACAGCGCCTGTTGCATGAAACGATCAAACGGTAGCCAGCCGCCAGCAACGCGGATTTCACGCGCGATCACAGTCGCCAGTGGGGACGGCGGCGCGCGTGCGGATGCGGTTGGCGAGGTCGCCAAGGTCATGGGACGTCATTGTCGGCTATGCGCGGTGTGCTGGGAGGGTGTGAAAAACCCGCCTAAAGCCCGCTCATGCCGCGAGAACGCGCCCGATCATTGCTGTAAAGGGTCACAGTACCATGAAGGATTGCTGCGCTTTGCGCTAGAGAATCGGACACGTTCTCCACGACCCGCTCGAAACGCGCCGGATTTCTTCACAGGCTCTGAAACGGGAATTTGACCTGTAACATGGCGTTAAACTGTCAATGTATGCATTATTGAGTTGAGACCTGAATTCGTGAGTTGAAGAGGAAAAACACCTCACCTTGCGGGTGAGGCCTTTCCTTCTTGAGGTCACGGATTCAGGTTGAGATTCAGACCAACTTCAGGTTATGAACCTGGCCGGTTCTTTTGCCGCCTTGCTCCTGCCCGCGCTTTCGGTGGGGCTGCAAATCAGGGTTTCGGAGAGCGCGTTTGGAGGTTAATTATCATGAGGAAACAGACCCGTATCAGCGTGCTGGCCGTTGCGGCCGTCTTGATCGCTGGTTGCGCTACCGTGGCATCGACGGCGCGCCAGGAACCGATTCAGCCGATTGAGCCGGCCAAAGTCGCCAATCCGGCGATGGTGGAGTTGGGCAAGAAGCTGTTCTTTGATACGCGCTTGTCGCGCTCGGGCGGCATTTCGTGCAACTTCTGTCACAACCTGTCCACTGGCGGCTCGGACAACCTTGCGGCATCGATTGGCGACCGCTGGCAAAAAGGCGGCATCAACTCGCCCACGGTGTTGAACGCAACATTGAACATCGCTCAGTTCTGGGACGGCCGCGCCAAAGACTTGAAAGAGCAGGCTGGCGGCCCGATTGCCAACCCGGCGGAGATGGCTTCGACTCACGTTGCGGCGGTTTCCACGTTGCAAACCATTCCTGGCTACGTGGCCGAATTCAAACAGGTGTTCGGCGCCGAGCAGATCACTATTGATCGCGTTACCCAGGCGCTGGCCGCGTTTGAAGAAACGCTGGTCACTCCCAATGCGCGTTTCGACAAGTGGCTCAAGGGCGACGACAACGCCATCACGGAGCAGGAACAGCGTGGCTACATACTGTTCCGTGATTCTGGCTGCGTTGCCTGTCACAACGGCGTGGCGATTGGCGGCAACTCGTTCCAGAAAATGGGTTTGCTGCAACCCTACAAGACCGCCCACACCGCCCAAGGCCGGATAGATGTGACCAAGAAGGACCAGGACCGTTTCATGTTCAAGGTGCCGACGTTGCGCAACGTTGAGTTGACTTATCCGTATTTCCATGACGGCGCGGCGAGCACGCTGGCTCAAGCGGTCGATACCATGGGCAAGCTTCAGTTGGGCAGAACCTTCACGACCCAGGAAAACACCGACATCGTGGCCTTCTTGAAGACGCTGACCGGCGATCAACCCAGCTTTGCGTTGCCGCACCTGCCGCCTTCAAGCGACAAGACGCCGCGGCCCGATCCGTTCGCGAAAAGGAAATAAGGGCTGATTGGCCAGGTTTTCTGGCCCCGACTTGCTGCGCGAGTTGCCGATCAAAGGCGCCGAGACGGTGTGCGGCTTCACCACCACGCCGCCTGCGGTCGGAGGTTTGTGAACCACCGGTACAGGGGACACGAGACCGCGGGCCGAAGTTTTGGGCAACGGCTTGGTAGTTTGGCTGCTATCGCGTTCAGCGGGTTGTGCCGCGCGCCGGGTCAACGCGGTTGCTGCACTGGTAGCGGAGCACATGCAGACAGTATGAACAAGGACTGATACCTACTGTCGTGTTATTGATATCGAAACCAAAATCATGTTGGGTAGCGTTGAGCCAAGGGGTCAGCAGAGTCTCAAGGACATCATTGTGACTTTGCCAGGGTGGGGGCTTGCGGCGATTGCCGGCCTTTGCCTTTTTTCGCTTGCACTGGCCGTTGGGCTGATTGGGTTGTCAAATTCAGACAACGTCAAGGGATATTCGGTTCAGTTGCTTGTGATACTGGTGCCGCTGGGGTCGGCTGTTATTGCCGGGATCGCCATACGGCGCACTTCAACCCAGCAAATTGACCGCTTGGTTACCGGTTTTCTGGAGCAGACGCTGCTGAAGCGTTTTCAGATTCACTGTGACTATTCGCCGGTATCGAGTGCCCGCGTCTATCCGTTTCATGCGGTCACGCTTGTGGAGCCGTGCCGAGGCACCTCATACGCGGTGTACCAATTGGACTGGCGAACGCGGGGCAATGGGCTGCCGCGCTCGCCCGCGCTTATTGGCGTCAAGTGCAATGTTTTCAATTTCGAGTTGTGCATTTTTCGTTGCGCCAGAAATTGCGCGAAAACTTTCTCGCATCGCCATTTCTCAAGCGGTATTTTGCGGAGGATGCGGTCATCGCCGCAGGGGTTTTGTACGAAGAGTGGCTGGCTTGCCAAACCGGTGAGGTGACGGCGGTGGAACAGCGTTGAAGTCCGAACGCGCGATCAACATGACTGACGGTTCGTGGCGGGTTGATGCGGCAGTGATTGGCTCTGGGCCAGCTGGTTGCAGTGCGGCGCTGTGGCTGTCGGAAATGGGTTTTTCCGTTGCTCTCGTCGAGAGGTCAAACGGTTTGTTGGCAAGCTTGGCGGATTTGCCGCTGGCACAAAACTGGGTGTTGGGTGAGCCGTGGGCATTGACATCCGATTTGGCGCAACGATACGCGGCGCACATCCAAGGACAACCTGGGGTACATATCGCGGTGAACCATGCCATTGTGCAGGCCCAATGGTCGATGTCCGCTGGTTGGCGGCTGGTATCGGGAACTGGCCGCATGATCGAGGCCCGTGCGGTGGTGGTCGCCACCGGCCTGCAATCTCGAATATTCGAAGCATGCTCAGGCCCGGAGACGCCGTTTGACGCCCGGGAGCTGACGCGGCGGCGGGCGCACCTTTCCGCTGGCCGTTTTCTGCTACTGGGTGGTGGCGACAATGCTGTCGAGAACGCTGCATATTTGACAAAGGCAGGACACTCCGTCGTTCTGTGGTCACGCGGCCCATTGCGCGCCCAGCGTCACTTGCTTGATCAGCTAGAGCGTTTTTCGGCGCAAGGGCTGACGTTGCGTATCGCGCAAGCGATGCCTGATCGTCTTGTCAGCCGGACCGGTAAGCAAAATAACGTCGGCGTTTGGCAAATCCACAGTACGGCTCATGGGGCCGAGTCGTTCGATTACGTGGCCGTGCTATTTGGCGATGTACCGCAAGAGGCAGCGCTTCAGATGTTTGCCAAGGCCACTGGATCGAAGGAGGCTTTGTCCGATGCCGGTGTCTTTGTCGCTGGCGACCTGGGAGGGCGCTGGCACCCTTGCATTTCGACGGCGATTGCCGATGGCGTGGAGGCCGCCCAAAAGGTGCGCAAGTGGATAGGCCGTGCTGAAACCGATCCTGCTCGTTCCAATCGTTTGACGGACCAGCCTATTGCCGAAAAGGGGCTGCAAAATCTCACCATCTCGGGCTTGCGCTTTGACGCCAACCTGGGCATTTTGGAGCGCGAGCGCGGCAACCCGCAGCCGATTCAAGTCGATGCCGAGTTGAACCTGGGGCCGCAGCCACTGGCGCCGCCAGACGACGACATCCGCCACGTCCTTGACTACCGCAAGGTGCGCCAGATCATCATTGATGAGTGCAGCGCGCGTCACGTCAACCTGCTGGAGAGTCTGGTTGGCAAGCTGTGCAGCCGGTTGCTGCAACTGCCGGGCGTGCAGGGCGTGCGGGTACAGATCGTCAAGCTGGAAATTTTCGACGACTGCGAGGTGGCGATCCGCATGGAGGCCGGGCAGTGGTGAGGACTGGCGTTTAGCGTTTAGCGTGGGGCCGTTTGCGGTGAAGCGCATCGCCCCAATGAGGTATTCACGCTAAACGCTAAACGCTAAACGCTAAACGCTAAACGCTGAACGATTCCAAAGACAATCCCCTCCTATGATGCAATCCATGTCCACCCCGCCGCCCCTCGGCCCCGCCGCCCGCGACCGCCCGCAGCGCGAGGCGCTCAAGCTGGAAAAGCGCCTGTGCCGCCTAGTCGGCCAGGCGATCAGCGACTTCAACATGATCGAGGCCGGCGACCGGGTGATGGTGTGCCTGTCGGGCGGCAAAGACAGCTATGGCTTGCTGGACATCTTGCTCAAGCTGCAAGCGCGCGCGCCGGTGCCTTTCGAGCTGGTGGCGGTGAATCTGGACCAGAAGCAGCCGGGCTTTCCCGCTGACGTGCTGCCCGCGTACCTGCAATCACTGGGTATCGAGTACCACATTGAAACGCAGGACACCTACGCCATCGTCAAGGCCAAAATTCCCGAAGGCAAGACCACGTGCAGCCTGTGTTCGCGCCTGCGCCGCGGCATTCTGTACAGCGTGGCGCGGCGGCTGAAGTGCAACAAGATCGCGCTTGGCCACCACCGCGATGACATTTTGCAAACCTTCTTTCTGAACATGTTCTTCGGCGGCAAGTTGAAGGCGATGCCGCCGAAGCTGACCAGCGACAACGGCGAGTTCATCGTCATCCGCCCGCTGGCCTACGTCGCCGAAAAGGATTTGATCGACTGGGCCGAGCAGCGGCGCTTTCCCATCATCGCCTGCAACCTGTGCGGCAGTCAGCCCAATTTGCAACGCCAGGTGGTGGGCGACATGCTGCGTGAGTGGGGTAAGCAGCATCCGGGCCGCATCGAAAGTCTGTTTACCGCGCTGCAAAATGTCGTACCCTCGCATCTGATGGATGCGGCGCTGCACGATTTTCGTCATCTCAAACCGACCGGCGTCGCCGACGCTCAGGGCGACAAGGCATTTGACGAAGAACCCTTGCCTGCTCTCGTGGGCGCGCCGTTTGCCGGTGTGCCGTTGGTCAGCGCGTGATGAACGCCACCCGCATTCTCGCCATCCGCCACGGCGAAACTTCATGGAATGTCGACGGACGTATTCAGGGCCATCTGGACATCGGCCTCAATGACGCGGGCCGCGAGCAGGCACACCGGCTGGCTTGCTCGCTGGTCGGGCACGAGCCGATTGACCGCATCTACAGCAGCGATTTGAGCCGCGTTCTAGACACCGCGCGCGCCGTGGCTGAGTTGACCGGCGCGCCCGTGACGGCGACCGCCGACTTGCGCGAACGCTGCTTCGGCGACCTGCAAGGCCGCACTTTCGCCGAAATCGCCGCCGCCGCGCCCGAGCAGGCCGAACGCTGGCGCCGACGCGACCCCGAATGGACGCCGCCGGGGCCGGGTGGCGAGTCGTTGCTGTCGTTTCGAGCGCGCATCGCTCTTTCCGTGCAAACGCTGGCCGCCCGCAACATCGGCGGTACCATTGCCTTGTTTACCCACGGCGGCGTGCTTGACGTGTTGTACCGCATCGCCACCGGCCTGGGCTTGCAGGACGCGCGCACCTGGCAACTGGGCAACTGCGCCATCAATCGTCTGCTGTGGACGCCCGACAGCGGCTTGGCGTTGATCGGCTGGGCCGACGATCAGCACTTGCAGCAAACGGCCATTGATGAGTCCTCGGCTTGATGGGCTGGGGCTGTCTGTGGTGATGCGCGTTACGCCGGCACGACCCTGTAGCATGGCGTACCCATCTCTCTGATCTAAACCTAGTGGACCGCATGAGCGTTGACTTTCTGGACTTCGATAAGCTGCACCTCGTGGGGCAGGATGCCACGCACCCGATGGGGCCGTGCTCGGGCGCGTCCAACGGCTGTTTCTAGACTGAATTGACCCATGTGCGGCATTGTCGGCGCGGTTTCTACGCGCAACATCGTTCCCCTGCTGGTGCAGGGCCTGCAACGGCTGGAGTACCGCGGCTATGACTCATGCGGCGTCGCGGTGCATGTGGCGGGCGCGTTGCGGCGCGTGCGCGGCATTGCGCGGGTGGCCGATTTGGCGGCGCAGTGCGAGCGAGAAGGCTTGGCAGGACTGACCGGCATTGCTCACACGCGCTGGGCCACGCACGGCGCGCCGGCGATGGATAACGCACATCCGCATTTCAGCTTTGGGCCGCAATTCGATGGCCGACTGTTGGCGCGGGTCACGCTGGTGCATAACGGCATTGTCGAAAACCACGAAGAACTGCGCGCCGAACTGCAAGCGCGCGGCTACCGCTTTGCCAGCCAGACCGATACCGAGGTGATTGTCCACCTGATCGATAGTTTGTACGGCAGCGAAGCTGATCTGGCCCAGGCGGTGCGCGCGGCGATGCAACGTCTGCGCGGCAGCAGCGCGATTGCGGTGCTGCACCAAGACGAACCGGGCCGGCTGGTCGGCGCGCGCCAGGGGATGCCGCTGGTGCTGGGGTTGAGCATGGACGGGCAAGACCGTTTTCTGGCCAGCGACGCGCTGGCGCTGGCCGGCGTGACCGACCGTATCGCGTACCTGGAAGACGGCGATGTGGCCGATTTGCGGCTGGGCCAGGCCGAGGTCGCCGACGCCCGCGGCGAGCGCGCCGAACGTCCGGTGCGCACGGTGCGGGCGCTCGGCGGCGCGGTCGATCTGGGGCCGTACCGTCACTACATGCAAAAAGAGATTTTTGAGCAGCCGCAGGCCATTGCCGACACGCTGGAAGGCGTGGAAACGGTGGCGTCCGAGTTGTTCGAGGCGGCGCGCAACCCGGCGCCGGGCGAGGGCGCGGCGGCCACTTTCACGCTTGCCCGCCAAGTGCTGATTCTGGCCTGCGGCACCAGCTATTACGCCGGCTGTGTGGCCAAGTACTGGCTGGAGAGCATCGCCAAGATACCCACGCAGGTGGAAATTGCCAGCGAATACCGTTACCGCGATTCGGTGCCCGATCCCGACACGCTGGTGCTTACCATTACCCAGTCGGGCGAAACCGCCGACACGCTGGCCGCGCTGCGCCACGCGCAGTCGCTGGGCATGCGGCGCACGCTGACGGTGTGCAACGTGGCCACCAGCGCCATGGTGCGCGAATCCAGCCTGGCCTACCTGACGCGCGCCGGAGTCGAGATCGGCGTGGCCAGCACCAAAGCCTTCACTACTCAACTGGCGGGCCTGTTTTTGCTCACGCTGGCGCTGGCGCGCGCGCGCGGCCATTTGGACGGGCTTAAGCAAGCGGCGTACCTGAAAACCATGCGCCACCTACCGGCCGCCCTGCACGCGGTGCTGGCGCTGGAGCCGCAAATTATCGGCTGGGCCGAGCAATTCGCCGCCAAGGAAAATGCCTTGTTTTTGGGCCGCGGTATGCATTACCCGGTGGCGCTGGAAGGCGCGCTCAAGCTCAAGGAGATCAGCTACATCCACGCCGAGGCGTATGCCGCTGGCGAACTCAAGCACGGCCCGCTGGCGTTGGTGACCAGCGCCATGCCGGTGGTCATCGTTGCCCCCAACGACGCGCTGCTGGAAAAACTCAAAAGCAACATGCAAGAAGTGCGCGCCCGCGGCGGCGTGCTGTACGCCTTGGCCGATGCCGACACCCGTATCGAAAGCGGCGCCGGTCTGCACGTCATCCGCATGCCTGAGAACTACGGCCCACTGTCGCCCATCCTGCACACCGTGCCGCTGCAACTGCTGGCCTATCACACGGCGGTGGCGCGCGGCACCGACGTGGACAAGCCGCGTAACTTGGCCAAGAGCGTGACGGTCGAGTAGGCGCTTTGAGCAGGCACATCATTCAGTTTTTGCCGAGGGCTTGTTTGCCTCGGAGCGGCGCTCGGAAACGCGGGTGCCGCGTGACTTCCATGAATCGGGGTTGGGGTGCGCGCGGAGGCAGGGCGCGCGCACAATCGCCAGCATGAACACTGATCGCCTATCCGCGCCGCGCCCGCGCATCGCCGTGGTCGCCACCGGCGGCACCATTGCCGGCGTGGGCGGGCAAGCATCATCGCCGGCTTATCGCGCTGCCGTGACGCCGGTGGATGAACTGATTGCCGGCGTGCCGGGCCTGGAGCAACTGGCTGAGTTGCGCGCCGAGCAGTTGATGCAGATCGATTCGGCCGATTTCACCGACGAGCGCCTGCTGCAACTGGCCCGCCGCGTCGCCGCGCTGTGCGCGCGGGATGATATTGAGGGTGTGGTGGTCACCCACGGCACCGATACGCTGGAAGAGTCGGCCTACTTCCTGCACCTGACGGTACCCAGCCGCAAGCCCATCGTACTGACTGGGGCCATGCGGCCGGCGACCGCGTTGTCGTCCGACGGGCCGGCCAATTTGCGTGACGCGGTGGCGGTGGCGGCACACCCGTCAAGCGCCGGACGCGGCGCGCTGGTGGTGATGAACGGGCAGATTCACAGCGCGCGCGACGTGACCAAGACGCATACGCTGCGGCCCGATGCCTTTGCCTCGCCGCACGGTCCGCTGGGGTTGCTGGCGGCGCTACAGCCGCGCTGGTACCGCGCCCTCACGCGGCTGCATACGGCCGACAGCGAATTCGACATTGCCCGCATCACCGCGCTGCCGCTGGTCGGCGTGGTTGCTGGCCACGGCAACATGCGGGCCGAAGTCTGGCAAGCTTTGGCGCAGGCGGGCGCGCGCGCCATCGTTTACGCCGGCCTGGGCGGCGGCACGGTGCCCGCTTATCTGGCATCGACGCTGGGCGATTTGTGTCGGCGCGGCATTCATGTCGTGCGCGCCTCGCGCACCGGCGGCGGCCCGGTGATGCGTAACGCCGGCTTTGACGACGACGCCTGCGGCAGCCTCGTCATCGATGACCAGAACCCGCCACGCGCACGGCTGCTGGCGGCGCTGGCGTTGACGCGCACGCAGGACGCGAGCGCGTTGCAAGAGGTGTTTTGGCGCTATTGATGAAACTCGGTCGCCAGCGCGAATGCATCGATTCCACCTATGGCACTCATCACACTCCTTGACGCCCAATTGGCCTTTGGCCATGTTCCGCTGCTGGATCACGCGGATTTTTCTCTGCTCGCCTCTGAGCGCATCGGGCTGATCGGGCGCAACGGCGCCGGCAAGTCGTCGCTGCTGAAGATACTGGCCGGCATCGATGAGCTTGATGACGGCGCGCTTCAGGTGCGGCAAGGGCTGCGCATTGCGTATGTGGCGCAGGAGCCTGACCTCGATCCCGATGCGGATGTTTTCACGGCGGCCAGCGCTGGCCTGGCGCAGGCCGTTGCCTTGCGCGATCAGTATTTGCGCGGCGTGCCTGGACTTGATCTGGACGCCTTGCAATCCGAGATCGAGGCGCTGGATGCCTGGAACTGGGAGCAGCGCGTCGAAGAAACTTTGCACCGTCTGCATCTGGATGGCGCGGCGAGGGTCGGCGCGCTCTCAGGCGGCACGCGCAAACGGGTGGCGCTGGCCCAGGCGCTGGTTGCCATGCCCAACGTGTTGTTGCTGGATGAGCCGACCAACCATCTTGATCTCGACGCGATTGAATGGCTTGAACAGTTGCTGCTCGATTTCAAGGGCAGCGTGGTTGCTATCACGCACGACCGCAGTTTTCTCAACCGCGTGGCAACCCGCATCGTCGAACTTGATCGCGGCAAGCTGGCCTCGTATCCTGGCAATTTCGAGCAATACCTGGTTCAAAAAGAACAGCAACTCGCGCAGGAAGCCGTCCTCAACGCCAAAGCCGACAAGCTGCTCGCGCAAGAAGAGGTCTGGGTCCGCAAGGGCGTTGAAGCCCGGCGCACGCGCAGCCAGAGCCGCATCAACCGGCTGCTGGAGTTGCGCGCTCAACGCGCCGCCCGCCGCGAGGCGCTGGGCCGAGTCAACATGGACATTGCCACCGGCCAGGCCAGCGGCAAGATCGTCGCCGAACTGATTGACGCCACAAAGTCGTTCGGCGACAAGACCATCGTGCGCAAGTTCAGCGGCGCCATCCTGCGCGGCGACAAGGTCGGCCTCATCGGCCCCAACGGCGCGGGCAAGACCACCTTGCTGAAGCTGATCCTGGGCCAGCTCGAACCCGACAGCGGCACGATCCGGCGCGGCGCCAACCTTCAGGTGGCGTACTTCGACCAGATGCGCGATGCTCTGGATTTGGACGCCACGCTGGAAGACTTCATTAGCCCCGGCAGTGAATGGATCGAGATCGGCGGCCAGCGCAAGCACGTCAAGAGCTACCTCGGCGACTTTCTCTTTGCTCCCGCGCGCGCCCATTCGCCGGTGCGTTCGCTCAGCGGCGGCGAGCGCAACCGCCTGCTGCTGGCGCGGCTGTTCGCGCGGCCGGCCAACGTGCTGGTACTCGACGAACCCACCAACGATCTCGACATCGACACCCTTGAACTACTCGAAGACCTGCTGCAAAACTACGACGGCACGGTGTTCCTGGTCAGCCACGACCGCAGCTTTCTCGACAACGTGGTGACCAGCACCATCGCCTTCGAGGGCGATGGCCGCTGGCGCGAATACGAAGGCGGCGTACTCGACTGGCTGACCCAATCCAGACGCGCGCGGGAGATCGCCGAGCAGCGCGCCACGGCTTGCGCCCCCACGCCCGCCGCCCCATCACCATCGGCGCCCCCACGCACAGGGATGAGGAGCAAGCTGAGCTACAAGGAGCAGCGCGAACTCGATCTGCTGCCCGAACGGATTACCGCGCTGGAAGACGAGCAAAAGCGCATCACCGTAATCATCGAAAAAGACGGCGGCACGATCTACGGCACTGATCCCTCACGCGCAGCCGAACTTGGGGCGCGTCATGCGCAAATCGAGGAAGAACTGCTGGCCGCGCTTGAGCGGTGGGAAGAACTCGACAGCAGGCGCCGGAGCTGATTCCTGACGCTCTTGATTACTGAGGTCTCAAGGCAACGCCGCCGGCTCATCCAAATCACCCATCCCCGGCCACCATTCTTCGCCCAAGCGCAACCCGCTGGCCGCACGCACGGCATTGACGCAGGCGCGCTGCACGGCAGCGGCGGCCATGACGCAGAGGACATTGAAGTCGAGCGGTTTGGCCAAGCCCGTACTCAGCGCAAACAGGGTGTCGCCATCGCTCATGGTGTGGACGGGGCGGATGGCGCGGGCCAAACCGTCGTGGCCGGCTCCGGCCAGGCGCTGGGCCTGTGGCTTGGTCAGAGGGGCGTCGGTGGCGATGACACCGATGGTGGTGTTGCGGCCGGCCAGCATGGATTGCGCCCGCTCGCCGGTCAGTACGGCGGCGGCGCTGTCGCGCAGGCGGCGCGGGTCGTCCGCGCGGCGCGCGCCGGCCAGCGGCAAGGCGGTGGCGGGGTCGATCACGTCGCCGAGGGCGTTGACGGCGACGAGCGCGCCCACGCGGATACCGTCACATTCCAGCGCGGCGCTGCCGATGCCGCTTTTCATGGCGTGCGCCATGCCGAACATTTTGCCAAGCGTGGCGCCCGCGCCCGCGCCGACGTTGCCCTGTTCGACGGCGGCGGCGCTGGCGGCTTCACAAGCGGCGTAACCGGCGTCGGCGTCGGGGCGGATGCGGGCGTCGCCCAGGTGCAAATCGAACAGCACGGCGGCGGGGACGATAGGCACGATCTGGCCGGGCGCACTGCCGACGGGCAGACCAATGCCGCGCTCTTCCAGCCAGCGCATCACGCCGCCAGCAGCATCCAGCCCCCAGGCGCTGCCGCCCGCGAGCAGCACGGCGTGGACGGTTTCAACCAGGTTGCCGGGCGCGAGCAGATCGGTTTCGCGCGTGCCTGGGGCGGCACCGCGTACATCCACGCCGCCGACTGCGCCGCCGCGCGCCAGCACGACGCTGCATCCGGTGGGACGGCGGCGGTCGGTGTAGTGGCCGGCTGCGATGCCTTGGACGGCGGTGATGCTGGGGTTCATGGGCGGTGGTCAAGGGTGGTCGGTGCGCCACGATAACAGCGTAACTGCGAACACACCGCCGTCGCGCCTGGGTCGTGCGCTCTTGGGAGCACAATCAGGGTTTGTTTCATTGTTTGACAAGGTTATTTGCCGTGCCCCTGCCGCCGCCTTCCGCTGACCGCTCTCATCTCCACACCCGCGACGTCGTATACCGTGGTTATCACCGTACTGACGGGCTATGGGACGTAGAAGCCGAATTGCGTGACACCAAGACTGTGCCATTCATCATTCCGCACGAAGGCGAGTGGGCCGCTGGGCAGCCGATTCATGGTTTGGCGATCCGCCTGACGGTGGACGACAACATGATGGTACATGCCGTTGAAGTGGCGATGGATCACGTGCCGCACGGCCCCTGCCCGCAGGCGGCAGCGCCGATGCAGCGTTTGATCGGCAGCCGGTTGAATCGGGGCTGGCGCCGCGCCATCGAGCAGCATCTGGGCGGCATCGCGGGCTGCGCGCATCTGCGTGAGCTGCTGTTCAATATGGCGACGGTCGCGTTTCAGACGGCGGTGCAAAGCCTGATGTTGGTGGATCGGGAACACCCGCCGCCGCATCTGGGCCGGTGTGTGACTTGGGACTTTGAGGGGCCGGTGGTGCGGCAGCGCTATCCGAAGTTCTATCGGATCAGACCTGACAAAAGTTGAGCCGAAGAACGGGGCGCGGCTTGCGATCTTGTTGATGTAGAGGTCAGGGCTTGTGTCCGCGCGCGGCGATGCGCTGGGTGATCTGGCCTTGCAGGTCGTCAGCCGGCCGGCCAGCGGCGCGGGCGTGTTGCACGATGCTGGCCGCGTCCAGCCCGCCGGGACGCGAGGCTTCGGCCAAGGCCCAGGTTCTGGCCGCGCGCGTGCCGCTGCGACAGTACATCAGAATAGGTCGCGGCGCTTGGGCCAGCAGCCGCGCCAGCGTATCCGCCGCGGCGGACGGTATGTGGCTGCCACGCGGCACCGGGAGGTAACTGAATTGCAGGCCGGCCTGTTTGGCGGCTTGCGCCATCGCGGTGGAGCTGGGTTGGCCAAGCGCTTCGCCGTCGGGGCGCAGGTCGATCACGGTACGAAAGCCTTGCGCCTTGATGCTGGTCAGTTGTTCAGGGCTGATTTGCGCGCTGACTTGAATGTTGTCGGCCAAGGGGATGGTTGACGCTGCTGGCGTGGCGGCGGCGCGGGTGGTGGCCAGCCAGCCCAGCACGAGCAAAACGGCGGCCGGTTTCGAGAAGGCGAAAACTTTCAGCTTCGACATGAATGGTGCTTCATTAGTCATGCTTCATTTTCCACCGGCGGGCAACTGCAAAACAGATTGCGGTCGCCATACACGTTGTCCACCCGGCCCACGGGGGGCCAGTATTTCACGCCGCCGGAGGGCAGGTGGGTTAAGGCGGCGGCTACTTCGCGCGGGTAGGGGTGGGGCCAGTCGGCGGCCAGCAGGGTGGCGACAGTGTGTGGGGCGTTTTTCAACGGGTTGTCGTCGCGCGGCCAGTCGCCTTGTTCGATGCGGCGGATTTCGTCGCGGATGGCGATCATGGCGTCGATGAAGCGGTCGAGTTCGGCCAGCGGCTCGCTTTCGGTCGGCTCGACCATCAGCGTGCCGGCGACGGGAAAGCTCAGCGTGGGGGCGTGAAAGCCGTAGTCGGCCAGCCGCTTGGCCACGTCTTCGGCGCTGACGCCGCTGCTGTCCTTGAACGCGCGCAAGTCCAGGATGCACTCGTGCGCGACGTGGCCGCTGGCGCTGGCGTACAGGGTAGGGTAGTGGGAGCCAAGGCGTTTGCTGATGTAGTTGGCGCTGAGGATGGCCGCTTCGGTGGCGTGGCGAAGGCCGTCCGTGCCCATCATGCGGATGTACATCCAACTGATCGGCAGGACAGAGGCGTTGCCCAAGGGCGCTGCGCTGATCGGGCCGACTTGTCCGTCAGGCGCGGGCAAGTACGGCGCGAGATCACCCACCACGCACACCGGTCCGACGCCAGGGCCGCCGCCGCCGTGCGGGATGCAAAAGGTCTTGTGCAGGTTCAAATGGCTCACGTCGCCGCCAAACGC
>JAITMV010000043.1 GCA_031277295.1 Burkholderiaceae bacterium | reverse complement strand
ATGGCCAAAGGCCCGGAGTTCGAGCAGAAGTACAAGGCGCGCTACAACCTCGACATTCAATACTGTGCCCCCGGCTCGTATGACGCGGTGATGGTGATCGTCGAGGCCATGAAGCGCGCTAACTCGACCGATCCGGCCAAGATCCTGGAGGCCATGCCCGCTACCGATTACAACGGCGTGATCGGCCCGATTGCGTTCGACGAAAAGGGTGACTTGAAACTGGTGTCGATCACCATCTACGACTACAAGGACAAGAAGAAGAACGTGCTGGACGTGGTGAATATGTAACCGTTCCCACGGGAAACTGCCGCCGCGAACGGCGCCGCGTTGACAAAGCGCAGCGCCGTTTTGTATTGATGACGAGCGCCACGGGCAGGGCAAGGCAGGGATTTTTCATGGACATCTTCATCCAGCAGATCGCCAACGGCCTGGTGCTGGGTAGCATTTACGCGCTGATCGCGCTGGGCTACACCATGGTCTATGGCGTGCTGGGCATCATCAACTTCGCCCACGGCGACGTGTTGATGGTCGGCGCCATGACCGCGCTGACGGCGCTGCACCTGCTGCAAGCTTTTGTTCCTGGTCTGCCCGACTGGTTGCTGCTGCTGCTGGCGCTGCTGTGCGCCATGCCGGTGTGCGCCGTGCTGGCCTACGCCATTGAGCGGCTGGCCTACCGACGGCTGCGCAACGCGCCGCGGCTGGCGCCGCTGATTACCGCCATCGGCGTATCAATCGTGCTGCAAACGCTGGGCATGCTGATCTGGTCGCGCAACCCGCAGCCGTTTCCGCAACTGCTGCCATCGCAGCCCATCGCCATCGGCTCGACCGGCGCTACCGTGACGGGGCGCGAGATCATCATCATCGCGATGTCGCTGGCCGTCATGACCGGCTTGATGTTGCTGGTCAACCACACCAAGCTGGGCCGCGCCATGCGCGCCACCGCCGAGAACCCGCGCGTGGCCGGGCTGATGGGCGTCAACCCCAACGCCGTCATTTCAGCCACCTTCATGATCGGCGCGGCGATGGCCGCCATCGCCGGGGTGATGATGGCCTCCAACTACGGCAACGCCCATTTCGCGATGGGCTTCATCCCCGGCCTGAAGGCGTTCACCGCCGCCGTGCTGGGCGGCATCGGCAACCTGGCCGGGGCGATGGTGGGCGGCATGCTGCTGGGGCTGATCGAGGCGCTGGGCGCGGGCTACATCGGCCAACTGACGGGCGGTGTGTTCGGCTCCAACTACCAGGACGTGTTCGCCTTCATCGTGCTGATCAGCGTGCTGGTGTTCCGGCCCTCCGGCATCATGGGCGAGCGGCTGGCGGATCGGGCGTGATGACCACCGCCGCCACGCCCTACAAAACGCCCTGGCAAACCCAGGCCATCTACGTCGCCTTGCTGGCGCTGGCGGTCTGCGCGCCGTTTCTGGTCAGCGCCGCGGGCGGCAATTACTGGGTGCGGGTGCTTGACTTCGCGCTGCTGTACGTCATGCTGGCGCTGGGCCTGAACATCGTGGTTGGCTTTGCCGGCTTGCTGGATATGGGCTACATCGCCTTTTACGCCGTTGGCGCGTACACCATGGCGCTGCTCGGCTCGCCGCACCTGACGACGCATTTCGAGTGGATCGGGGCGCTGTTTCCCGGTGGGCTGCATCTGGCCGTGTGGCTGGTGCTTCCGGTCGCGTTCGGGCTGGCGGCGTTGTTCGGCGCGCTGCTGGGCGCGCCCACGCTCAGATTGCGCGGCGACTATCTGGCCATCGTCACGCTGGGTTTTGGCGAGATCATCCGCATCTTCATGAACAACCTGGACCGGCCGATCAACATCACCAACGGCCCGCAAGGGGTGAACCTGATCGAGCCGGTGCGTCTGTTCGGCGTCAACTTCGCCAAATCGCAGGAATGGTTCGGCGTGCGCATTCCCTCGCTGTACCTGTACTACTGGCTGTTCCTGACGATGGCGGCGATCATCGTCTTCGTCTGCCTGCGCTTGCAGCATTCGCGCATCGGGCGCGCCTGGGTCGCCATCCGCGAGGACGAAATCGCCGCCAAGGCAATGGGCATCAACACCCGCAACATCAAGCTGCTGGCGTTTGCCATGGGGGCCTCGTTTGGCGGCGTGTCGGGGGCGCTGTTCGCGTCGTTCCAGGGCTTCGTATCGCCGGAGTCGTTCACCTTCTGGGAGTCGATCTACGTGCTGGCCATCGTGGTGCTGGGCGGCATGGGCCACGTGCCGGGCGTCATTCTGGGCGGCTTTTTGCTGGTCGGCTTTCAGGAACTGCTGCGCGCGCTGGCGGTGCCGGTGCAAATGAAGCTGTTCGGCCAGGTGTTCGTCGATGCCGAGGTGTTGCGCCAGTTGCTGTTCGGGCTGGCGATGGTGGCGGTCATGCTGTACCGCCCGTCCGGTCTGTGGCCCGCGCCGCGCAAGGAAGACCGCCCGCAGCGCGTGCGCGCTGGCGGCCTGTCTTGGACTTGATATGAAACCCGATCCCGATCCGTTTTACGCGGCTGCTGTAGGGGCAACCCTTGTGGTTGCCCTTGTGTCGACCGGGCATGACCGGGGGCGAGCACACCGGGAAACCAAATGGGTTGCCCCTACGCTAAACGGTTTCATGAGATGCGGGTGGCGCGTCAGTGTCATGGAAAACTGACATGAAGTGGAACGTCCAGAAATGTAGGGCGGGGTTCACCCCGCCGGTTCACGTTCAAAATCTCTCCCATCGACGGGGTGAACCCCGCCCTGCGAGGCCGGCATGAGCGGCAACAACAGCCACCCCCTGCTATCGATCCAAGGCGTCAACAAACGCTTCGGCGGCTTGCAAGCCCTGGCCGATGTCAGCCTGGAAATTCAAGCCGGCGAAATCTACGGCCTGATCGGCCCCAACGGTGCCGGCAAAACCACCTTCTTCAACGTCATCACCGGCCTGTACAAGCCCGACACGGGCAGTTTCGCGCTTGAGGGCAAACCCTACCGGCCCACCGCCGTGCACGAAGTCGCCAAGGCCGGCATCGCCCGCACGTTCCAGAACATCCGTCTGTTCGGCGACATGACGGCGGCCGAGAACGTCATGGTCGGCCGCCACGTGCGCACCAAAGCCGGCGTGATCGGCGCGGTATTGCGCACCCGCGCGGCGCGCGAGGAAGAGGCCATGATCGACGCCTGGGCAACAGAACTGCTGGACTACGTCGGTATCAGCCAGTACGCCAACTACACCGCGCGCAACCTGTCCTACGGCCATCAGCGCCGGCTCGAAATCGCCCGCGCGCTGGCCACCGAACCCAAGCTGCTGGCGCTGGACGAACCCGCCGCCGGCATGAACGCCACCGAAAAAGTCGAATTGCGCGGCCTGCTGGACAAAATCCGCGCCGACGGCAAGACCATCCTGCTGATCGAACACGACGTAAAACTGGTCATGGGCCTGTGCGACCGCCTCACCGTGCTTGACTACGGCAAGGTCATCGCACAGGGCTTGCCGCAAGACGTGCAGCGCGACCCCGCCGTGATTGAAGCGTATCTGGGCGCCAGCGCACATTGATCCTGCCATGACGACGACGACACCGACGATCCTGCGAATCACCGGCCTCAAGGTCGCCTACGGCGGCATCCAGGCCGTCAAGGGCGTGGACATCGAAATCCGCCAGGGCGAACTCGTCACCCTGATCGGCGCCAACGGCGCCGGCAAAACCACCACCATGAAGGCCATCACCGGCCTGCAAGCCTGGGCCGGCGGCGACGTGCAATACCTTGGCCAGTCGATCAAGGGCGTGCCCAGCTACGCCCTGCTGCGCCGCGGCCTGGTCATGGCGCCCGAAGGCCGCGGCGTGTTCGCGCGCATGAGCAGCGTTGAAAACCTGCGCATGGGCGCCTTCGCGCGCCACGACAAGGCCGGCATCGAGGCCGACATCGAGCGCATGTTCCACCTCTTCCCACGCCTGCGCGAACGCGCCCGCCAACTGGCCGGCACCCTGTCTGGGGGCGAACAGCAGATGCTGGCGATGGCGCGCGCCCTCATGAGCCAGCCCAAGCTGCTGCTGCTCGACGAACCGTCGATGGGCCTGTCGCCCATCATGGTGGAAAAAATCTTCGAGGTCGTGCGCGATATTTCGGCCCAGGGCGTGACCGTTCTGCTGGTCGAACAGAACGCCCGCCTCGCCCTGCAAGCCGCTCACCGCGGCTACGTCATGGACTCCGGTCTCATCACCATGAGCGGCGACGCCAAGCAAATGCTGGACGATCCGAAAGTGCGGGCGGCTTATCTTGGGGAGTAATCGGCTGCTATCATGATCCGGCTACAACCCAATAAGCTGCCAATGACCGTTCGTTACCCATTGCCAACCTTGATAACCGCGCTTGCACTACTCGGCGTCCCGGCGCTGGCCGTTGCCGCGGATACCACAGCAGCGGCAGCGGCTAAAAAAAATACCGCCGAAGTCAAGAAACAATCTCCGCGCAAGGCAAGATTCGTCAAAGGCCCCAGCGAGGAAAGCGGCACCGAACGCGACCGGCGTCTGAAGCGCGAATGCAAAGGCCGGCCCAACGCCGGGGCATGTCTGGGCTACACCCGTTGAAGCCGCACTTGACCGTGTGCGGCGAATGAGGCGCGGCGTCCAAGCCAAGCGTCCGTCAAACCGCAACAGCTTCTTTTCTTACCGTTTTTTCCCATGTATTTTGTTTTGCTCAGCGCTGTGTGCAGCGTACTGGTTTCCGTGCTGCTCAAAATCGCGCGGCGCTTCAACGTCGACGTATCCCAGGCGATCACCTGGAACTACCTG
>JAITMV010000001.1 GCA_031277295.1 Burkholderiaceae bacterium | reverse complement strand
CTGTTCGCCTGCGCCTTCAATCTGCTGCTGGGCTACACCGGGTTGCTGTCGTTCGGCCACGCGGCTTTTCTGGGCGGCTCGGCCTACATTGCCGGCCATGCCATGAAGGTGTGGGGCCTGACGCCTGAGCTTGGCCTGCTGCTCGGCACCCTGACCGGCGCGCTGCTGGGTTGGGTATTTGGCGTGCTGGCGATTCGCCGCCAGGGCATCTACTTTGCCATGATTACGCTGGCGCTGGCGCAGATGGTCTATTTCTTTTGCCTGCAAGCCCGCTTCACCGGCGGCGAGGATGGCCTGCAAGCCGTGCCGCGCGGCAAGTTGTTCGGCCTGATCGACCTGAGCAGCGACCTGGTGACGTACTACGTGGTGCTGTTGATTTCGGTGGTGGCGTTCGCGCTCATCGCGCGCACCATCCATTCGCCCTTCGGCCAGGTGCTGAAAGCCATCCGCGAAAACGAGCCACGCGCCATTTCGCTGGGCTACGACACGCCGCGCTTCAAACTGCTGGCGTTCGTCATCTCGGCGGCGCTGTCGGGGCTGGCCGGCTCGCTCAAGACTTTGGCGCTGGGCTTCGCCACGCTGACCGACGTGCACTGGAGTTCTTCCGGCCACGTCATCCTGATGACCCTGCTCGGCGGTCTGGGCACCTTGTCCGGCCCGCTGGCCGGCGCCTTGATGCTGACGCTGATCGAGCACAAGATCGGCGACTTCGGCCAGTTCCTTGCCAAGCTGACCCATATCGAGTGGTTCGGCACTCTGGGCGAATCGGTCACCATCGTCACCGGCCTGATCTTCGTCGTCTGCGTGCTAGCCTTTAGGCGCGGCATCATGGGCGAAGTCATCGCGCTGGCGTGGCGCTGGCGGCCGTTGCGTGCTCAGAGGGGGTGAATGAATGACGAAATGACGAATGACCGTGCCTGCGGTGCGCGAATGTCACGTTGAGCGAAACGGGTCATTTGTCATGCGCCTCAGGCGCGATCATTTTGTCATACGTTCACTAGCCCCGGCGCTGACAAGTTTTACTGGTGCTGCCGTAGACTTCGAGTTTGCGCCGCACACTTAGAGTGGCGTGACCTATTCTTTTTGAGCGCTCCATGACGATTCCTGAGCAGGCGGTGCAAGCCGCCCTGGCCACCGTGACCGACCCCAACACCGGCAAGGACTTCGTGTCCGCCCGGCAGATCAAGAACCTGCGCATCGAAGGCGCGCAAGTGTCGTTCGAGGTTGAACTTGGCTACCCCGCCGCGAGCCAGATACCCGCGCTGCGCCAAGCGCTGATCGCCGCCGCGCGCACCGTGGCAGGTGTCGAAAACGTGTCGGTTCAGGTCGACAGCAAAATCATCGCGCACGCCGTGCAACGTGGCGTGACGCTGCTGGCTGGGGTGAAGAATATCGTCGCCGTCGCTTCCGGCAAGGGCGGCGTCGGCAAAAGCACCACCGCCGTCAACCTGGCGCTGGCGCTGGCCGCTGAAGGCGCGCGCGTTGGCCTGCTGGATGCCGACATCTACGGCCCCAGCATCCCGCTCATGATGGGCGCCAGCGGCCGGCCCGAAAGCCTGGACGGCCAGAACATGGAACCGCTGCAAAGCCACGGCGTGCAGCTCATGTCCATCGGCCTGCTGGTCGATCCGGGCGACGCCATGATCTGGCGCGGCCCCATGGCCAGCCAGGCGCTGGATCAACTGCTGCGCCAGACCCGCTGGGATGATCTGGACTACCTGGTGGTTGACATGCCGCCCGGTACCGGCGACATCCAACTGACATTGAGCCAGCGCGTGCCGATCACCGGCGCGGTCATCGTCACCACTCCGCAGGACATCGCCTTGGCCGACGCGCGCAAAGGCGTCGCCATGTTCGAGAAAGTTGGCGTGCCGATCCTCGGTGTGGTCGAGAACATGGCGGTACACGTGTGCCCGAACTGCGGCCATGTGGAGCACATCTTCGGCGCCGACGGCGGCAAGCGCTACGCCGCCGAAAAAGGGCTGGACTACCTGGGCGCGCTGCCGCTGGCGCTGTCCATCCGTGAACAGGCCGACTCCGGCCGCCCCACCGTGGCGGCCGACCCGCATGGCGAGATCGCGGCCCTCTACAAAGACATGGCGCGCCAGGTCGCGGTGCGGATCGCGGCCAAGGGCAAAGACTTTTCGGCCCGCTTCCCGACGATCAAGATTTCGCGCGAGACTTGAGAGGGTGTGAATGAATTCGGCGCGTGCAGAGCTAAGGCGCCTGCAACGTGCCCGCTCGCCGAAAGCAAAGGCCGGCCTCAGCATGAGCTATTGAGCAGGCCATGCAAAATTCGTCTTTATGTCCCATGCTGATGACACGCCACCCGTGACGCATGGAACTGGTGCGGTCTTACCCTCTCGTCATTCCCGCGCCCTCCGTCGTTATTCCCGCCTGCGCGCATGGGCGCTAACCTAAGGTTTTTCGCCACAAAAAACTATCCATCATCATTCCCGTGAAGGCGGGGATGACGAGAGGGTGGGCGTGCGCCAGTTCCATGCATCGCGAGTGGCGCGCAAGCGTCATGGAACACCAGGATGAATTTTGCGGGGCCGGCTACCGACCTGTGCTGTGCGCCTGGATCAGGCGTTGCCCAAATTCAATGCGCAAGACTCCACAAAGGGGTGTTAGCTTACTTCCATGTGTTTGTCAAAGAACGTAATGTTTGTGATATGTCTGGCCGATAGCTTCGATAGAAATGTGATTTTTTTTTACAAAAATACGTTTTCCATGCCTTTGAGGCTCGAAGAGCAGGGCAGGTTTGCCGGGTTGGGGCGATGCGACAACTACAATGAAAAATCCTTTTTCCTAGAACGGCAGGGCAAACATGAAGTGTGATTACGAACAAATTTTTTTCGACCAGCGTGTCGGCGAGCGGTTACAGATGGTTGCGCTGGCACAGCCTTGCGGCGTGCTGCCAGGCGCCGCTGGGTTGCACGCAGTCCGGCGGCCACGCGGCGTGCGCGCGCTGGCATTGACGGTGTTAGCGGCGGCGGCGGTGAACCTGCTCGGTATCGGCGCTGCCCAGGCAGCGTGCGTTAACATGGATGTGAGCGCGCCCCCGCCAGGCAACTGGGTGCAAGGCGGGATACCCATCGGCACGAATCAGCCTATCCAAGACGACGAAATCGTTTGCAGCGGCACCATCGATCCGGTGGACCAAATCATTGTTCATGCCAACAAAAACAGGGGAGGAGGTGGTATTGGTGACACCACCGGGGTGGCAATAAGCCTTGACTCCAACACGCAAAGAATTGGAGGCGCGCACTTCATCACTATCGGCAGTGAGAGTACGGTGACCAACGATGGGACGATCTCCACCAGTGATCCTGACCTCGACAACCGCCCTTACGGCATCAGCATCCGGTTCAGGGATTCTCACGACAGCGTGGTGACCAACAATGGGACGATCCAGACTAAAGATGCTGGCGCCGATGGTCTGAACATTGGCATCCCCATCAACAGCAACCAACAGCCTTTAGCATCAAGCAATCACACGCTGACGAATGCCGGCACGATTTCCGTCAGTGGCGACAACGCATCCGGCATACATGTGCTGAAGTCGACCAACGTGAAGGTTATCAACAGCGGCATCATTACCGCGACAGGTGCGAATTTGGGGGCGGGGGTGATGACCAACGCCACCGTTTCGGCGGGCGTCATGATTGGGGATGGTTCCTCCGGCGCCTTCGACAATATGGGCGGCACGGTTTCGTCCAGGAACGGGCCGGGGGTTGATATCCAAACCAGTGGCGTCACCGTGACCAATGCCGCTGAAATCAGCGGCGGCAGCGCGGCGATTCGTTTCACTCAGGGCGGCAATACGCTGATTTTGCAAACCGGCTCCAAGTTGGGGGGCGATGCGGTAACCGATGTCGCCGGCAATGGCTTGCGTCTGAGAGGGCAAGGAGAAGAGGACAGCAACTTCGTAGGCAGCGGCGCTGGCGACGGCTTCGAGCAATTGGTGATGGAAGGCGCTGACTGGCGGCTGGCGGGCAACGTCACGCTGGTCGGCACCGGGCCAAACACGATGGATGTGACAAGCGGCGCGTTGCGGATCAATGGCACCGCCGATCTTGTCAACGGCGGTGGCGCTATTGTCGAAAGCGGCGCCACGTTGGGCGGCAATGGCACGATAAAGAGCGCCGGTGGCGTGGAGATACTGAATGGTGGCACCCTTTCCCCCCACGTCGGCACCGTTACCGCCGGGGTACAGAATACGCTGACCATTGACGGTGATCTGAAGCTTAACTCAGGCTCCATCCTCGACTACAACTTTGGCGCTCGCGACATAGTGGGCGGTTCGTACAACGATCTCACCCACATCACGGGCAACCTGATGCTGGACGGTACGATCAATGTCCACGAGACGGTAGGCGGCAATTTTGATCTGGGCATTTATCGTATCTTCACCTACGACGGCAATTTAATTAATAACGGTCTGGGGGTTGGCCAGGTTCCGCCGCCGTTTGTGTCGGGCGATTTTTTTGTGCAGACCTCGATTAACCATCAGGTCAACCTGGTTCCCATGAGTTCTCAGGGCCTACTGACCTACTGGGACGGGGCAAACGTCGCCTTGCGCAATGACAGCAAGGTCAACGGCGGCAGCGGCAGTTGGCAGGCTTCAAGCGGGAACATCAACTGGACGGATATCAACGGCAGTCTCAATGCGGCTTGGGCCGATGAGCATTTTGCCGTTTTCGGCGGCACGTCCGGCACGGTGCAGGTGGACAATACCCCTGGCCCGGTGCTCGCCATGGGCATGCAGTTTGCCGCCAACGGCTACGTCATCGCTGGCGAAGACCTGACGTTGATTGCCGACGGGGCCGCTCAGTCCTTCATCCGCGTCGGCGACGGTACGGCGGCGGGTACGGGCTATGTGGCAACCATCAACGCCAAGCTGGTCGGCAATACGCAATTGCTTAAAGGCGGTCGCGGCACGCTGGTGCTGAGCAACCCGGACAACGCCTTTACCGGCGGCATACTGGTCAACGCCGGGACGTTGCGAGCAGGCGTGGCAGACAACGCGTTCAAATCGGCAAACGGGCCGACGACCGTGGCCGTGACCGTGGCCAACGGCGGAACGCTTGATTTGGCGGATTTGAATCAAACCATTGCAAGCCTGGTCAACACCGGCACGGTCAGCCTGGGGCCCATTCCGGGCACCGTGTTGACGGTGAGCGAAAACTACACCGGCGGCGGTGTGATGGCGCTTGATGCGGCTCTGGGCGGCGGCAGTTCACCGACCGATAAACTGGTTGTGAATGGCGATGTGACAGGGACAACCCAACTGCGCATCGCCAACGTCGGCGGGCTGGGCGCACAGACCACCGGCGACGGTATTCTGGTGGTTCAGGTGAGAGGCAACAGTCCGAGCAACGCTTTTGCGCTGGAGAATGGCGCTATCACCGTAGGCAGTTACACCTACAACCTGGTCCAAGTCGGCACAAACTGGTATTTGCAGTCTTCGCCACGCGGGTTACCGGGCGCAAGTGGTGTGCAGGCCATCCCCACGTTAAGCGGATGGTCGTTGGCGCTGCTGATGCTGACGACGATAGGCGCCGCGGGCGCGGGACTGCTGCGGCGCAATCGGAAATAAGGCGGTGTTCTCGATTCTGGCTTTTGCTCGTGGCGCCCTTGGTGCGTTAGCGCATGAAACTTTACGCCTTTTCTCATTTCATGAGGGAAGGCGGTAAGTCCGGTTCCGTCTTGACCGGTTGCGCTGCGCGCCCAAAGCGGCGAAGATTGCGGCATGGACACGATGCAAACACACGAGTTGGATGCCGCTGCTGTTGCTCATTTGCGGCAATGGGAGGGGCGTGGCGAGGAGATGGTCGACGACATCGGCGCCGCGCCGCTGTGCGGCTTGGCGGCCACGCTGGACTGCGATGGCCCGTCGCCCGCTCGCGGCGACGCGGCGGCACCGCTAGGGCATTGGCTGTATTTTTTGCCGCAGGCGCGGCAAAGCCAAATGGGGCCGGATGGGCATCCGCGGCGCGGCGGTTTTTTGCCGCCGGTGCCGCTGCCGCGCCGCATGTGGGCGGGCGGGCGGTTGCACTGGGAGTCGGACAATCCGTTGCGGGTGGGCGATGAAGTGGTGCGGCGTTCGCGCGTGGACTCGGTGGCGCACAAGCACGGGCGCTCGGGCGAGATGGTTTTTGTGCGGGTGCGCCACGAAGTACACAACTCGCACGGTCTGTGCCTGACCGAAGAGCAAGACATCGTTTACCGCGCCGCGGCGCAGGCGGGGGAGCCGTCGGCGGTTTCCACACCGGCGCGGACGGGTGCGCCATGGCAACGCCAGATAACGCCCGATCCGGTGCTGCTGTTTCGCTACAGCGCGCTCACTTTCAACGGTCATCGCATCCACTACGACCGCGCTTACGCGACCGGGGAGGAGGGCTACCCTGGTTTGGTGGTGCAAGGCCCGTTGATCGCGACGCTACTGGTTGATTTGGCGCGGCGGCAAGCGCCGGGGCGCTTTGTGAGGCGCTTCGAGTTTCGCGCCGTGCGGCCGACGTTCGATCTGCATCCTTTTTGCCTCAACGGCGAGCCGGCGGCGGATGGACGGTCGGCCAAGCTGTGGGCCAGCGATCATGAAGGCGGGCTGACCATGCAGGCCAGCGTGGAGTTGGCATGACGACGCGCATCTTTGATTGTCAATTCTTCGTCCTGATCCCTGGACGCGGCGCGCAGGCAGTCGATAGCCAGGTTGACCGCCTGGCGGCTTTCATCGGCGCGCCAGTACATTGAAACTTCACCGAAGCTGTCGAGAGTCATCGGCAGGATGCGCAGCAGTTTAAGGCTGGAAAAATGCCGGGCGGCGCGGTGCGAGGCCACGCCGATCAATGACGAGTGGGCGAACAGGGTGATGTTCAGCAGCGGCGAGTTTGATTCGACGCAGTAGCGTGGCAGGCTGTGTCCGGCGGCGGCCAGCGCGGTTTCCAGGGCGTTACGGATGGGCGTGCCTTGGGGCCAGACGATCCAAGGGTAGGCGAACAGGTCGTTCCAGGCGAGTTTTTTACGCGCGGCCAACGGGTGGCGCAGGCCGGAGACGAAGTTGACTGGGTCGCGGTACAGCGTTTCGGCGCGCAACTCGCGCCCGGCCAGCAGCGCGCTGGCGGGCAGCGAGCGGCCGACGACGAT
>JAITMV010000255.1 GCA_031277295.1 Burkholderiaceae bacterium | reverse complement strand
CCGAGCAAATGGAACTCCACCGGCGCGCCGGTTTTACCGGCGGCGACGGCTGCCGCTTCCAGCACTTTGGCGCCCTTATGGACGCCAAGCGCGCCGATCACCGCGACTCTCAGTGGGCGCCCGCCCTCGAGTGTGGGCGGTCGCGGCTCAGGCAGCGGGGCCTGCAAATCGATATCCGTGTGCGGCACCAGCACGGCTGTGGCGGCCGGCACGTAGCGCAGCAGGCGCGCCAGCGCGTCGCGCGAAGGCGCGATGACCCAGCGCGCACGCAAAATGAGCGCGGCATTTTCATCACGCCATTCGACGATATCCGGACCGTCCGGCAGACATGCCCGGCATTGCCCCAGACCTTGTTCGCCGCAATAGCCGTCGCCGGGCCGCTCCCAAGACGGCACAGCCCCCTCGGGGGGCAGCGCACCATGCGCAGCAGGGGAGCGTGGGGGCACCATTGCGCCGTCGCCGGGCCGCTCCCAAGACGGCACAGCCCCCTCGGGGGGCAGCGCACCATGCGAAGCAGGCGAGCGTGGGGGCACCATTGCGCCGTCGCCGGGCCGCTCCCAAGGCGGCGCAGCCCCCTCGGGGGGCAGCGCACCATGCGAAGCAGGGGAGCGTGGGGGCGCCATTGCGCCGCCACCACCACCGCCCCCGCTAAGCGTGATCCGCGGGCAGATGGGGTAGTAGTCGTGCAGGGTGTAGTCGTAACTCACGCCCAGCCGGCGCGGCAAATCCAGAATTGCTCTGGAGTGCCCCATGCGTTGGTGAATATGCACGTGACACACGCCGAGGCCGCGCAACGCAGTCAGCAGCGCCTCGTAATCGTCGCCGCAATCGTCACCGGCGCCGACCACACCTGGCAAATCCCGGCGCGCATCGAGCCTGAAATGCAATTCAAGAGGTTCTGTTTCGTCCGCAGAGCGCAGGCTGACCCGACGCGACCAGGTTGGCCTGAGCACAAGAAAACGCGCTTGACCGCGCAACAGCCGCGCCAACTCCAGCACATGCCGTTCGGCGCCGCCGCCGTGGTCATGCAGCACGGCCAGAATGAGCGGGCCGGATTCGGCTTGCAGCCGGCGCAGCGTGCCTATCATGTCCGCGTGCGCGCGCACGCTGCCAAAGAGCAGCGCCGCCAGCGGCCTAGCCCGCATATTTCACCGTGGCCGTGTTTTTGCGGCCCGTTTCGCAAGAAAAGTTGTCCATCTTGGCCAAATGAAAGCCTGGGCAGCACCCATCATCGACGCGACTACCGTCTGACAGACAGCCAAAAAAGTCACGGATGCTACCATGTGGGTGCGTTTTCCGTTTCGCTGCGGCGTGATTTTCACAAGCCTTGCGGCGCGCCGTGCTTTCAGGTTCAAAAACCGTTGCTGTTCTTGCATGATTTCCCTTGCCCTGCTCGCGTTCATGGTGTCCCTGGCGGCGACTTTGTGGGTGCGTCGGCTGTTTCGGCGGCACATGCGCGTCTATCCGGTTGATGCGCCGCAGCGTTTCCATTTTGGCGACACGCCGCGCTTGGGCGGACTCGGTTTGCTGGCGGGTTGGCTGGTGGCGCTGGCGGCGCTGCCGCTGCTGCAATCGGTGCAGATGGCCGGCAACATCAAACTGGCGCATATCGACCTGCCGCTGTGGCTGCTGATGCTGCTGCCGGCCTTTGTCGGCGGCTTGCTGGAAGACGTGACGCAGCGCCTGAAGGTGCGCTGGCGGTTACTGCTGACACTGTCCTCGGGCTTGTTGGCCTGGTGGCTTCTGGGGGCGTCGGTGCCGACGCTGGGTTTCGACTGGCTGGACGCGCACTGGCGCGCCGTCCCCTGGTTGGGTGTTGCGCTGGCGGTGCTGGCGGTGACGGGGTTGCCGCATGCTTTCAACATCATTGATGGCTACAACGGGCTGGCCGGCATGGTGGCGCTGGTGGTGTGCTTGGCGCTGGCCCACGTCAGCTTGCAGGTGGGCGACCGCGAACTGGCGGCGATAGCGCTGGCGCTGGCGGCGGCAACGGCGGGTTTCCTGGTCTGGAATTACCCGCGCGGCCTGATCTTTGCTGGCGACGCTGGGGCTTACCTGTGGGGGCTGGTGATCGCCACTTTGAGCGTGCTGCTGGTGCAGCGGCACGCCGCGGTGTCGCCTTGGTTTGCGCTGCTGCTGCTGATTTACCCGGTGTGGGAAACGGTGTTTTCCATTTATCGCAAGCTCTGGCGAGGCGTGTCGCCGGGCATGGCCGATGCGCTGCATCTGCATCAATTGGTGTACCGGCGGCTGGTGCAGTCGGTACTGCACGAAGACGAGGCCAAGAACATGCTGGCGCGCAACAACCGCACCGCTCCGTATCTGTGGAGTTTCATTGTGCTAACGGTGGTGCCGGCGGTACTGTTTTGGCGCTACACCGGCGTGCTGATGGCGTTCGTGCTGCTGTTCATCATCAGCTACGTGACAGCGTATTTGATGCTGGTGCGCTTCAAGGTGCCGCGCGTATTGCAGCGCAGGCGACAATGACGAATGATTACTCTGTGCTTGATCTGTCATTCATCATTCATCTAACAACAGTCCATGAACGCCGACCCATCCACACTGAGCGCGCCTGACGTCAAGGCGCAAATCCTGGCCCAGGCGCTGCCCTACATTCGCAAATTTCACGGCAAGACGATGGTCATCAAATACGGCGGCAACGCCATGACCGACCCGGCGCTGCAAGCCGCCTTTGCCGAAGACGTGGTACTGCTCAAGCTGGTCGGCATCAATCCGGTGGTGGTGCACGGCGGCGGGCCGCAGATCGAAGCCGCGCTGGCACGCCTGGGCAAACAAGGTCATTTCATCCAAGGAATGCGCGTGACCGACGCCGAAACCATGGAAGTGGTCGAATGGGTGTTGGCCGGTGAGGTGCAGCAAGACATCGTCGGCCTCATCAATCAGGCCGGCGGCAAGGCAGTCGGCCTGACCGGGCGCGACGGCGGTCTGATCCGGGCGCGCAAGCTGCGCATGGTCGATCAGAAAGATCCGGCCATCGAACACGACGTGGGCCTGGTCGGCGATATCGAGCAGATCGACCCCGGCGTCGTCAAGGCGTTGCAAGACGATCAGTTCATCCCGGTGGTCAGCCCAATCGGCTTTGGCGCCCACAACGAAAGCTACAACATCAACGCCGACGTGGTAGCCGCACGCTTGGCAATGGTCCTGCAAGCCGAAAAGCTGCTGATGCTGACCAACATCCCCGGCGTGCTGGACCAAAACGGCCAATTGCTACCCGAATTGACCCCGGCGCGCATAGACGAACTGGTGCGAGACGGCACCATCTCCGGCGGCATGATCCCCAAGATCAGCGGCGCGCTCGACGCCGCCAGAAGCGGCGTCAACGCCGTTCATATCATCGACGGTCGGCTACCGCATTCGATGCTGCTGGAGGTACTTACCGATCAGGCCTTCGGCACCATGATCTGCTCAGAGCCTGTGAATGAATTCAGCGCGTCCGAGCAGGTCGCCAAAACGTGTCCGATCTAGGCGCAAAGCGCAGCCATAGCACGGGTTATAGCGAGCATTTGCAACGACGAGCGGGCGCGTTTTGGCGGCATGAGCGGGCGTGATGAATTTATTCACAGGCTCTCAGAGCCTGTGAGTGAATGACGAAATGACTTCGCTGCGCTTGCGATGATGCGCCTTGCGGCGCGTAATATGCAACGAGGCATTGTGCAGTCAATCATGTACCGTCCAGCATCGCCCAGGCGCGGTCATTTTGTGATCTCCCCTCCTCTTCCTTGACAAGGCGATTGACTTGTGCCATAATTAAAGGCTTCGCTCGGTTACGGGCGAAAGAATTCTGCCCTCAAACCTTTTTAGCGTCTTGGCTCAACTGCCAAGACGTCGGTGACGGGCCCAAGACTGTTTCGGCGTTTGGCTTTGCGGTTTCGCTGGGCTTGCCGGATGCAAGTTGGGAAACTATTGCAATGATCCAAACTGAATCTCGACTCGAGGTGGCCGACAACACCGGCGCCAAGTCCGTCCTGTGCATCAAGGTGCTGGGCGGCTCCAAGCGCCGCTACGCCAGTGTCGGCGACATCATCAAGGTGAGCGTGAAAGAAGCCGCCCCACGCGGGCGCGTCAAAAAAGGTGAAGTCTACAGCGCCGTGGTGGTGCGTACCGCCAAGGGCATTCGCCGTGGTGACGGCTCGCTCATCAAGTTTGACGGCAACGCTGCCGTTCTGCTCAACAACAAACTGGAGCCGATTGGCACCCGCATCTTCGGCCCGGTCACGCGCGAGCTACGCACCGAGCGTTTCATGAAGATCGTGTCGCTGGCTCCCGAAGTGCTGTAAAGGGAGAAGCGCCATGAACAAGATTCGCAAGGGCGACGAGGTGATCATCATCACCGGCAAGGATAAGGGCAGGCGCGGTGCGGTGACCGAGCGTGTGGATGCCGAATATCTGCTGATCGAGGGCATCAACCTGGCCAGAAAACACGTCAAGCCCAACCCCATGAAGGGTGTGGCCGGCGGCATCGTCGATAAGGCCATGCCGATTCATCAGTCCAACGTAGCCATCTACAACAAGGCCGCGGGAAAGGCTGACCGCGTTGGTATCAAGGTTTTACAAGACGGCAGCCGCGTGCGCGTGTTCAAGTCCAGCGGCGAAGAGATCAAGGCTTGAGGAGCATCATGGCACGACTGCAACAACACTACCGTGAAAAAGTGGCGCCTGAACTGATCAAGAAGTTCGGCTACAAGACGCCGATGCAAGCGCCGCGCATCACCAAGATCACGCTCAACATGGGCGTGGGCGAGGCTGTCGCCGACAAGAAGGTGATGGACAACGCCGTCGCCGACCTGACCCGCATCGCCGGCCAGAAACCCGTGGTGACCAAGGCCAAAAAGGCCATCGCCGGCTTCAAGATCCGCGAAGGCCAGCCCATAGGCGCGATGGTCACGCTGCGTGGTGTTCGGATGTATGAATTTCTGGACCGCTTCGTTACCGTGGCATTGCCGCGCGTGCGCGATTTCCGCGGTATTTCCGCGCGCTCGTTCGATGGCCGCGGCAACTACAACGTCGGCGTCAAGGAGCAGATCATCTTCCCCGAAATCGAATACGACAAGGTCGACGCTTTGCGTGGCCTGAACATCAGCATCACGACGACGGCCAAGACCGACGAGGAAGCCAAGGCGCTTTTGTCGGCTTTCCGTTTTCCGTTCAAGAACTAAAGGTGACGACGTGGCCAAAGTAGCTTTGATCGAACGCGAACGCAAGCGCGAAAAACTAGTCGCCAAATACGCCGGCAAGCACGCCGAGTTGAAGGCCATCGCAGACGACGCCAAGCGCGGCGACGACGAGCGCGCGCAAGCCCGCCTGGCACTGCAAAAACTGCCGCGCAACGCCAATCCGACCCGGCTGCGCAACCGCTGCGAGATGACGGGCCGTCCGCGCGGCACTTTCCGTCAGTTCGGCTTAGGCCGTGCCAAGATTCGCGAGTTGGCCTTCGAAGGCCAGATTCCCGGCGTCATCAAGGCCAGTTGGTAAGCGGCAGGAGTGTGAAATATGAGCATGAGTGATCCCATTGCCGATTTGCTGACCCGCATCCGCAATGCGCAGATGGTGGCCAAGCAGAGCGTGTCGGTGCCGTCTTCCAAAGTGAAGGTCGCCATCGCGCAGGTGCTGAAAGACGAGGGCTACATCGACGGCTTCGCGGTCAAGAGCGAAGGCGGCAAAACCGAGTTGGAAATTGCGCTGAAGTACTACGCTGGCCGCCCGGTGATCGAGCGCATCGAGCGCGTCAGCCGTCCGGGTTTGCGCGTGTACAAGGGACGCGACGCCATTCCCCAGGTGATGAACGGCTTGGGCGTGGCTATCGTGACCACCCCAAAAGGGGTCATGACCGACCGCAAGGCGCGTGCCACCGGCGTTGGCGGCGAAGTGCTGTGCTACGTGGCTTAAATCCAGGTTAAAGGAACAACGACCATGTCACGTATTGCAAAAATGGGCGTCGCCGTTCCCTCGGGCGTCGATGTACAGATCAAGGATGACCAGATCACCGTCAAGGGCGGCGGCGGCGAGTTGAAGCTTGCCCCCAGCGCGTTGGTGAAGATCAGCGCCGACGGCGGCAAGCTGTCGTTTGTCCCGGTCGATGAGTCGCGCGAGGCTGGCGCCATGAGCGGCACCATGCGTCAGTTGGTCAACAACATGGTGGTCGGCGTCAGCAAGGGCTTCGAGAAAAAGCTGACCCTGGTCGGCGTGGGATTCCGCGCCCAGGCGCAAGGCGCGCGGCTGAACTTGCAAGTCGGTTATTCGCATCCGGTCAACATTGACATGCCCGCGGGCGTGACGGTGGCGACGCCGACGCCAACCGAGATTATCGTCAAGGGTGCCAATCGCCAGGTGGTCGGCCAGATCGCCGCCGAGATTCGTGGCGTGCGCCCGCCCGAGCCGTACAAGGGCAAGGGCATCCGCTATGCCGACGAGCGCATCGTCATCAAGGAAACCAAGAAGAAATAAGGACTTGCATCATGATGACCAAGAAAGAGCAGCGTTTACGCCGCGCCCGTCAGACGCGGATACGCATCGCCGGCCAGGGCGCGGCGCGCCTGACGGTGAACCGTACCAACCTGCACATTTACGCCAGCGTGATTTCCGCCGACGGCGCGCGCGTGCTGGCCACCGCTTCCACCGTCGAGGCCGAGGTTCGCAAGGCGCTTGGCGCGGCGGGCAAGGGTGCCAATGTGGCTGCCGCGCAGCAGATTGGCCAGCGCATTGCCGAGCGTGCCAAGGCCGCGGGCGTGACCCAGGTGGCTTTTGACCGCGCTGGCTTTGCGTATCACGGTCGCGTCAAAGCGCTGGCCGACGCCGCCCGCGAGGCGGGTTTGCAGTTTTAGACCGGTAGGACACACGAGAAATGGCAAAGTTTCAGGCTAAGACGCAAGGTGACGGTCCGGAAGACGGCTTGCGCGAGAAAATGATCGCGGTCAATCGCGTGACCAAAGTGGTCAAGGGCGGCCGCATCCTTGGTTTCGCCGCGCTGACCGTGGTGGGCGACGGCGATGGCCGTGTCGGCATGGGCAAGGGCAAGTCCAAGGAAGTGCCCTCCGCTGTCCAAAAGGCGATGGAAGAAGCGCGCCGCCACATGGTCAAGGTGTCGCTGAAAGATGGCACCATTCATCACGACGTGACGGGCCGCCACGGTGCCGCCACGGTGATGATGGCCCCTGCGCCGCGCGGCACCGGCATCATCGCTGGCGGGCCGATGCGCGCGGTGTTCGAGGTGCTGGGCATCACCGACATCGTGGCCAAGAGCCACGGCACTTCCAACCCCTACAACATGGTGCGCGCCACGCTGGACGCATTGAAGCGCAGCACCACGCCTTCCGAAGTGGCTGCCAAGCGCGGCAAGTCGGTGGAAGAAATTTTCGTCGCCTGAAGGAAATTGGAGTCCAGACATGGCAACAGAGCAAAAAACCGTCAAGGTGCAACTGGTGCGCAGCCCAATCGGCTGCAAGCAATCGCACCGCGCCACCGTGCGCGGGCTGGGGCTGCGCAAATTGAACAGCGTGAGCGAATTGCAGGACACGCCTGCGGTGCGCGGCATGATCAACAAGGTCGACTATCTGGTGAAGATCGTCTGAGGGAATTGGAATTCGAGTCATGCAACTCAACACCATCAAACCCGCCGAAGGCGCCAAGCGCGCGCGCCGCCGCGTCGGTCGCGGCATCGGCTCCGGCCTGGGCAAGACCGCCGGTCGCGGTCACAAGGGCCAGAAATCGCGCGCCGGCGGCTATCACAAGGTCGGTTTTGAAGGCGGCCAGATGCCGCTGCAACGCCGCTTACCCAAGCGCGGCTTCAAGTCTGCCTCGCTCAAGTTCAACGCCGAAGTCACCTTGTCGGACTTGCAGCGCCTGGGTGTCGCCGAGGTTGACCTCCCGACGCTGAAGCAAGCCGGTTTGGTGCGCGAAATCGTCAAGGTCGTCAAGGTCATCAAGTCGGGCGAGTTGACGGCCGCCGTCAAGCTGACCGGCATCGGTGCGACCGCTGGCGCCAAGACCGCCATTGAGGCGGCTGGCGGGTCGTTGGCTTAAAAGCTCGAAAGCAACCGAGCAGTGTAAATAGTGGCCACCAGCACAACGCAAATCGCGAAGACCGGCAAGTACGGCGACCTACGTCGGCGGCTGGTTTTTTTGCTGCTCGCGCTGGTGGTGTACCGCATTGGCGCGCACATTCCCGTGCCCGGCATCAACCCGGATCAACTCAAGCAGTTGTTCGAGGGGCAGCAAGGCGGTATCCTGAACATGTTCAATATGTTCTCGGGCGGGGCGCTGTCGCGTTTTACGGTATTTGCGCTGGGCATCATGCCCTACATTTCGGCGTCGATCATCATGCAATTGATGACTCACGTGGTGCCGACTTTGGAAAGCCTGAAGAAAGAAGGCGAGGCGGGCCGGCGCAAGATTACGCAGTACACGCGCTATTTCACCGTCGGACTGGCGCTGTTTCAGTCGTTCGGCGCCGCGGTGGCGCTGGAAGCCGCGCAAGGGGTGGTTATCAATCCGGGTTGGGGCTTTCACCTGACCACCGTGGTCAGCCTGACGGCAGGCACCATGTTCCTGATGTGGTTGGGCGAGCAGATTACCGAGCGTGGCTTGGGCAATGGCATTTCAATCATCATTTTCGCCGGCATCGCCGCCGGCCTGCCGGGCGCGGTGGGCGGTATGCTGGAATTGGTGAATTCCGGCGGGATGAGCATCTTCGTGGCGTTGGTGGTGCTGGTCGTGGTTTGTCTGGTGACCTATTTCGTGGTGTTCGTCGAGAGCGGGCAGCGCAGAATATTGGTCAACTATGCGCGCCACCAGGTTGGCAACAAAGTCTACGGAGGTCAGTCTTCGCACCTGCCGTTGAAGCTGAACATGTCGGGCGTAATTCCGCCGATTTTTGCCTCGTCGATCATTTTGCTGCCGGCCACGGTGGTGAGTTGGTTCAGTTCGGGCGATTCGGTGCGTTGGCTGAAGGATCTGGCCGGCGCGTTGGCGCCCGGTCAGCCGATTTATACGATGATGTACGCGGCGTTCATCATTTTCTTTTGCTTTTTCTACACCGGCTTGGTATTCAACAGCCGAGAAACAGCCGACAACCTGAAAAAGAGCGGCGCGTTCATTCCGGGCATACGGCCGGGCGAGCAGACGGCGCGCTATGTCGACAAGGTTTTGGTGCGTTTGACGCTGGCTGGCGCCATTTACATCACGGCGGTGTGCTTGCTGCCTGAATTTTTGCGTATGCGCTTCAACGTTTCGTTCTACTTCGGTGGCACTTCGTTGCTGATTCTGGTCGTGGTGACGATGGATTTCAGGGCGCAGGTGATGAATTACATGATGAGTCAGCAGTACGAGTCACTGCTGAAGAAAGCTAGTTTCAAGTGACGACCGCGCATGGCGAAGGACGATGTCATTCAGATGCAGGGCGAGGTTCTGGAGAACCTGCCCAATGCCACCTTTCGCGTCAAGTTGGAAAACGGCCATGTGGTTTTAGGGCACATCTCCGGCAAGATGCGGATGCACTACATCCGCATCTTGCCGGGTGACAAGGTGACGGTGGAGATGACGCCTTACGACCTGTCGCGGGCGCGTATCGTGTTTCGGGCCAAGTAGTCCGGACAAGGCAAAGTGATTAAGAGTTTCAGGAGAGAGTGAAATGAGAGTTTCAGCTTCGGTAAAAAAAATCTGCCGCAACTGCAAGATCATCCGCCGCAAGGGGGTGGTACGCGTGATCTGCACCGATCCGCGGCACAAGCAGCGTCAGGGCTAGTACGCCGCGCCCACGATTTCAAGAGGACAAGAGCACATGGCACGTATTGCTGGTATCAACATTCCGCCGCATAAGCACGCCGAAATCGGCTTGACGGCGATCTATGGTATTGGTCGCACGCGCGCGCGCAAGATTTGCGACGCCTGCGGTATTCCGTACTCAAAGAAGGTCAAGGACCTGACCGATGCCGACCAGGAGAAAATCCGCGAGCAGATCGGTCAGCTCATCATTGAAGGCGATTTGCGCCGCGAGACCACGATGAGCATCAAGCGCTTGATGGACATCGGCTGCTATCGCGGCTTTCGCCATCGCCGCGGCCTGCCGGTGCGCGGTCAGCGCACACGCACCAATGCCCGTACCCGCAAAGGCCCACGCCGGGCCGCGCAGGCGCTGAAGAAGTAATCCGAGGAAATCATGGCCAAAGCACCCGCCAATAACGCCGCCCAGCGCGTGCGCAAGAAAGTCCGCAAGAATATTTCGGACGGTATCGCGCACGTGCATGCGTCGTTCAACAACACCATCATCACCATCACCGACCGTCAGGGCAATGCATTGTCGGCGTCGTCTTCCGGCGGCCAGGGGTTCAAAGGTTCGCGCAAATCGACGCCTTTCGCAGCCCAGGTGGCCTCGGAGGCAGCCGGGCGCGCGGCGATGGAGCAAGGCATCAAGAATCTCGATGTCGAGATCAAGGGGCCTGGCCCTGGCCGCGAATCGTCGGTACGGGCGTTGGCCGCGCTGGGCATACGCATTGCCTCGATTGCCGATGTGACGCCGGTGCCGCACAACGGCTGCCGGCCGCAAAAGCGCCGCCGTATCTGATTTTATTTTCAAGACTTACGCAAAAAGGATGAATCAAAGCACATTGTCCAGAAACAAACGCCCGGCTTGTTCTTGATTTGCGTAAGTTGTGTTTTTATCTTACGCAAAAAGGATGAATCGAAGAACATTGTTCTGAAACAAACGCCCGGCTTGTTCTTGATTTGCGTAAGTCGTGTTTTTTATCTCAAGCCCACCGCCGTCCGACACGTTTTGTCAGGCGGCTCCCCCGGTAGATTGGCCGGGGCAGATGACATGAAGGAAAGACTGAAGTGGCACGTTACCTCGGCCCCAAGGCCAAACTCTCCCGCCGTGAAGGCACTGATCTGTTTCTGAAGAGCGCGCGCCGCTCGATTAGCGATAAGGCCAAGTTCGATTCCAAACCCGGCCAGCATGGCCGCACCTCGGGTCAGCGCACCTCCGATTACGGCTTGCAGTTACGTGAAAAACAGAAGGTCAAGCGCATGTACGGCGTGCTGGAGCGGCAGTTCCGCCGCTACTTCGAGGAGGCCGAGCGCCGCCGTGGCAACACCGGCGCCAACTTGCTGTCTTTGCTCGAATCGCGCCTGGACAATGTGGTCTATCGCATGGGCTTTGGTTCCACCCGCGCCGAGGCACGCCAGTTGGTGTCGCACAAGGCGGTGGTTGTCAACGGCCAGCCGGTGAATATTCCGTCCTACGCGGTCAACTCCGGCGACGTGATTGCCGTGCGCGAAAAGTCGAAAAAGCAGACTCGCGTGCAAGAAGCGCTGCAACTGGCCGGCCAGATCGGGTTTCCGTCTTGGGTCGAGGTCAGCGCTGACAAGGCTGAAGGAACGTTCAAGAAAACGCCTGACCGTGACGAGTTCGGCGCTGACATCAACGAGTCGCTAATCGTCGAATTGTATTCGCGCTAATGGCTCTAACGTTTTTTTTTGACCCAGCCCGCCGGTTGTTGGTTTGGCGGGTCTCACGCTTCACCAGCCTTACCGGTGTAACGAGCCGGGGGTATTGAGAGGAAGTCCAGGAAAATGCAAACTCAACTGCTGAAACCCAAAGCGATCAACGTCGAGCCTCTGGGGCCCAATAAGGCCGAGGTCTCGCTTGAGCCGTTTGAGCGCGGCTACGGCCACACACTGGGCAACGCGCTACGGCGCGTGCTGTTGTCGTCGATGGTCGGTTACGCGCCGACCGAGGTCACCATCTCCGGCGTGCTGCACGAATACTCCACCATTGACGGTGTGCAGGAGGATGTGGTCAACATTCTGCTCAACCTCAAAGGCGTGGTCTTCAGGCTGCACAACCGCGACGAAGTGACGTTGAGCCTGCGCAAGGACGGCGAAGGCGCTGTCACCGCAGCCGACATACAGATACCGCACGACGTCGAAATCGTCAACCCGCAGCATGTCATTGCCAATTTGTCGCATGGCGGCAAGTTGGACATGCAGATCAAGGTTGAACAGGGCCGCGGCTATGTGCCCGGCACCATGCGTCGCTATGGCGATGAGCCGACCAAGACAGTGGGCCGCATTGTGCTGGATGCGTCGTTCTCGCCCGTCAAGCGGGTGAGCTACGCGGTCGAAAACGCCCGTGTCGAGCAACGTACCGACCTCGACAAACTGGTGATGGAAATCGAGACCAACGGCGCTATCACGGCCGAGGAGGCGGTGCGTCAGTCGGCCCGGATTCTGGTTGAACAACTGGCCGTGTTTGCGCAACTCGAAGGCAGTGAACTGGCGGCGCTCGGTCAGCCGGCCCAGCGGGGTAGCCCGGCCAGCTTCGACCCGATCTTGTTGCGCCCGGTCGACGAGTTGGAGTTGACTGTGCGTTCGGCCAACTGCCTGAAGGCCGAAAATATTTACTTTATCGGCGATTTGATCCAACGCACCGAAAACGAGTTGCTCAAAACCCCCAACCTGGGCCGTAAGTCGCTCAACGAAATCAAGGAGGTGCTGGCCTCGCGGGGTCTGACTTTGGGCATGAAGCTGGAAAACTGGCCACCCATCGGGCTGGACAGGCCTTGACTCGGTTCGTGCGTGCTCATTTAATTGCCCCATACATTGGATTCGAGAGTATTGGGCCCATTTCGTGCAAAGGGCCGTACCTGATACGGCGGCCCTTCTTAACAAGGTAGTTCTGAAAGGAAAAAGCACTATGCGTCACGGCAACGGACTTCGCAAGCTCAACCGCACCAGCGCACACCGCCAGGCGATGCTGCGCAATATGATGAATTCTCTGATCGTCCACGAGGCGATCAAGACCACCCTGCCCAAGGCCAAGGAATTGCGCCGCGTGGTCGAACCCATGATTACCCTGGCCAAGACCGATAGCGTCGCCAACCGCCGCTTGGCTTTTGCGCGTTTGCGTGACGACGCCAGCGTCCGCAAACTGTTTGCCGAACTGGGGCCGCGTTTCAAGGCGCGTCCGGGCGGCTATACGCGCGTGCTGAAAATGGGTTTTCGTGTCGGCGACAACGCGCCCATGGCTTTTGTCGAACTGGTCGACCGCTCGCAGGAGGCGCTGCCGCAGGGCGAGCAAGATTCCGAGCAATAAGCTATAATCATTAGTCTACCGCGCGATGGAGCAGTCTGGTAGCTCGTTGGGCTCATAACCCAAAGGTCGGAGGTTCAAATCCTTCTCGCGCAACCAAATACTCGCATGAAAAAAGCCCGCCATCGGCGGGCTTTTTTCATGTGTTTTTGTGCGTGCTTGTTGCAGTGCGGCGGGCGAATTCGGCGCGCAGCGCCTTCAGTTTTTCGCGCGGGTCTTCGCGCGCGGTGGTTTGATCCAGCGCCATTTCGGCGATGAAGCGGCTGGGCTGCGCGGCGATGACTTCGCGTCCGCGTTTGCGCTGGCGCGTCCAGGTGACGGCCAGCGTGCGTTGGGCGCGGGTGATGCCGACGTACATCAGGCGGCGTTCCTCCTCGATGCGGGCGGCGCGCTCGGTTGCGTTGCCCGTATCGTCGTCGGTGCGAAACGGCAGCAGCCCTTCGACCGCGCCGGCCAGCACGACGTGCGGCCATTCCAGGCCCTTGGCGGCATGTAGGGTGGACAGGGTGACCATGTCGGGGTCTTGTTCGCGCTCGTCCAGGGTGGAGATCAGCGATACGGTTTGCGCTACCTCCAGCAGGCTGCGCACGCGGATGTTGGCGTTTTGGCCGTCGCAGCGTGTGGCCATCCAGTCTACGAATTCCAGCACGTTGGTCCAGCGCGCGGCGGCCTGGGGCGGGCTGTCGGCGTGGTCGTGCAGGTGCTTTTCGTAGCCGAGGTTTTGCAGCCAGTCGAGCAGGAAGGCGCGCGCCTCATCAGCGCCGGTGGCGTGGCTGGCGTGGTGGCGCAGGTCGTCAAGCGCGCGGGCAAATTCGCGCAGGCCGCTGACGGCGCGTGCGGGCAGCGCGGCGGACACTGAGTGCGCGGCGAGCGCGCCGGACAGCGACAGGCGCGAGCGGGCGGCAAAGTCGCCCAGTTGCGCCAGCGTCTGGTGGCCGATGCCGCGTTTTGGTGTGGCGACGGCGCGCAGAAAGGCCGGGTCGTCGTCTTCGTTGACGAGCAGGCGCAGCCAGGCGCACAGGTCCTTGATTTCGGCGCGGTCGAAAAAGCCCTGGCCGCCCGATACGCGGTACGGGATTTGCGCGCGCCGCAG
>JAITMV010000110.1 GCA_031277295.1 Burkholderiaceae bacterium | reverse complement strand
CGTCGATCAGTGGTCATGGTGGTCTCCTTTTCAGTCGTTGGGGGAATGGGGGCATGGCATGGGGGAGGCTGCGTTTTTGTCCGCTACACGACGGCGCGCGCGCGCAGGTTTTTCAGCCGTTCGTCGTCTAGGCCAAGTTCTTGCCGCAGCACGACGTCGGTGTGCTGGCCGAGCGTGGGCGGCGGTTGATGGTTGACCGGCGTTTTTGAGAAACACAAGGGGCTGCGCAGACCGGGTATGTCCACGCCCTGGTCGCGAGGCAGGCGCATTTCCAGGTCACGGTGCCTGACTTGCGGATCGGCGAATACGCCGGCCATGTCGTTGATGGGGCCGGAGGGCACGCCGGCGGCTTCAAAGGCGGTTAGCAGTTCGGCGCGGTGGCGTTCGGCCAGCACGGGGGCCATCAGGGCGCGCAGGGCGTCGCGGTTGATGAGGCGCAGCGTGTTGGTGCGAAAGCGTTCGTCGTCGGCCCAGCGTGGTTGGCCCAGCACGCGGCACAGGGCCTGGAACTGGCCGTTGTTGCCCGAGGCGACGATGAGCGGGCCGTCGGCGCAGTCGAATACTTCGGAGGGCGAGGCGATGGGATTGGTGTTGCCGGCGCGCGCGGGCAGCTTGCCAGTCATCAGGTAGCCGAGCGCGAGGTGGCCGTTGAGGGCGACCGAGGCGTCGATCATGGCGGCGTCTACGTACTGGCCTTCGCCGGTGGCGCGGCGGTGCCAGAGCGCGCCGAGCACGCCGATGGCGGCGTACAGGCCGGTGACTACGTCTGTGATGGGGATGGCGGTGCGCATGGGGCCGCCGCCGGGGGCGCCGTCGGGGTGGCCGCAGGTGCTCATCATGCCGGCCAGTCCTTGCAGGATGAAGTCGTAGGCCGGGCGCGCGGCGTAGGGGCCGCTTTGGCCGAAGCCGGTGACCGAGCAATAAATGATGTCGGGCCGGCGCTGGCGGATGCTGGCTTCGTCCAGCCCGTATTTGGCCAGCGAGCCGGCTTTGTAGTTTTCGATGACCACGTCGCAGCGCGCGGCCAGTTCTTGCGCCAGCGCTGCGCCTTCGGGCGTGGCGATGTCGAGCGTGACGGACTGCTTGCCACGGTTGTAGGCCAGGTAGGTGGCCGATTCGTTGCTGTCGCCGCCGTCCGCGCCGGGCAGAAACGGGCCCATGCGCCGGGTGTCGTCGCCTTCGCCGGGTTTTTCGATTTTGTAGACGGTGGCGCCCATGTCGGCCAGAGCCTGGGTGCATAGGGGCCCGGCGATGATCCGGGTGAGGTCCAGGATTTTGATGCCTTCGAGAATGGCGGTCATGGCGTTTACTCGATACGGATGTCGGCTTTTTTGACCACGTCGGCCCAGCGCTTGGATTCGCCTTGCATGAAGGCGTCAAACTGCGCGGGCGTGCCGCCGACGGGGTCGATGCCGTATTCGATCAGCTTGGCGCGCACTTCGGGCGAGTCCACTACGTTCTGCATTTCGGCTGACAGTTTGCCGACGATGTCGTCGGGGGTCTTGGCCGGCGCCAGCATGCCGATCCAACTGCCGCCGGTCATGCCGGGGTAGCCCTGCTCGTTCATCGTCGGCACGTCGGGCGCGGCGGGCCAGCGCGCGTTGCTGGTGATGGCCAGCGCGTGCAGCTTGCCGGCCTTGACGTGCGGCATCATGGTTTGTACCGAGTCGAATATGGTCGCGATCTGGCCGGCGAACAGATCGGGCAGCGCTGGCGCGATGCCTTTGTAGGGCACGTGCGTTATCGGCGCGCCGATGGTTTGCGCGAACAGCTCTGCCGCCAGGTGCGCGCCCGAACCGGTGCCGCTGGAGGCGAAGGTGGCGCTCTGGGGATTGGCTTTGACCCAGGCGACGAAGTCTTTCAGATTGGCTGGCGGCAGGGCGGCGCTGGAGACCATCAGCAGCGGGATGGCGCCGATTTCGCTGACGCCGCGCAGGTCTTGCAGCGGCGCATAGGTCATTTTGGAATACAGGCTCGGGTTGATGACGTGGGCCGCGACCACGACCAGCAGGGTGTAGCCGTCGGGGGCGGAGCGCACCACGGCGGACGATCCGATCTGTCCGTTGGCGCCGGGCTGGTTGTCGACGATGATGGGCGTTTTCAGTTGTTCGCTGAGCTTTTTGGTGACCAGCCGCGTTACCGCGTCGGATACGCCGCCGGGCGTGTAGGGCACTACCACGCGGATCGGCTTGCTCGGGAAAGGCTCTTGCGCCGATGCTGGCCCAGCGCATAACGCCAGGGTCGCCAGCGCGGCGGTGAAGATCGCGCGGCGCAAGGGTGATGGGATGGGGTTCATACGGTCTCCTTGGGTTGAGTAAAAGCTTTGTTGAGGTTCAGGCCGCGCCCGGATCTAGGAGCCCGCTGTCGATCCAGCGCCGGGGGATGCGCAGCGGGTAATCGAGCAGCATCTGGGCGTAGGACTTGCCTAGCGGGTCGGAGCGCAGGCTGAGCACGCCGCCGCCGCCGAGCGCGCGGTGCAGCACGAAATTGAGGGCGTGCAGCCCCGGCAGATCGAAGCGCTCGACCTCGCCTTGCACCAGGTGCGCAAAGTACTCGCGTACCTGCGCGGCGCCAAGCTGCGCGCGCAGCAGCGGCAGGAATTCGGGGCGGCGGGCGATGACGCCGATGTTTTCGTCATCGCCTTTGTCACCGCTGCGCGCCCAGGCCAGCGCGACCAGCGGCATCGGCACGGTGTCGGCGGCGGGCGGTTCGCTCGGCGGATCGGGCGCCTCGGCCAGGGGTTGGGGCGCGGCGGCGGGGCTGGCGGTGGGCGCGGGCACCGGTTCGGTCACGCCGTCAAGCTCGACGTGCAGCGTGAGCTGATCCTTGGGCACCAGAAAGGAAAACACCTTGATGACCGATTGCACGTCGGCGCGGCCCGAGAAGGTGGAGCGCGTGCCTGGTCCCATCGAGGTGCCGGCGGAGGCGCATTCGCGTTGCAAGAAGGCCAGTGCTTTTTGGTCGGCGTGCCGGGCGGCGATGCGCAGTACCACTTCGCGCGTGGGCAGGGCGCGCGCGTGCGGGCCGTACAGCGATTCGCAGCCGAGCAGATCGACGCAGGTTTCGCTGTAGTCGGCCATGCCGTGCTGGCGCATTTGGGCGCGTGTGCGGGCCAGCAGCGCATCGGCGGTCTTGCGTGCCTTGGCGGGGGCGTCGATGCCGCGGATCGCCATCATGACCTGCAACTGCCAGCCGTCGCGCCAGGTGCCGTTGGCCTTGTAGCTGTCGGTGGGCGGGCGGCCGCGCGCGCCGCTGACGCGCACTGCGTCTGGCCCGGCGGCCTGTACGTTGACTTGGCGGAAGTCGCAGCTTACGTCGGGCATCAGGTAGCTGGCCGGGTCGCCGATTTCGTACAGCACTTGTTCGGCGACCGCGCCGGGGTGGATCAAGCCGCCCGTGCCTTCGGGTTTGGTGAGGGTGAAGCTGCCGTCTTCGGCGCAGTCGATGACCGGATAGCCCATGTTGGCCCAGTCGGGCACTTGCTGCCAGTCGGTGAACAGACCACCGGTGGCTTGCGCGCCGCATTCGATGACGTGGCCGGCCAGCGTGCCGGCGGCCAGCCGGTCCCAGTCGTCCCAGCGCCAGTTGAATTCGTGCGCCAGCGCGCCGACCACCACGGCGCTGTCGACGCAGCGGCCGGTGATGACGATTTGCGCTCCGCGCGCCAACGCTTGCGCGATGCCGCGCGCGCCGACGTAGGCGTTGGCCGAAACCAGTTCGGGCGGCGGCGCCTCGCCGGTGTGCAGGTCGCGCAGGCCTTGCGCGCGCAGGCGCTCGAATTGCGGCATGACGTCGTCGCCGGTGACCACGGCAATGCGCGGGGCCAGTCCCTGCCCGGCGGCGGCGGCGGCCACGGCGTCGCGGCAGGCGTGCGGGTTTAGGCCGCCAGCATTGGCGATGACGCGCACGCCCTTGGCGCAGATGTCCGCCAGATGCGGCGCCATTGCCGCTTGCACGAAGTCGGTGGCGTAGCCGAGCGCCGGGTTCTTGGCGCGCGCGCGCGCCAGGATCGACATCGTGGTTTCGGCCAGATAGTCGTACACCAGATAACGCAGGCCCGGCACGGCCAGCAGCTGCGGGGTGGCGATGGCCGAGTCGCCCCAGAAGCCGCTGGCGCCGCCGATGCGGATGGTTTTCGGGTTCATTCTTGTACCTCTATGCGCAGCAGTAGCGCGCCCTTGGTGGCCTGGCCGCCGGCTGCCGCCCGGACTTCGGCCACGGTGCCGGCGGCGGGCGCGGTGAGCAGGTGTTCCATCTTCATGGCTTCGAGTACCACCAGGCGCTGGCCGGCTTGCACCGTTTCGCCTTCGCGCACCGCGACTTCGACGATGCGCCCGGTCAGCGGGGCGGTGATCGCGCCGCTGGCGCTTTCGCCAGCGCGGCTTTTGTGTTCGCTCACGCGCTCGAAGCTCCAGGCGCGGTTGGCGTGGAACAGGTGGATGGCATCGGGCTGCGCGGCCAGCGTCAGGCTTTCGGCGATGCCGTCGCACTCGATGCTGAAAGTGGCG
>JAITMV010000182.1 GCA_031277295.1 Burkholderiaceae bacterium | reverse complement strand
TCTCCGTCTGAGCGCAACGAACTCATTAGTCGCTTGAGCGACGATGAGCTGAAGAACTGGACTCAGGAAATCGATGGCTTGAACGGAGCGCTGAGCTTCGAGGAACGCCAGAATTTGTTTAATAAACTGGCCGAAGGTCTTGATGGCGAACAGTTGACTCGCCTGGTCAAGGCGTTCGACGGCAGCCCAGGTGGGCGGCAAGCACTTGGCGACGCCGTCGCCGCCAATGCATCGCCCGAGGCCAAGGTTGCCTTTATCAAGGCAAGCATGGGTTCCGTTGATGGCAAATATCGTGCAATGGATGGCCGTGATGGGAACGCCGAGACCGCAGTAATAGCCGATGTGCTGTCCAGCTTGTCCAACGATCAAAATGCATTCAATGATGCGATCACGGCACTTGCCAAACACAATCCTAACGGCCTCGAAGACATCATGGCCGTTGCATTAGGTCGGAATTACGTTGCCGTCCCCGGTACCGGCGGCGTAACCATGTTCGAACCTTCAGCAGCACTAGGCATCATCAATGCCGCCGCCAAGAGCAACGATCCCCAGGTCAAGGCCTTGGTATTTGAGGCGGCGACCAAGCATTTCAATACTGTCGAAGGAACAGCCGTTGATGCTTCCTACACGAACGCGATCACCCATCTGCTCCAAAGTGCCCCGAATGCGCTAATTAACGAATTGCAATCCCGAACAGACATCTCCGGCACCTCGCTATCAGCCTATGCCAAGGAAATGCTGCAATCCGGCAACGAACTCGAACTGAGGAACCTACTCGTCCAGATGCAACAGGGCGATAACGGAACCGGCAACGCTTACGACAACTTCAGCAATCCCGCCCATGCGCGCAACCTCGGGTTTTTCGCTGGCGCCATTGCCTCAGGCATCAACAGCATTACTGATGATGCTCAGGCCCAAGGCGACCTCCTGAAGGACATCTTCGGCATGGGCTTTGGGGTTGCCGGCACAACCAATCCGGTTGCCGGCGGCATCGCCACGGTTGGCAATGGAATCACCAACACCATCATCAACGGGATCATTGATGCCGTTAAAAACGGCAACATGGAACTCAAGCAAGCCCTGTTTGAACTGGCAATCCCACGCAACTCGGAGGGCAGAATCAACATGGAAAGTACCGGTTACGATGCGTTCGTCGCCTCCTTTGCTGCCGTTGCCGAACTCCAACGTTGACATTAACCGACACCCGCCACCACAAACTGCCGCCATCCGTATTCATGCCCTTGGTAACAACATCGCGCAGCGCACTGCTGGTGTTCGTCTCGACGGTGCTCATGGCGTTGTGCGCCTGCTCACCGCCTGATCGTGCCGCAAATATGACTCCGATTCCAGCGCCGCCAGAAGCCATTTCTTTTTCTGGGGAAGCCTCTTTCACCGCCGCGACGTTGACACTGGCTGATCTGCGCGAACGGCTACAGAGTCACTACCGTGGACAGTGGAAGGTATGGCGTTACAGCCTTCCCAAGAGTGTAGGATGGCCTGCCCTGCAATCGCATTACCAGAACGCCCTGGGCACGGCGTGGGAGCGAGATGACCGCTACAGAGAAGACGCGGGGCTTGGGTATCGCTCGGCAGTATGGCGCAATGGGAAGAAGGCTGTTGCGATTGCCCTGTTGCCCGCACGGGAGCCCGACGCACATAACGTGTTGACCGTATTCGAGCCCGAGAGCGAAAGGTAGCAAGCGTAGGGTGGGGTTTACCCCGCCACTTCCCGGCAATAAAACGGCGAGAAGTGGGGGTAACAACGAGGCCGCGCTGATTCTCTTGACCCCCGATGACACGAACCGGAGTTTTGAAGCATTACCGCTATATCACCCTCTCGCCCCGCCGCGCCGCTACTGCCGCCGCCAGTGTCCGCTGACGCGGATCAAACGGCGGCGGCATCGGCTGGCCCCGGCGCGAACGGGCAGCTTGCCGATAACGCACACAGCGACACCCCGAGCAGGCAGAGTACTCCATTGCAGCAAGCGTAGGGTGGGGTTCACCCCGCCATTTTTCTCTAAGTGCAGCGATGCCCAACAGTTGTGATCCATCCAATCGTTGGGCATCGCTGACGCTCAGCCCAACCTACCGGGCTCGGGCCTATACCGGGTCTGGTCAGATTGAATAACGGGAAACCACCTTCTACCTGTTGACTGACCTTGCCCCCGAAAAATGTCTCCCTTGCCGAAAGAGTTCCAGTTCAACTACCGTTTCCAGGTTTATTCGAGTTAGGGCTAACGCTGATTGCCGCAAGCACGCACTTCCACTATAGTTGCACATGGATGGTTTGCCATCCCCCGCTTTTCCTCCCTGAGCGGGAGCTTTGCCGCGCTACTGAGCAGCAAGGCTTTTTAAGCCCTGGCCTCGTGGCCAGGGCTTTTTCTTGTGGCCTACACTAAGCGGCATGCTCTGGATCAAGGCTCTGCACATCGTTTTTATCGCCAGTTGGTTCGCCGGACTGTTTTATCTGCCGCGCATCTTTGTCAATCTGGCGCTGGTGCCGCCCGACTCCGGTGCGGAGCGCGCGCGGCTGTTGCTGATGGCGCGCAAGCTGCTGCGCTTCATGACCCTGTTGGCCGTGCCGGCGCTGGCGCTGGGGCTGTGGCTGTGGCTGGGCTATGGCATCGGGTGGGGGCCAGGCAACGGCTGGATGCATGTCAAGTTGCTGATTGTGCTGCTGCTGCTGGGCTACCATGGATGGTGTGCGCACCTGCTGGGGCGTTTTGCGCGTGGGCAGCCGACACCTGGCCACGTTTGGTTGCGCTGGTTCAATGAGGCGCCTGTGCTGCTGCTGCTGACGGTGGTGATTCTGGTGGTGCTCAAGCCGTTTTGAAAAGGTGCCGTCGGCTGCAATGCAACGTGACAAGTCCGCCGCCCTGCCGTTGGCGCTGCTATACGCCACGCTTATCGTCTACGCCAGTTTGTTTCCGTTTACTGGCTGGCGTGACCAGGGCATCGCGCCCTGGGCTTATCTGCAAGCGCCGCTGCCGCGCTATTGGACACGTTTCGATGTCGGCGGCAATCTGATCGGCTACGTGCCGCTGGGTTTGTTGTTGACGCTGGCGCTGGCGTTCAAGCGACGCTGGCTGGCGGCTTTGACGGCAGCGTTACTGGCGGCACTGCTGTCGTTTGGCATGGAGTGCCTGCAATCGTATTTGCCGCTACGGGTGGCGTCCAATCTTGATCTGGGACTAAATGCTGCCGGTGGCGCATTGGGCGCGCTGGCGGCCTGGGCGTTGGAACGGCTGGGCGTGGTGCGGCGCTGGCGGTTGCTGCGCGCGCGCTGGTTCGGGCGCGAATCGCGCGGCGCGCTGGTGCTGCTGGCGCTGTGGCCGGTGGGACTGTTGTTTCCGGCCCCGGTAGCGTTCGGGTTGGGACAGGTGTATCAGCGCGTCCAGACGAGTCTGTCCGAACTTCTGGCCGACATTCCGTTTCTCGAATGGCTGCCGTTGCATGTGCCTGACATGCAGCCGCTGGCGCCAAATGCCGAAGCGCTGTGCGTGGCGCTCGGCGCGTTGGCGCCCTGCTTGCTGGGCTACACGGTGACGCAGCCGTGGAACCGGCGCGCGGCACTGGCGGCAGTTGCGTTGTTGACGGGGGTATTGACATCGGCGCTGTCGTCCGCGCTCACGCATGGCCCGGTGTATGCGTGGAACTGGATCGGCTCGCCGGTGAAGCTTGGGCTGACCGGCGCGGCCGCGGCCGCGGCGTTGCTGCTGCGGCTGCCGGTGCGTGGCTGCGTGGCGCTGCTGATGGCGGCGCTGGCAGCGCAGATGCTGCTGCTCAACAGCGCGCCGCAAAACGCCTATTTCGCCGTTAATCTGCAAGGCTGGGAGCAAGGCCGCTTCATCCATTTTCATGGCTTGGCACAGTGGGTGGGTTGGCTGTGGCCGTATGCGGTGTTGATCTACCTGAGCACGCGTCTTGGACGGGCGGTCGATTTGAAAGCCGACTCATCGGAACCCCATGCCGACCCGGATCATTCCGGTAGCATTGACTCATGAATCCATCGATCACGTCGGCCGGCGCGTCTTATTACCGGCATCACATCTTCTTCTGCCTGAACCAGCGCGAGGACGGCCAAGTCTGCTGCGCCGCCGTGGGCGCGCAAGCGGCGTTCGAGCATTGCAAACAGCGCGTCAAGGCCGAGGGGCTGGCTGGCCCCGGTCGGGCGCGCGTCAACAAAGCCGGTTGCCTGGACCGCTGCGCGGCCGGCCCGGTCGCGGTGGTGTACCCGGAAGGCGTCTGGTACAGCTACGTCGATCTGGCGGACATCGACGAGATCGTCGACTCGCACCTGAAAAACGGCCAGCCGGTGGAACGCCTGCGCACGCCGCCGCACATCGGGCGATGAGGCTGGCATTCCCCCCGTTCATTCAGCAGTTGCGATTAGCTATAATTTCAGTAGCAAAATGAATGCCCGAACCAAAGCCCTGACGTTGTACGGTCCGGCGGGCGTGATCGAAGCGCTGCTGGACTTGCCCGAGGCCGATCTGTTCGACCCGCCGCGCGGCACCGCCGTCATCGCTCACCCGCATCCCCAATTTGGCGGCACGATGACCAACAAGGTGGTGCAGACCATCGCCCGCGCCTGCGTGCAGTGCGGCTGGCGTGCGTTGCGGTTCAATTTCCGTGGCGTCGGCGCCAGCGTGGGCGCGTATGACGAAGGCCGGGGCGAAGTACAAGACTTGCTGGCCGTGGTGGCGCAACAGGCGCCGACGGACGCGCCACTGGCGGTGGCCGGGTTTTCATTTGGCGCTTTCGTCGCCACGCAGGCCATCGCCGCTCTGCACGCGGCCGGGCGCGAAGTCGCCAGCGTAGTGCTGGTGGGCACGGCAGCGTCGCGTTTTGCGCTGGCGCCGTTGCCGGCCGAGTTGCACCCGCGCGCGCTGGTACTGCATGGCGAGCACGACGACACCGTGCCGCTGGCGTCGGTGCTGGACTGGGCGCGCCCGCAGTCGTTGCCGGTGACCGTGGTGACCGGCGGCGAGCATTTCTTTCACGGACAATTGCCGTTGCTCCGATCTCTGGTGACGCGCCACGTGCGCGCGTGTTGAATCATTTCCATCCACTCGTTTGCAATGAACCCTTTCATCAAGTCACTGGCCGTCTGCGTGCTGGCCGCCGCCTCCACCTTTCTGTATGCCCAAGCGCCTGCCGAAGCGCCGTCCCAGACGCCAGTGTCCATACCTCAGCCGCCCGAAGTGGCAGCCAAGGCCTGGCTGCTGCTGGACGTGACCTCAGGCCAATTGCTGGCCAGCAAGAACCCTGACGCACCGGTCGAGCCGGCCTCGCTGACCAAGCTGATGACGGCCTACCTGGCGTTCGACGCGCTGAAGTCAAAAAAAATCAGCTTGACGCAGACGCTATCGGTGTCCGAACGGGCCTGGAAGATGATCGGTTCGCGCATGTTCATCGATCCCAAGATGCAGGTACCGGTGGAAGACCTGATCAAGGGCATGATCGTGCAGTCGGGTAACGACGCCACCGTCGCGCTGGCCGAAGGCGTGGGCGGCACGGTGGAGCACTTCGTGCAGATGATGAACGACCAGGCCAAGGCGCTGGGCATGAAGAACACCGGTTACAAAAACCCCGAGGGTCTGACCGAAGCCGGCCATACCACCACCGCGGCCGATCTGGCGACGCTGGCGACGCGGCTGATGCGCGACTTTCCCGAGTACATCCACTACTACAGCATCAAGAAATACCACTACCCCGGCACTCCTGCCAGCAACGACACGAACCGTAACCCGTTGTTGCACCGCGACCCCACGGTTGATGGCCTGAAGACCGGCCACACCGCTGCCGCCGGTTATTGTCTGGTGGCGACGGCCAAGCGCGATTTCCCCAATTTGCAAGGGCGACGACTGTTGTCCGTGGTGCTCGGCGCGTCCAGCGATTCGGTGCGGGCCAACGAATCGCAAAAGTTGCTCAACTGGGGTTTTATCGCCTACGAGGATTTGAAGCTGTTCGATGCCGGCCAGCCGGTAGTCACACTCAAGGTCTGGAAGGGCGCCACAAGCGAATTGAAACTGGGCCGCAATCAGCCCATCGTGGTGTCGGTGCCGGCTGGTACCACCAATCAGGTCAAAACCGAAATCAATCGTCCCGAACCGCTGGTCGCGCCGTTCAAAAAGGGCCAGCCGGTCGCCACGCTTAAGATCACGCTGGGCGATCAGACGTTGAGCGAGTCACCGCTGATGGCGCTGGAACCGGTGGAAGAAGCCGGTTTCTTGGGCCGCGCCTGGGATGCCATGCGTCTGTGGATCAAATGACATCCCTCCAGAGGGACGCACCCAGTGGACAGGAAGACCCTAGGGCAACGCCTCACTCAATCCCATGCGGCGACAAGCATCCTCGCTTGTGAAGCGGTCTGCTTCGTTGCAAATGCTCACAATACCACTGGGTATTGCCGCGCTTTGCGCCTTGCCAGAGAGCCAAATCCGCTGGCCCATAACCGTCTTCTGCCATGAACACCGTTCAACCCGGCTCCTTTCTGACTTTGCATTACCGGCTGGGCGGCCCGCGGGGTGATGTGGTCAACACGTTCGGCGGCGCGCCGGCCACGCTGTCGCTGGGGACAGGCGAGTTGTCGCCGGCGCTGGAGCAGCGGCTGATCGGCCTGGCTGAAGGCGCGCGCGCGAGCTTCGACATTCCTGCCGGTGAGGCTTTCGGCCAGCGCAATGCCGACATGGTGCAATGGCTGGCGCGGCGCGAACTGGATGCCCTGGGCGATCCGCGCGAGCCATATGCGGTCGGCGAGGTGGTGCAACTGCCCACGCCGGACGGGCAAGGCCAGTTCGCCGCCGTGGTGCGGGCGGTGCGTGGCGACGGCGCGTTGCAGTTGGACTTCAACCACCCGCTGGCGGGTCAGCCGGTGACGTTTGAAGTGCATGTGATTGGGGTGCTGTGAGCGGGGTGGCGAACCAGACCGTGCTGTTGGCCGAGCCGCGCGGCTTTTGCGCTGGCGTGGATCGGGCTATTGAGATCGTCGAGCGCGCGCTGCTCAAGTTCGGCCCACCGGTGTACGTGCGGCACGAGATCGTGCACAACACCTATGTGGTCGATGACCTCAGGCGCAAGGGCGCGGTGTTCATCGAAGACCTGGCCGCCGTGCCGCCAGGCGCGACCTTGATATTCAGCGCGCACGGCGTACCCAAGGCGGTACAGCGGGAAGCGGCGGCGCGCGGCCTTGGCGTGTTCGACGCCACCTGCCCGCTGGTGACCAAAGTACACGTCGAAGTCGCCAAGCTGCGCAAAGAAGGCTACGAGTTCATCATGATTGGCCACCGCGGTCACCCCGAGGTGGAAGGCACGATGGGCCAATTGGACGGCGGCATTCATCTGGTTGAATCCGTTCATGACGTGGCGCGGGTTCAGCCGGCTCAGACTGAGCTGCTGGCCGTGGTGACGCAGACCACCTTGAGCGTGGACGACGCAGCCGAGGTCATGGCCGCGATCAAGGCGCGCTTTCCCCTAGTGCGCCAGCCCAAGCAGCAGGACATCTGCTACGCCACGCAGAACCGGCAGGACGCGGTCAAGCTGCTGGCGCCCCAGGTGGAGGTAGTCATCGTGGTCGGCAGCCCGACCAGCAGCAACTCCAACCGCCTGCGCGAAGTGGCGCTGCGCTTTGGCGTGCCCAGCCACATGGTCGACAGCGCGGACGAACTGCGGCCCGAGTGGGTGCGGGGCAAATCGCGCATCGGCCTGACCGCCGGCGCGTCGGCTCCTGACATTCTGGTGCGCCAGGTCATCGAGCGCCTACGCGCGCTGGGCGCGCTATCGGTGCGCACGCTCGACGGTATCGAGGAAAAGGTGAAATTCCCGCTACCCAAGGGACTACGGCTGGATGGCGCGGCGGAGTTCAGGCTCGATCACATGAAGTGAAAACGGTCGCGGCCTCGGATGCTCAGCCCCAGCCCGCAAAACCGTTTTGCCGCCAGGCCTCGAACACCGTCACCGCCACCGCGTTCGACAGATTCAGGCTGCGCTGGCCGGTGCGCATAGGCAGGCGCAGGCGCTGGGCCGGCGCGATGGATTCGCGCAGCGCCAGCGGCAGGCCGCGCGTTTCGGCGCCAAACACCAGCCAGTCGCCGGGCCGGAACGCCACTTCATGCACCGTCCGCGCGCCGCGCGTG
>JAITMV010000126.1 GCA_031277295.1 Burkholderiaceae bacterium | reverse complement strand
TGAAATCGATGGATTTGTTCGTCAGGCAAGGCGCAAACCGGAGCAATACCGAGTGGTATTGCGAGGATTTGCTTTCGCAGCATGACGGACAAAGACGCGATTTCATGTAAAGGTTTTGGGGAAACGGAGTACTAGGTTGAAGCGACGTCGAACAAACTTGCGTCAATCACGTAGACTTATTCAGCGTCGCCTTCAATGCTCCATGCTCGCCGATTGTCGCGGCGCCTCATAAAATTGCCTTTGTCCGCATCACATCGGCCGACCTGAGTTCATGGACCATTCCGGCAATCTATTTGTTGTCGCCGCGCCCAGTGGGGCGGGCAAGTCAAGCTTGGTCAAGGCGTTGATGGAGATGGACGTCGGCGTTCACCCTTCGGTGTCGCATACCACGCGGGCGCCACGCGGACAGGAAGTGCCCGGACGCGAATACCACTTCGTCACCCCCGACCGGTTCGACGCCATGATCGCCGCGGGCGACTTTTTGGAATGGGCCGATGTGCATGGCAACCGCTATGGCACCGCGCGCCAAACCGTCGAGCAACGCATGGCCGCAGGCGGCGACGTGATGCTGGAAATCGACTGGCAAGGCGCATTACAGATCCGTCGGCATTTTGCCGGCGCGGTACTGATCTTCATCTTGCCGCCCGGTTGGAACGAATTGCGCGCCCGACTGACAGGCCGCGGCGAAGACAGCGGCGAGACGATTGAATTGCGCCTGCGCAATGCGCGCTTGGAACTGGCCCAGGCCAAGCAGTTCGACTACGTTATAATCAATGAGGTCTTTGATCGCGCGCTTTTCGATCTGAAAACTATTGTGTGCGCGCAGCGTCTGAGGTATTCTGCCCAAGTGCGCGCCCATCTCGACACTTTTCGCGCCCTCGGCATCGACTGACCCAAAATCCCGCTCCCTCGATTCCCTGACCCAAGCTCACGCCATGGCCCGCATCACCGTTGAAGACTGTCTAGAAAAAATTCCCAACCGCTTCCAACTGGTGCTAGCCGCCACCTACCGGGCGCGTATGCTCAACCAGGGCCACACGCCCAAGATCGAAACACGCAACCGCCCCGGCGTCACCGCCTTGCGCGAAATCGCCGCCGGCAAGGTGGGCATTGAAATGCTAAAGAAAGTCCCCTGACGGCCAGCACGATGAATCATCCTAGAAACCGCAGTTGACCGCTTGTTATCTTCAGGAAACTCGCATGAATGTTGGCTTTCGTGGCTTCGATGACCGTCACCTTTTAGGTGCGCGCGCTACGCACCCGATCAGGCCGCCAAAACTTGGGGCTTCTGGCGCGCTGGCCGTGTTGCTCGTCCTTGCAGGCAGTAGCCTGCGGCGCGGCGTCCTCGCCCTTGCAGGGCGCGCGTCGGCCAGAGTCCGACGCCGCTCATGCCGTCCAAACGTGCGCCAAGCACGTTTGGAGCCGCGGCATTCGCCCTTGCCAGCCCACCCAATGACGCCCTGCTCAGGCGCGTTCAACTACGGTTTCTAGGATCATTGAAGAAGGCGCCCCTCCTCCTGGGGCGCCTTTTTTTTGTGCGTTCCTCCACTGCCCATCCGACCCCATCCAGTGGCGGCATGGCGATAATGGCTCACCATGAGCGCCGTGCCCCCAGCCGTCGAACCTCCGGTTGCCGCCGCCAACGCGGCGGCGGCCAGCTTTGCCGCGCTGGAAGCAAAGCTGGACTATCTGGAGGCGGCAGACGTCGATCTAGTGCGCCAGGCTTATCGTTTTGCCGATCAAGCGCATCTTGGACAGATGCGCGGCAATGGCGAGCCGTACATCACCCACCCGATCTCGGTTGCTGGGCAGTGCGCCGAATGGAAACTGGACGCCCAGGCGCTAATGGCCGCGCTGCTGCACGACACGCTGGAAGACTGCGGCGTCGCCAAGTCCGATTTATTGCAACAGTTCGGCCCACAAGTGGCCGAGTTGGTGGACGGCCTGACCAAGCTGGACAAATTGCAGTTCACCACGCGCGAGGAAAATCAGGCCGAGTCGTTCCGCAAGATGCTGCTGGCAATGGCGCGCGATGTGCGCGTGATTCTGATAAAGCTGGCCGACCGCAGCCACAACATGCGCACCATGGGAGACATGCCGCGCAGCAAATGGCGACGAATATCAACGGAGACGCTGGAAATTTACGCCCCAATCGCGCACCGGCTGGGATTGAACCAGACCTACCGCGAACTGCAAGACCTCGCCTTCCGCTACCTCAAGCCCTGGCGCTATAGCGTACTGCTCAAAGCCATCAGCCGTGCGCGCCAGCGTCGGCGCGATCTAATCCAGAAAGTGCAACAAGATGTGCAAACCGCGCTGGCCAGCACGGGATTACAAGCGCATACTTTCGGGCGCGAAAAAACGCTTTATTCGATTTACCGCAAGATGGACGACAAGCGCCTGTCGTTCGCGCAGGTCAACGACTTGTACGGCGTGCGCGTGATTCTGGCCGACACCCTGCACTGCTACACCGCGCTAGGTTTGCTGCATCAACTGTACAAACCGGTACCGGGACACTTCAAGGATTACATCGCCATCCCCAAAATCAACGGCTACCAATCGCTGCACACCACCTTGGTTGGGCCAGCCAATATCAACGTCGAATTCCAGATTCGCACCGAAACGATGGATCTGGTGGCCGAGTCCGGCGTGGCCGCGCACTGGCTCTACAAAAGCAACCCAGGCGACGTCGGCGGCGGCGCCGAACTGGGTACGCAGTGGCTGCAATCGCTACTCGACATTCAGCGCGAAACGCGCGACGCGGCCGAGTTTTGGGAACACATCCGCGTCGATCTGACGCCCGACGAGGTCTACGTCTTTACCCCCAGGGGGCAGATCATGGCGCTGCCGCAGGGCGCCACCACGGTCGACTACGCCTACGCCATTCACAGCAACGTTGGCGATCACACCATCGCCGCCAAGGTCAACGGTGAGCAAGTGCCGTTGCGTACCGAGCTGCAAAACGGCGACGTGGTGGAAATCATCACGGCGCCCGTTTCCAGCCCCAACCCGGCCTGGCTGGGCTTTGTGCGCACAGGCCGGGCACGCTCCAGAATCCGCCATCACCTGAAAAGCCTGAAGCAAAACGAATCGCGTGAACTGGGCGAAAAACTGCTCGCCCAGGCTCTGCGCGCCGAAGGAATGGGTCAACTGCCCGGCAACGAGGCAGCCGACCGTCCGATCTGGGACAAGCTGGTGCGCTTTACTGGTAGCCGCAGCCGCGACGACATGCTGACCGACATCGGTCTGGGCAAGCGCAGTGCCGGCCTGCTCGCCAAGCGGCTGGTTACCCTACTGGCAGCGCAGGGAATCAAGCCCGACGCGCTGTTGCTCACACGCGAGCGCTATACCGCGCACGAGCACTTGTCGCAAGGCGCGGTTATCCTGGACGGCGCGCCTGACAATATCTCGATCAAATACGCCACCTGCTGCCGCCCCATCCCCGGCGATGCCGTGGTCGGCTATCTGGGCCGCGGCGAAGGTCTGGTGGTGCACATCGAAGACTGCGCCGTCGCGCGCCGCCTGCTGCACAAGGACGCCGAACGTTTCATTACCGTATCCTGGGCCGACGAGCCGGTGCGCGCATTCCATGCCGGCGTGCTGGTCACCGTCGTCAACGGCAAGGGTGTGCTGGCGCGCGTAGCCACCGCCATCGCCTCTGCCGAGGCCGACATCGTCCATCTGGGCATGACCGACGAAGCAGCACAAGAAGCGCTGGAACTGCGCTTCGTCATCGCCGTGCGCGATCACGCCCATCTCGACGCCGTGCTGCGCGCCCTGCGCCGCGCCCAGTCAGTGCTGCGCGCCACCCGCATCGTGCCGACGACTACTCAAAGCGGATAAACCTGCATGAATGTTTCACTTCAGCAACGCCAATTGCCCGGCGGTCAGCCAGCGCCACTCGCCTGGGAGCAGATCAGCCGGTAGATCGAGTGCGCCAATGCGCGAGCGGTGCAGTGCCTCGACCCGGTTGCCAACGGCGGCGACCATGCGCTTGACCTGGTGATACTTGCCTTCGGTCAGCGTCAACTGCAAATGGCGTTCGCCGACCATACTGGCTGCGGCCGCACGCACGGGGCGAGGGTCATCGTCCAGCACCACGCCTTGCAGCAGACGCTCGATTTGCGCCGGATCGAGTCGATGGCGGGTAGTCACCCGGTACACCTTGGGTACATGGCGGCGCGGCGAATTCAAACGGTGGATGAAATGCCCGTCATCGGAGAGCAACAACAGCCCGGTCGTGTCCTGATCCAGCCGCCCGAGCGCCTGTACCCCCAGCGCCTTGCCGCCAGCCGGACGCTGGCGCAACGGCGTCGGCAGCAGGTTGTATACGCTGGGCCAGGCGCTGGGACGCCGTGAACATTCATAACCGCCCGGCTTGTGCAGCAGCAGATACGCCCGCTCGTGAAACCGCCAGGTCTGGCCCTCGACGGTGAACTCGGTCACACCCGACAAGGCCGCAATCTCGACCGCCGGATCGGTGCGGACTGTCGCACCAACGGCCACCAGCCCCGCGCCGATCAACGCCGCGCAATGGCGCCGAGTGCCAAAACCTTGCGAATAAATCAGTTGGTCAAGACGCATGCGCAATGCAAGCATCAGTCCTGCAACCGGATAAAGCGCGCGCGATAGTGCTCCAACTCGTCAATCGACTCATGCACGTCGGCCAGCGCGGTATGCGCCTGCCGCTTGCTGAACGAGTCAGCCACCTCGGGACGCCAGCGCCGCGCCAGCTCCTTGAGCGTGCTGACGTCGATGTTGCGGTAATGAAAGAATGCCTCCAACCGCGGCATGTACTTGACCAAAAAACGCCGATCCTGCCCGATGGTGTTGCCGCACATCGGCGACGCTCCCTTGGATACGTAGGACGACAGAAAATCGATCAGCATCCGCTCGGCCTGCGCCTCGGTCGTGGTTGACGCCCGCACCTTGTCGATCAGGCCGCTGCGTCCGTGCGTACCCTTATTCCAGGCGTCCATCGCGTCTAGCACGGCGTCGCTTTGGCGAATGACCAGCACCGGCCCTTCGACACGAAACTCAAGCTGCGGGTCGGTGACGACGACGGCGATTTCGATGATGCGCTCTACTTCAGGATCCAGTCCGGTCATTTCGCAGTCCAGCCAAACCAGGTTCTGATCCGATTTGGGCAACGTCGGCGATATCTCGCTGGAGGGGGTAATGGAGTTACTCATGGGCTTGAACCTAGAAACCGCAATTGACCGCTTGTTACTCTCAGGAAAGTCGCACGGACGCCGACTTTCGGGACTTCGATGACCTTCACCGCTTGGGTGAGAGCGCTACGCACCCAATCAGGCCGCCCTCGGGCGCGTCCAACTGCGGTTTCTAGGTTGAATTGTCCACCGTCGGCGCGGTGCGCCCTAAACTCTGCACTTCGCGTTGCCAACCCATGCCCCAAGCCTTGATCGAATCGCTCTCCCCCGCCGTCGTCGCCAGCCTGATTCTGGCCGCCCTGCTGCTGGCCCATCTGTGGCTGAAGCTATGGCTGGCCTCGCGCCAGATCCGTGCAGTTGCGCGCCATCGCGACCGCGTGCCGGCGGAGTTTAGCTCCTCCATCTCACTTTCATCGCACCAGCGCGCGGCGGATTACACGGTGGCCCGGCTGCGTTTCGGCCTGATCGAGGCTGCCCTGGGCGCGGTCGTGTTATTGGGCTGGACGCTGCTGGGCGGGCTGGATTGGCTCAACGGCGCATTGCTGAATCTGATGGGCGCGCGGCCGCTGTGGCAGCCGTTGGCACTGCTGATGGCGTTTTCCGTCATCAACGGGATCATCGATCTGCCGGCGTCGCTGTACCAAACCTTCGTCATCGAGCAGCGCTTCGGCTTCAACAAAATGACCTTCGGTCTGTGGCTGATCGATTTGTTCAAGAGCACGCTTGTCAGCGTCATCATCGGCGTGCCGCTAGCGGCGCTGGCGCTGTGGCTGATGAGTGTTACCGGCGACGGCTGGTGGTTGTGGACATGGGGACTGTTGACGGTTTTCTTTCTGTCAATGCTGGTGATCTACCCGATGTTCATAGCGCCGCTGTTCAACCGATTCCAGCCGCTGCAAGACCAGACGCTAAAAGAGCGGGTGACGCAGTTGATGTCCCGCTGCGGCTTTTCCGCCCAAGGCCTGTATGTGATGGACGGTAGCCGCCGCAGCGCGCACGCCAATGCCTATTTCACCGGCTTCGGCGCCGCCAAGCGGGTGGTGTTTTTTGACACGCTGCTGACGCGGCTGACGCCGCCCGAGGTGGAAGCGGTGCTGGCGCATGAGTTAGGCCATTTCAAGCACCGGCACATCGTCAAACACATCATCGCGCTGTTCGCATTCAGCCTGCTGGGGCTGGCGTTGCTGGGCTGGCTGGCGCGGCAGGACTGGTTCTACACCGGCCTGGGCGTGACGCCCAATCTGCCCGCGGCAATGGGCGGCACGGTGCCCAATTACGCGCTGGCACTGCTGCTGTTCGCGCTGACGGCGCCGGTGCTCGGTTTCTTTCTGTGGCCGGTGATGGCACGATGGTCGCGTCAGCGTGAATTCGAGGCCGACGCCTATGCCGCCGCGCAATCCAGCGCGCAGGACTTGAGCCGCGCCCTAATCAAGCTGCACCAGGACAACGCCAGCACGCTCACGCCAGACCCGGTCTATGCGCGCTTTTACTATTCGCATCCGCCCGCCAGTGAGCGCATGGCGCGGCTTCACATTCAATGACAAAATGATTCCGCCGCACTTTGAGGCAACGCTGAATAAGTCCCTGCGGATGAGGCGCCGCCTCAATGAAGCGTCCGCGGCGCATGACTCAAACGGCCATGGCGTCGCGCTTGGCAAACACCAGCGTCGCTTCATCGTTTCATCATAAATGCAAACCGGCCTGGTTGTCAGCACACATGGGCGGCATTGCGTGGTTGAAACACCCGCTGGCGGGCGCCTGATCTGCCACCCGCGCGGCAAGAAGCTGACCGTGGTGGTCGGCGACCGCATACGCTGGCTACCATCACAGGATGAAGGCGTTATCGAACGCATCGAAGAGCGCCGCAACCTGCTGTACCGCCAAGACGAGGTACGCACCAAGTCCTTCGCCGCCAACTTGGATCAGGCGCTGATCTTGATCGCCGCCCAACCGGAGTTTTGGGAACGCCAGCTTGCCCGCGCCTTGCTGGCCTGCGAGGCCGAAGACATCCAGCCGCTGATCGCCCTCAACAAGGCCGACTTGACTGAACCCTTCGCCCGCGCCTGGGCACGCTTGGCGCCCTATCGCGCCATGGGTTACACCGTGCTCGGTCTGGCGGTCAAGCCGCGCGAAGAGAAAACCGCCGAAACCCCTGGGGTCGAAACGCCGGACGCGCTGGCCTGCCGGCTGCACGGCCACACCACCTTGATCCTCGGCCCCTCCGGGGCCGGCAAAAGCACCCTCATCAACCGTCTAGTACCCGGCGCCCGCGCGCAAACCGGTGACCTCTCGCAGTCCTTGGGCGCCGGCCGTCACACCACCACCCATACCACCTGGTACTGGCTCGACAGTCAACGCCAAAGCGCGCTGATCGACTCCCCCGGCTTTCAGGAATTCGGCCTCAGCCACCTTGATCCCGCGCAACTGGCCGCCTGGATGCCGGATCTGAAGCCCCACGCCGCCGGGTGCCGTTTTTACAACTGTACCCACCTGCATGAGCCGGGCTGCGGGGTAATTTCAGCCGTCGGGGAAGCCGCTGAAACCGGTTCAATAAGTCCACACCGCTACAAAATTTACCGCGATTTGATGCAAGAACTGACGGCAGGCCGCGCTTAAGAACGTGCCCGAATTCACTCGTTCCTTTCGCAACCGCGCGCCACGCGATCCGCCGCCGACGTAGCATGGGTACGCCAACGCATGGACAGCTACGCAAGCATCGAGTACACAAGGCAGAGCGCGCGCAGTCTGGCGCTCACGGCGCTCAATGAGTTTCGAGCTGCTCAGGTCACTAGGCGAAAATGCATGGCCTGGGCAACCGCCCCTTCTTTGCCCCTCTCGCTTCTTCGACCCCATGGCCGCCTTCGACAACGAAAAAGTCCTTACCGTCCACCATTGGACAGACCGATTGTTTTCCTTTACCACCACGCGCAATGCTGGCCTGCGTTTTTCCAACGGGCACTTCACCATGATCGGCTTGCGCATTGATGGCAAACCGCTGTTGCGCGCCTACTCCATCGTCAGCCCCAATTACGAGGAAACGCTGGAATTTCTCAGCATCAAGGTGCAGGACGGCCCGCTCACCAGCCACCTGCAACACATTCAACCGGGCGACAGCGTGATCGTCGGCCACAAGCCCACCGGCACGCTGCTGATCGACTATCTGCTGCCCGGCAAGCGCCTGTACCTGTTCGGCACCGGCACCGGGCTGGCGCCATACATGAGCATCATCCGCGACCCCGACACCTATGAAAAATTCAGCGAGGTGATACTGGTGCATGGCTGCCGGCTGGTAGCCGAACTGGCCTATCGCGACTACATCACCCAAGAGCTACCTCGGCACGAATTTTTGGGCGAGATGGTACGCAACCAACTGAAGTATTACCCCACGGTCACGCGCGAGCCGTTTCAGACTCAAGGCCGCATCCCCGACCTGATCGAAAACGGCCGCATGGCGCAAGACCTGGGCGTGCCGCCGCTCGACCCTGGGCAAGACCGGGCCATGCTGTGCGGCAGCCCGCAGATGCTCAAGTCGATCAAGGAAGTGCTGGAAAAGCGTAGTTTCAACGAAGGCAACACCACCACGCCGGGCGACTTCGTGGTCGAGCGAGCGTTTGTAGACCAATAACCGTGTTGAGTACCGCGCGCATCCGTGCCGCGACGAGTGTCCGCCAGGTTTTGTAGTTTCACCGCGCGATAAACACCCTAGAATTCCCCTTCAGCGGGCCCCCTAGCTGGCCCGTTTGTTTTTTCCTGTCCACGGAGCTTGTCTGCCATGACCACTGCCGCCGCGCCCGCCTCGCCCCATGTCATGAACTGCTATGGCCGTTTGCCCGTTGCGTTCACCCACGGCCAGGGCTGCCGCGTATGGGACACGCACGGCAAGTGTTATCTGGACGGATTGGCCGGCGTGGCCGTCAACACGCTGGGGCATAACCACCCGGAACTGGTGCCGGCGCTGCAAGATCAGGTTGCCAAGCTGATTCAGTGTTCCAACTATTTTCATGTGCCGGGACAGGAGCAACTGGCGGCCAAGCTGACCCAACTGGCGGGCATGACCAATGCCTTTTTCTGCAATTCGGGTTTGGAGGCCAACGAGGCGGCGCTCAAGCTGGCGCGCAAGTTCGGGCACGACAAGGGCATCAAGCGGCCCGAGATCGTGGTGTATGAAGGCGCGTTTCACGGCCGCAGCATCGCCACGCTGTCGGCCACCGGCAACGCTAAAGTGCAGCACGGCTTCGAGCCGTTGGTGGAGGGTTTCATCCGCGTGCCGCTGAACGACATCGAAGCGCTCAAGCGGGCAACGGCGGACAACCCGAACGTGGCGGCGGTGTTCTTCGAGACGATTCAGGGCGAAAGCGGCATCCACCCGATGCGCCGGGACTACCTGCGCCAGGTACGCGCGCTGTGCGACGAGCGCGACTGGCTGATGATGATCGACGAGGTGCAATGTGGCATGGGCCGCACCGGCAAGTGGTTCGCGCACCAGTGGGCCGGCATCGTGCCCGACGTGATGCCGCTGGCCAAGGGGCTGGCCTCGGGCGTGCCGGTGGGCGCGGTGCTGGCGGGGCCGAAGGCAGCGCAAATCTTTCAACCGGGCAACCACGGCAGCACCTTCGGCGGCAACCCGCTGGCGATGCGCGCGGGCATTGAGACGATCCGCATCATGGAACAAGACGGCCTGCTGAAAAACGCCGAAACCGTCGGCGCGCACCTCAAGGGCGCGCTGCAACGCGAATTGGCGGGCGTGCCGGGCGTGGTCGAGGTGCGCGGCCAGGGGCTGATGCTGGGCATCGAACTGGCGCGTCCTTGCGGCGCCCTCTTGCAACGCGCCTGCGACGCCGGTCTGCTGATGAGCGTGCAGGCCGATAGCGTGATTCGCCTGGTGCCGCCGCTGATCCTGACCGAGGCCGAAGCCGACGAGATCGTGGCGATTTTGGCACCGCTCATCAAGACTTTTCTCAAGGAGTGAGAGGCTGATGATCTCAGGCGCCATCCAGCATTACCTGCAATTCTCCGACTTCGATGCGCGGGACTACGCCTACCTGTTCGAGCGCGCGGCGCTCATCAAGCGCAAATTCAAGGCCTACGAAAAGCACCACACCCTGACCGACCGCACGCTGGCGATGATCTTCGAGAAGGCCAGCACGCGCACGCGCGTGAGCTTCGAGGCCGGCATGTACCAGATGGGCGGCTCGGTGGTACACCTGACCACCGGCGACAGCCAACTGGGCCGCAGCGAGCCAATCGAAGACACCGCGCGCGTCATCAGCCGGATGGTTGATCTGGTGATGATCCGCACCTTCGAGCAGGCGCGCCTCGAATCTTTTGCGCGGCACTCGCGCGTGCCTGTCATCAACGGCCTGACCAACGAGTTTCATCCTTGCCAAATCCTGGCCGACATCTTCACCTACATCGAGCACCGCGGCTCGATAGCGGGCAAAACCGTGGCCTGGGTGGGCGACGGCAACAATATGGCCAACACCTGGCTACAAGCCAGCGAAGTTCTCGGCTTCACGGTACATGTCAGCACGCCCAGCGGCTATGAGGTCGATCAATCGGTGGCCGGTTTGCGCTCCAGCGGCAGCTACAAAGTTTTTTCCAACCCGATGGACGCCTGCGGCGGCGCCGACTTGGTAACCACCGATGTGTGGACCAGCATGGGCTACGAAGCCGAAAACGAAGCGCGCCGCCAAGCGTTCGCGCGCTGGTGCGTGGACCAGGCAATGATGCACGCCGCCAA